>CABVDJ010000003.1 GCA_902497025.1 uncultured Collinsella sp. | reverse complement strand
GGGTCCTGCCGTCCTGCGGAAAGATTTGGGGGCAAAGCCCCCTGGCCTCCCCTATGTTAGCTTCGCCGGCAGCGGCTACAGGGACCTACGCTCTGGAAAGGCGCCGGGCTGATAGTTTGGCTTTTTATTGGTAGGGGCTCTTGCTAGGCTGGAGCACTTCCTAGAGGCGGGCATCGGCTGTGTGCTTGGTTTAGACGGCGCTGGTTTCTTTGTATTCGAAGACTGGTTCTAGGAGGTCCTCGATGTTGCAGTGGAGGGCTTTTGCTATGGCTCTTACGCTTGTAACCGAAGCTTCATTGATGTTTCTCTGGCGCTGCTCGTACATTTGGATTGAGCGGAGTGACACACCCGATTCGTATGCCAGGTCTTGTTGGGTTTTCTTGAGCCTCTTTCTTGCTAACGCAAGTTTGGTTTGCCTGGACGCTTTCTTCGCCATATCGCAGACGAGACGAGCCACGCGTTCCTCCGAGGCTTCGTGCCAGGGGTAGTACAGGCTGCGTAGCACATCGAATGGAACGACATGCAGCAAATCTTCGAAAGACTCTCCTAGGCGCCACTGAAGGTATGCCAATATCCAGCCTGTCCAATATTCCGGTGTCTTTTCGAATCGGTAGGTTCGATTTGGCATCGGCCTTGATTGATAGCCCGACCTTTCGGCGATAAGCGCGAACAGCTCAACGCCCGATTTTCCCGACACTACCCATGCGTTGCCGCGTTCGAACTCGCGAGCTACGCCGCTCAGGCAAAAGAGTTCAGCAACTTCCGATCCTTCTGCCCCATAATCGTTAACGGCATAGTCAAAGCAGTCGCCGAGGTTGTTCATTGCATCCTCAAGGTAGTAGACGGGGTATGTCCTACTCGGCCCACAATCCGTTAACTCTTGGATCATTTAAATCAACCCTTCCTGCCATCAAATCCCTAATGTCGACACCATCAGAGTCAAATCCGTTTACCGTATCCAGGTACTTTCGTCGAGCGTTCTGTTCTCGCTCAAATCGTTTGGGATAAAACTCAGCTCCCGAGGCCTGCTTCCAATCGCGGAACTTAATCGCCGAGAATGCACGCTCACTCATAAGCGCATATTGAATGCCCAAATCCCCCAAAAACATAATGCGCTGCAATTGCCTGAGCGAGATCATGCCGTTGACAAACTGTCTTGCAAACGAGAAATAGGAATCGTCTGCACGATAGCCTCGAATAACGTCATAGGGAGAAATATCAATCAGGCAGTTATCCAGCAGATAACGAAGCCCCTCGCGTGCTACTGGCGTTGAAACATTAAACTCTCTGTTATTCGCCAGAATTGCAAGCCAGTTGAGAATCGAGAACTCACCTGATTCCAAATCCAAAATCGCAAGGCCATCTAAATCAAGCTCATATCGATTGGCAATGCCATCAGACTCGGTCCGACATGCCCACTCCATTGCCATTTCCTCATGCGGTGTGCAATAAAACCCGCGCCCATAGTCATTGAATTGCCTGCATTTATCCAACGATGGATGATCGACAACAACGTCCGACCCGTGCCAAAGCTCCATATCGACCTCCAAAAATATCACCTCAGTGATAGTTTACCAATAACTATCACTGAGGTGATCTAGATGGGAGCTTTTGAGGGGCCGCGGCCTGACTAAAGGCAGGCCGCGGCAATGCGGCGCTTAAGCTCATCGATGCCGGTGCCGGTCTGGGAGCTTGTGATGATCACGTTCTCGGCCGGGACGTTGAGCTGCTTTTTGATGGCTGCTGCCTGGCGGGCCTGCTGGGTGCGGCTGAGCTTGTCGGCTTTGGTGAGGCAAACGATAAAGTTGAACTCGTTGCCCTGTAGGTAGTCGATCATGTCGTGGTCGAGCTTGCTGGGGTCGTGACGAATGTCCACCAGCGAGACCACCAAGTTAAAGCTGCGCTCGGAGTCGAAAAAGTCGCCGATAAGCTCGGCCCAGCGGTCGCGCTCGGCCTTGGAGCGACGGGCGAAACCGTAACCCGGCAGGTCCACGAAATGCACGTCATCGGCCTCAAAGAAGTTGATGTTGCTCGTCTTGCCCGGCGTACTGGAAACCTTGACTAGGTTCTTGCGGCCAAATAGCTTGTTCATAATCGACGACTTGCCCACGTTGGAGCGGCCGACAAAGCTCACCTCGGGGCAGGTGGACTCGGGAATCTGCGAAACCTTGCCATAGCTGGCGACGAACTTGGCAAGCTGGTAGTTAATGGAATCGGCCATGGACACTCCTTGGTCGTAGGTTCTTACAAATAGACGCGCTATTGCGCAGCGGCAATGCGGCGGACGATATCGAGCGTAATGTCACTTGCGACACGCGCGTACTCGAACAGATCGAACTCTCGCTCGCAAATTGCATCGTACGCCTCGTCACAATTATCGCTGATAGCGCGCAACACCAGGCAATCGACACCATTTTTGGTTGCGACATGGGCAATTGCCGCGCCCTCCATGCCGACACAATCGGCATGCGTCGCCTCGATAGCGTCGTTGCGCATGGTGGCGCCCGTCACAAAGCGGTTACCCGTGGCAATCGTGCCGACCAGGAACTGCTTGGTGCCCTCGTTCGAAGCGACTGCATTTTTCGAAGCGTCAACAAACCCACGCTCAGCAAGCACGTCGGCGGCAATATCGACCAGCGCGGGCGTCGAGCCAAACTCCTCGAGCCCCGGTGCGGACTCGGCGATAAGCGCGGTATCGGTATCCAGATAGCGTAGGCGTTTGCCAATGACCACGTCGTCGATATGGAGCTTGGGGTTCAAACCGCCCGCAATGCCCGAAAACACAACAGCCTGCGGAGCATACTTGCTAATGAGGTGCTGTGTTGCAGCAGCGGCGTTCACCGTGCCCATGCCCGCCGTTGTGGCGACAACTGTCAGGCCGTCGAGCTCACCGCTCACAACGGTCAAGCCTGCCTCCCGTGCCTCGCAAACGTCGCTCAGCTCTTCCTCAATCTGCATGATCTCTTTTTCGAGCGCACCGATAATCGCGATGGTAGCCATACCATTCCCCAAACCTATACGAAATTCTCAACCAAGGTATGGTACCAGCATTTTGTTTGACCTCGCCAAACGAACACGCTAAGCCAGTGCAGCTCGCGTATCAAACAGAGCCTTTGCAATCGCAGCCGTAACCTCGCTCGACTGGTCGCTCGATGGCATCGATGTCATGACGCTCATGACATAGGTACGGCCATCGATGTCGATGAGGCCTGCATCGCATGTCGAATAGTAGCCGTCCTCGCTGATCCAACCCGCTTTGTTGCGCACCAAGACCTGATCGTCCGCAATGCCATCGCGAATAAACGAGCGCGATGTTGATGCCAAAAGGCCTGACAACCACTGTGAAGTCTCGGTATCCATGCTCAGATACTCGCTCATCTCGCGCCATAACCTCGCAGAAGTGCGCGGGCAGTAGGTCGGAAAATCACTCATCGGATTCAGTGCCGTTTCGTCATCAACACCCAGATTGGCAATCCAATCCTCATAGCCATCATGGTCAAACGCCGCGCGTAACGCGATAAACGAATCGTTGTCTGAGTTGGCGACGGCATTCTCGATAAGGTCGCGCACCGTCTGCCAGCCCATGCTGCAACCACCATACGTGGCTAAAGGCCCATCGAGCGACACCCGCCCCGATTCGACCAACGTCTCGCAAATATAGAGCGCATACAGCGCTTTGTAGCTGCTCGCTCCATACACCTCGACATCGGCGTTATACGTCACGCCCCTACCGCTCGATAGGTCGTAGAACACTACACCCACGTCGCCCAGCTCCTGCGCCCGACACAGGGCATCCTGGAGCGAGGCAAGGCTCTCATCCTCCAAGGCAGGAGTCTTGTTATCCACCAACGAGAAGGTCCGAACGGTATCACCCGAAGGGATATCGTTGAAGTCCGCCTTCGAAAGTCTCGTCTTGAGATCTGCCGTCGACAGAGCTTGATCTGCCGACGCTTTGGACTTTGAAACCTTCTCGTTTTGCAGCTGTACCGTTGACGCATCTGGGCGCACCGTTCGCTCCGAGGCGTAGGTTTTAACGGTAATTCCGAGGATAATAACCGCCGACGTTAGCATCCCAATGGCGGCAATCTTCCTCACGCGGATGCGAGCGCCGGCAAGGCCACGCGAAGACGTGCCCTTCGTCTTATATCTGCTGCCATGCTGCGGCACATACTCGTCCCGCGATGCGATGTTTCGCACGTGGTCTCCTGACTGCCACCGTTTATATACGAGCAGTATGATACCGAGCAGGCATTTCTTTCCAAAGATATTCAGCGGCGTTTAAGGTGTCTTTAAAGAAACCACAAGCGTATTTATCCAAATGGCACGATTCTGTTGCGCATCTCACCGCAACCCAGAGAGCAGTCTTTTAAGGACGGGGCTCTTTAGCAATCAACTTGGTGCCCAGGGGCACTCATTTAAGTCTGTCCCCAATGAGTGCCCTTGGGGAACGAAAATGGCACGCTAGCCGATGGCGTTTTTTAGCTCCGCACGGCGCTCTTTCATGCCGGCCATAACGGCATTGCGCAACTCGGGCATACGTGCGGTATCCATCTGGGGCACGCCCTCAAGCTTATAGGGAATCCCCAACTGCTCGTATTTGACGACACCCATGGTGTGATACGGCAGCATCTCCAGGCCGACCACGTTATGCCACGGGGCAATCAAGCGACCGAGCGCCTCGCACTCCTCCACCGTGTCGGTAATGCCCGGCACCACCACGTGGCGGATAACGACCTTAATCTTGCGACGCGCGAGCTCATCACCAAACGCCAGAATGCGTGCGGGATCGCAACCGGTCAGCTTTTTATGCTCGACGGGATCGGCGTGCTTAATGTCGAGCAGCACCATATCGGTCTCGTTGAGTACGGCATCGAACTTCTCGGGATGCGCGGGATCGAACGCATAGCCGCAGCTATCCAAGCAGGTATGCACGCGGCCATCGAGGTTGTTGTGCATTGCACGGAACAGGTCGGCCAAAAACTCGGGCTGCAGAAGCGGCTCGCCGCCCGAAACCGTAATTCCGCCGCTGCGATAGAACTCGTGGTTACTCTGGAACTCGTCCATGAGGTGCTCGACGGTCACCATCGTGCCGCCGTTGACCGACCAGGTATCGGGGTTGTGGCAATACGCACAGCGCATGGGGCAGCCCTGAACAAACACCACAAAGCGGATGCCGGGTCCATCGACCGTTCCCATCGTCTCAATCGAATGCACGCGACCCAGGGCAAACGCAGAGTCCTCGGGACGAGCGTCCACACCCTCGAGTGTCATCTCAGCCATTCCCGCTACCTTGCCTCTCATTGGTTTTAGTTACATAAATGCCAGAGCCATTCTAGCCCATACGCATGATGGTGAAACGGTTTAGTGGTCAATTGGGTTGTTCTATTTGGCCCCACACAAAAGCGGCGGGAAGGTTATCACAACCCACCCGCCGCCGAGGCAATAGATATTGATAGGCACCAGGCCTTACGCCTTGAGCGTGAGCACCGCGCCGAAGGCAGTCGGGCCGCAATGGCTCGAGATAACGCCGCCGACCTGAGTCCAGGTAACGTCCTTAAAGCCCAGGTCGTGCGCATAGATTTCCATGTCGTCGCGCAGCTCCTCGGAAAGGCCTACCGAATACGCCAGGCCAATGTGCGAGTAGTCAATCTCGCCCTTGGCAACCATGTGGTCAATAAAGGCACGGGCGCATTTGAGCATAGAGCCGCGGAACTTCTTGGTCGCCACGAACTTGCCGCCCGTTACCTCAATGCAGGGCTTAATCTTGAGCAGATGGGCGCCCAGGAACGCGACGTTGGACAAGCGACCGCCCGCCTTAAGGAAGGCAAGGTCCGTAGGAACAAAGCCCAGCAGCACGCGGTCCATGACGGAGTTCGTAAATGCAAAGATCTCGTCGACGGTGGCATCGGGGTGAGCCTCGATGTATTTGGCGGTCTCGACGACAACGAGCGACTGGCCCACCGAGACAAAGCGCGTGTCCATGGAGAACACGTAGTCGCGCCCCTGAGCCGCAATCTTAGAGGACTGATGCGAACAGGTCGTGGCCTCGGAATATGCAAGATGCAAAATAGTCGCGTCGGGTTGCTCGGCATGGATGCGGTCGTACACATGCGCAAAATCCGCTGGCGAACAGCCACTGGTCTTGGGCATCACACCAAACTCGTTGCAGCGCGAATAAATCTCGAGCGGATCGATCGAGCCGTCCTCGACGGTCTCGTCACCAATCGTGACATGCATGGGCACGCGCACGATGCCGTAGCGCTCGCAGAGCTCCGGCGTTACATCCGACCCAGACTCAACCACGATTACATACTTGCCCATTCTTATCACGACCCATCTCGACATTGGCTTTTCAATATATGACGCACGTCCACCGTCCTGCTGTAGAACGGCCTCCAAGCGCCAAAGAGACGCCGTCCCTTGCACACAACAAAGGACAGCGTCTCCCTGGAAAACTCCGTGCTTATTTGAGATTCTACACGGTTTATTAAGGAGTGTTACTTATTCCGCAAACGGTCGCTATACGCGATAAGCGGTAGCTGGCCGCGGCAACTGCGACACATTCCGCCCAACAAGTCCAATCGTGCTCCATGCACGGTTAATGAGCGAGGCGGTAGAAATCCATCGACGCCGCACCCTCGGCATGCAACCCCATCGCCGAAACCGCCGGCGAATAGGTACGGCTCGTAAGTGCCGCCTCGCCGCTGTTGGCAAAAATCTCGACCATCGTAGTGTCCGAAAGTATGCGCAGGTCGCGAAGTTCACTGAGCTCAATCGACCTCCGGTCTCGCCCATAGCCTTCATTACCCATGTCGAGGGAAAGCATCCCGTCCGCATAATGCACAAAGACACCCTTGCGGATTTCGAGCTCGACCATCTTGGCGCCTTCACAGGAAACCACAAGATCAAACAGGCGGCCCGGCTCCTCAACGGTTTCACCGCCTGTCGCGCGAACGCAGTCGCCGCGCATCCTCTCAATCTCGTGCGCCGGCTGCTGGCAGAGCTTACCATCGCGTATGCTCAGCTCTCGCGGCACCGTCAACGCGCACTGCCACCCGCGCGCCACCGTCGGGTTTTCTGCCGTCGCGTCGGGGCAACCCGACCATCCGATCATCAAACGCCGGCCTGCAGCATCCTCAAAGGACTGCGGAGCATAGAAATCAAAACCGGCATCGACCATTGGGGGCATGCCCTGCCCGACGATTTTAAAGCTCGGCGCCTCCCAATCGGCCTCGATGGGGAACCACACGCACTGATGCGGATTGCGGTAACGCCAACCATCGGCAGGCACACCCTGCGGACAGCAAACGAGAATAAGCTCGCCATCGAGCTCAAACAGATCGGGGCACTCCCACATAAAGCCAAACTTCTCGCCCAGCTCAATGCGCGTCGCATAGCTCCAGTCCTCAAGATTGCGCGAGGTATAGACAAGCACGCAGCCACGGTCGTCTTTCGTACGAGCGCCCAGAACCATGTAGTAGATACCATCGTGCTCAAGGATCTTGGGGTCGCGCACGTGCGTACCGATATCGTCGGGGTAATCGACTGGTCCAACAGCCATGCGCTTCTCGCCCAATTCGTCGGGATTCTCGGCAACCATATGAATCTGGTTTTGCTCACGGCCCGTCAACACGTAGTCGTAATCATCGCGGTCAAAATGCTTGACGTTGCCGGTATAGAAGTAGTGAATCTTGCCATCACGTACAAAGGCAGAACCAGAATACGCTCCGCTCGAATCCAAATCGGAATCGGGGAACAGCACGGGGCCGTGATTCTCGTACGTCACAAAATCCTTTGTCGTCAGATGGTTCCAAAGCACTGGACCGCCATGCGCAGCATCGAACGGATCGTATTGATGATAGATGTGATACGTATCACCAATCTGAACCAAACCGTTGGGGTCGTTGAGCCAGCCAAGCTCAGGCTCCACATGGAACAGAAGCCTATCGGGGTCGGACGCGATGCGAGCCGCCGTCTCATCCTGTCCGACACGCCACTGCTCATAGTCCGCGCGTGTCACCTTGTTTTTTTGATTTAACATCGCCGTTGACTTTCTCGTCTATGGGGAAGGACGCTCGACTCACACGAGTCGAACGCCCTTCCTCAAATGGACTTATCCTCAGATTACACTGAACGGCTCAACTAGAAGCTAACGTCGAAGCCAGCGCCAGCGCCCTCTTCATCGGTGGTCGGCACGCCCTTTGCCTTGTTGTAGGCAAAGATCAAGACGATCGGCACGATAAAGGCGATGAGATTGCCAGCCACATACCACACGAGGGTCTCGGGCGTGACGATGAGCAGGCCAAGCACGCCGGTCAGACCCTGACCGATAGCGCGCACCTCAAAGAGCTTGACGAAGGCACCGCCGCAGCCTGCACCGATGCATGCGCAGATGAACGGAATGATCGAATAGCGCATGTTTGCAGCAAAGATAGCGGGCTCGGAGATTCCGACCAGCGTCGGGATAAAGGACGACATGCAGATGTTGCGCTCTTTGGAGTGCTTCTTGTGAATGAGGTACATACCGATGGCGCCGCCGCCCTGGGCGATGATGGAAACCGACCAGATGGCCTGGATGTAGTTGAAGCCAGTCGTGGCAACAAGGTTTGCCTCGATACCCTGGATGAACTGATGCGTACCGGTAACGACGAGCGGCTGCAGGAACGCGGCGAAGACAAAGGCACCAAAGACGCCCATCCTGTTGTACAGGATATCGATTACGCCGGCGAGGACGTCACCGATCAGGTTGCCGAGCGGGCCGAACACGGTGAACAGGGCAACGTTAGCAAGAATCAGGGTAACGGTCGGGACAAAGACGAACGAAACGACCTCGGGGATGTACTTCTGGGCAATCTTTTCGACCTTAGCCATAAACCAGGCAGTCAGGATTGCGGGGAACACACCGCCCTGGAAAGCAACCATGGGAATGGATAGCGGACCGAAGTTCCAGTACTCAGCACCCGTCGGGTCCATAACGAACGTGTTGCGGTTCATGAGGCTCGGGTGAACCATGACGATACCGACGAGGATGCCCAGGATCGGGTTACCGCCAAAACGCTTGACCGCGCTGTACATAACCAGGACAGGCAGGTAGTCGAACGTGGTGGCGATAATGGCAAAGAAGCTTGCGAGGTTCTTGAGGAACTCGCTGTGATCGGCGAGGCTGCCCTCCATGCCAAAGAGGCCGTTGGCAACGATCAGCGACTTAAGGCCGATGATGATAGCGGCACCGACGAAGGCAGGAATGATGGGGATAAAGATGTCCGAGAACACCTTGAGGACCGAGAAGAACTTGCCTTTCTTGTCCGCCTCGGCACCCTTGACCTCGGAAGCGCTGATCTCCTTGACGCCAGTCAGAGCCATAAAGGCGTCGTAAACCTTGTTGACGGTACCGGTACCAAAGATGATCATGAGCTGGCCGCTGTTGTACAGCACGCCCTTGACGCCATCGATGTTCTCGAGCTCGGCCTTGTTGTATTTGCTCGTATCCTTGAGCACCAGACGCAGACGGGTCACGCAATGCGTGGCGCCCTCGATGTTCTCCAGTCCGCCGACGTTGTCGACGACTTGCTGGGACACTGCCTTGTAGTCCATGTTCCTCTCCATTCCTTTTCTAAATCATAAAACGGTTCGTTGCCGCTACAGAGACGCGATCGTTGCGTTTGCGCACTTGAGCGCACCGTCGGTGACGGTAAGCGCCACACCCTGGCCCTGCTTGTTGCAGAAGCGAGCGTTGAGCGCAACATCATCGACAAAGATGGTCGCGATGTCGTCGTCGACGACCAGACGCACATGGTGAGTGCCCTCGCCCTTAAAGAACAACGGACGCTCGAGGCCCATGTTGTTGACCTGGAACCACGGGTACTGGGGAGCCGGCGTGAACTCGAGCTTGCCCTCGCGCAGGTTGGCGCGGAACTCATAGGCAAGACCGGTCTCGGCGTCCTCGGCGAACTTGACCGAGAAGCCGGCAGCGTTACCGCCGAGCTCAATGTCGGCATCGAGCAAGTAGGTGGAGCCGGCATCCGCGGCGAGCACCTGCTCGACCTTGCCCGACTCGCAGGAAAGCTCAAAGGTCTCGACTGCCTTAGCCTCGCCAAAGGCGCCAAGCATGCTGTCGGGGAGCTTGGTGCCGAGCGTTCCGTCGGCACGCTGAACGATCTCGAGGGGCATAAAGGTGCCACCCCATAGGTAAGAGCTGGGGTCGCCGCCCTCGTCACGCGTAGGAACCCAACCAAAGAGAACGCGACGCTCGCCATCGAATGCGGTGCGAGCGGCGTAGTACGCGCGGCCGTCGAAGGAGTCGTCAGCGGGGGTAATCCAAGGACCGTTGATGGACTTGGACATGCGGTAACGGGTCTTGTTGCCGTCGCTGTACTCGGAAAAGACGAGGTACCACCAGTCGCCCATCTTAAAGAGATCAGGCATCTCAAACATGGTGTACAGGCCCGGGTTCCACCAGTCGCCCTGGAACTCCCAGTTGGTCAGATCCTTGGAGGTGAACTTGACCAGGCGGCCGGTCATCAGACGCTTGTCCTCGCCCACACGCGTGCCGAGGATGAGCATGTACTCTTCGTTCTCCTCATCCCAAAGCACAAAGGGATCGCGCCAGTTGCGGTCATCGTAACCCTCCTGGGGCGGAAGCAGCGTCTCGGCGATGTTCTTCTCCCACTTGACGGCGTCGTCGCTCGTTGCGTGAAGAAGAACCTGCTTCATCAAACGTGCGCGGACCTTATCGCGATTGCAACCAGTGTAGAGCGCATGGTACTTGTCGCCCACCTTAAACACCGTGCCGGCATAAATGTACTGGTCGACTTCCTCGTCGCCGCCACGCTCAAGGCTCTCGCCAAAGTCCTTGTAGTTGACGAAATCCTTGGTCGTAGCGAGTGCCCAGCCAAACGGCTCTCCGAAAGGTTCGGGGTTACGCGTGTCACGCTGATGATAGAGATAGAACGTGCCGTCCTCGCCGTACGGCATGATGTCGCCTACCCAAATTCCCTCAGGCTGGTAATACACCTTGTGCATCCGAGACTTCCTTTCCACGACATACTAACTCGGTACAATGGCAAGATATGTCAATCGTTTTCATATGTCAAACGTTTTCACACCAATACGTCTTTTCGCAGTTCCAGTCGTCGGCAAACGGTTGACATATGCCGGTGAACGGTCATCAGAGGCGTTTGAGGAATTCTTTTGGCACGGGATGAACTACGCGGTTTTGCCCTCGATAAGCTCAACGGGAAGCTTGATATTCGACTCGGGCTTTTCACCGTTAATAAGAGCAATGATGGATTGCGCCGCGAGCTCTCCGATGCGATCGATATCTTGACGTACGGTTGTTAAGTCAGGCATAAACGTCATAGTGCGGCGGGCACCATCCGCGCCCACGACCTTAATGTCGTCTGGAGCGCTCAAGCCGCGCTGCTTCATCACGTTGAGACAGATGGCCGCCATCGTATCGTCTCCCGCAAAGATGCCGTCAATATCGGGGTTCTCATCGAGGATCTTCGCAACGACCGCGCCCTTTTCGTCGTCGGGCTTAACGAACTCAACCTCACGGACAAGCGCGGACAAGCCGGCCTGCTCAACAACATCGAGGTAGGCATCGGTACGCTTATTGGCAGGCATGCGCATGCGGCTATTGCTGCGCAGGCACAGGATACGCCTGCAGCCGTCATCAATCAGACGGCGCGTGGCGAGCTCGCCAATGCCATAGCTGTCACTTGCAATCTGGACAGAGCCCTCGCCAAGATCGCAGTCGATGCCAACCAGGCTCAAGCCCATCTCGGCATATGCCTCGGCACCGATATTGAGGGAGTTGACGATGACGCCGTCGACCATATTGCGGCGGAGCATGTCGATATAGGAACGCTCAAGATCGGGTCGATTGGCGCTGTTGCACAGCAACATCTTAAAGCCATTTTCCGCCAACGTGCGCTCGACCGCCTGCACAACCTGAGCATGGAACGGGCTGCTCACAAAGGGAACGATCATACCGATAAGATTAAGGCGACCGTTGAGCATGGCACGGGCGATATCGTTGGGCGTATAGTTGATGCGCTCCATCGCGGCATGGACCTTATCGCGGGTCTCTTGGCTAATATAGCCGCGATTATTCAGCACGCGAGATACCGTAGTAGGCGAAACCCCCGCCACCGCTGCAACTTCCTTGATGCCAGGCTTAGCAGAATCCTTAGAACGAGCGCCCTCGCGAGCCATAGCACCCTCCCCCATCAACATGTCATACGTTTACATACGAACAAAGCATACCCCAACAACAGCGGGAAGACGGTAACAGCACAAGTAAGTAAACGACTCATCCAAATAATTAGGAGAGTTCCGCCTAAAGGGTGACTACACAGGACCCCCGCCGGGCCGCTTTGGGTTACTTTCCAAAACATTTCCGCAGGACGCAAAGGGCTCCGCCGCGCGAAGCGCGCAGCGGAGCCCTTTGCATGTCCGAGGACGTTTTGGAAAGTAACCCAAAGCGGCCCGGCGATCCTGCGGGAGTTAAACCCCTTTAGAACTTGTCGTGGAAGGTACGCGCAATGACCTCGTCCTGCTGCTCCTTGGTGAGCGTGTGGAAGTTCACGGCATAGCCGGAAACGCGGATGGTCAGCTGCGGATACTTCTCGGGGTGAGCCTGAGCGTCGAGCAGCGTCTCACGGTTGAAGACGTTGATGTTCAGGTGGTGGCCACCCTTCTCGGCGTAAGCGTCGAGCATGTGGACCAGGTTATCGGCCTGGGTCTCGGAAACTTCAGAAACCTTCATAATGTGTCTCCTTCGATTAATAGGCGCCGGCCGAAACCGGCGCGCTAATCAGTAATCGTTATTGTTAGTATAGCACTAACAATAGTTACTCGCCCAGCTGATCAAGGTCGATATCGCCAAAGAACACCTGGTCCTCCTTGCCGAGCGCACTCGGGATGATGGAGAAGGTGTTGGAGATGCCGTCCTGAGCATCGCGGAACGGGAGCTTGGAAACCGAAGACAGCGAAGCGATGGCGCCGTGGCTATCGCGCTTGTGCATGGGGTTAGCACCCGGGGCGAACGGCTGGCCAGCCTTGCGGCCGTCGGGCGTGGAGCCGGTCTTCTTACCGTACACGACGTTGGAGGTAATGGTCAGAACCGAGGTCGTGGGCACGGAGTTGCGGTAGGTGTCGTTCATGCGGATGTACTCCATGAACTGGTGCACAACGTCGTGAGCGATCTGGTCGACGCGGTCGTCGTCGTTACCGTACTTGGGGAACTCGCCCTCGGTCTCGAAGTCGACGATGATGCCGTTCTCGTCACGGACGGGGTGGACCTTGGCGTACTTGATGGCGGACAGGGAGTCAGCCACGACGGAAAGGCCAGCGATGCCCGTAGCGAACCAGCGGTGCACGTGCTTGTCGTGCAGAGCCATCTGAATGCGCTCGTAGCAGTACTTATCGTGCATGTAGTGGATGATGTTCAGCGAGTTGACGTACACGCCAGCGAGCCACTTCATCATGTCGTTGTACTTGGCCACAACGTCGTCGTAATCGAGCGTATCGCCCTCGACGGCGCGATACTTGGGGCCGACCTGCTTCTTGGAGACCTCGTCAACACCGCCGTTGAGTGCGTACAGCAGGCACTTGGCCAGGTTGGCGCGGGCGCCGAAGAACTGCATCTCCTTGCCGATGCGCATGGAGGACACGCAGCAGGCGATGCCGTAGTCGTCGCCGTGGTAAACGCGCATGAGGTCGTCGTTCTCGTACTGGATCGAGGAGCTGGCGACAGAAGTCTTGGCGCAGAACTTCTTGAAGTTCTCGGGCAGACGGGTCGACCACAGAACGGTCATGTTGGGCTCGGGGCTGGTACCCATGTTCTCGAGTGTGTGCAGATAGCGGTAGCTCATCTTGGTAACGAGCGTACGGCCGTCAACACCCATGCCGCCGATGGACTCGGTGACCCACTGCGGGTCGCCGGTGAACAGGGCCTGGTACTCGGGGGTACGGGCAAACTTGACCATGCGGAGCTTCATGATGAAGTGATCCACGAACTCCTGGATCTGCTCCTCGGTGAAGGTACCGTTGGCAAGGTCGCGCTCAGCATAGATGTCGATGAACGTAGAGGTACGGCCGATGGACATAGCGGCGCCGTTCTGCTCCTTGACGGCAGCAAGGTAGGCGAAGTACATCCACTGGATGGCCTCCTGCGTGTTGGTAGCAGGGTTGGAAATATCGAAACCATAGGTCTCGGCCATCATCTTGAGCTCGCCGAGGGCGCGGATCTGCTCCTGCAGCTCCTCGCGATCGCGGATGTTGTCGGCGGTCATGACCGTCGGGGTGGAAGCCTTCTGGGCCTCCTTGTCCTTAATCAGGTAGTCGACACCGTACAGGGCGACACGACGGTAGTCGCCGATGATGCGGCCGCGGCCATAGCCATCGGGCAGACCGGTGATGATGTGAGCCGAGCGGCAAGCACGCATCTCGGGGGTGTAAACATCGAAGACGCCGGCGTTGTGGGTCTTGCGCTCGAAGGTGTAGCGCTCGACAACGTTCTCGTCGACCTTGTAGCCGTGCTGGCTGGCGGCCTGGCAAGCGATGCGGATACCACCGTTGACGTGCAGCGCGCGCTTGAGCGGCTTGTCGGTCTGGAGGCCAACAATGGTCTCCTTGTCGCGATGGGCATTATCGATGTAGCCAGCGGGGTGGCTCACGATACCCGTGACGGTCTTGGTGTCCATATCGAGGACACCACCCTGCTCGCGCTCCTTAAGCAACAGGTCGAGAACCTCGCCCCACAGCTCCTTGGTACGCTCGGTCGGACCTACGAGGAACGACTCATCGCCCTCGTAGGGGGTGTAGTTCTTCTGGATGAAGTCTCGGACGTCAACCTCTCCCGTCCAGATACCTTCCTTGAAGCCTTCCCATGCCTCCTGCATTGTGTAACCACGCTCCTAGTTACGTGTAATGCGGCGCTCTCTCACACCGCTGCTTATTGAATTCTTGAATGTTCGGCTTGCACTACCGGCTTCTTCCGTTCTTCACCACACGTTGGTGCAGGAAAAACGTTTGTCCACCTTGGAACTACAACCCAAAACCCAAGATTTCACCCGTTTGAGAAGGATAACATAGCGACCCTCTCCATCTGGGCTGTTATATGTTTCTTTTTTTATATCATAAGGGCGTTTTTTACAAACCCGCAGGAAATGCGAGCGCGAACAACTACCGTTCACCGATTTGTATGTTATTTTTCCTTGCCTTTGTACGACGTTCGCTCTAGCTGTTATGCCAGCTTTATCAGGGTAAAGTGCCTCTGAGTAGGCTTTGGAACATGCCTAAC
The DNA here is from genome assembly GCA_902497025.1 of uncultured Collinsella sp. Taxonomy (GTDB): domain Bacteria; phylum Actinomycetota; class Coriobacteriia; order Coriobacteriales; family Coriobacteriaceae; genus Collinsella. The sequence goes on along the minus strand of CABVDJ010000003.1, from coordinate 127,676 downwards.
GATCTACCCCTAACTTTGCTGGTGCCGACGGTGCACGGAGGTCGCCTAAAGGTAGTTTTCTAGACATGTCCTAAAATCTACCGCATAGGGTACGCGTGCAAGGGTATCATCTTTCACCGGAAATAGTTTCTAGTGTTAGGGGTTTTCGGTGGAAGATACCGATTTCCGTGAACTTGGGCGTCAGCTCCTTACCGAGTTCGGCAGCATGCATCAGCGCATTTCGCGTTTTGCGGACAAAGCCCTCGGCGGCGAGATGGCCGTCATGCGCGCCCTCATACTCGCCGGCGGTTCGCTCACGCCGAGCGAACTCGCTGATCGCGCCTGGGTCTCGAGCGCCCGCATCGCCAATATTCTGCGCGCCCTCGAGGCCAAGGGCTGGGTCGAGCGCGAGCACTCAAAGACTGACCGTCGTCGCGTACACGTCATAGTGACCGACAAGGGATTCCAGGATCTCGAAATCAAACGTCGGGAATTCGAGGCCCGCACCGCGGCTTTCCTCGAGCAGCTCGGCGAAACAGATACCCAAGAGATGGTGCGCCTTCTTAGGCGTGCCAACGAAATTATCGACCGCAATCAAGAAAGGAGAGATGCCGAGTGAGGATTCTCAAGCTCTTTAAAAAGCACGTCCTGGCACTGTTCACAGCTATCGTACTTATCGTAATCAGCTGCAACGCCGATCTGGCGCTGCCTACCTATATGAGCGACATCGTCGACGTGGGCGTGCAGCAAGGCGGCATCGCCTCGCCCGTGCCCGACACCATTCGCGCCGAATCGCTCGACGACCTCGAACTCTTCATGAGCGCCAAGGACGCCAAAGCTGCGGAGGCCGTGTTTAGCAAGGCGGACAATAACGGCATTCGAACGTACAAGGGCACCGAGGAAGAGCGTGCCGATGGCAGCAAGATTGCCGACATTATGAGCCTGCCCGAGACTGTCGTCCTTTCGTTCAACCAGGGCATTGACGCCGACTCCATGGGCGACATGATGGGCTCGTCCAGCGAGAAAGACAACAACGCTGCCCAGGCCATGCCCACCCCCGAGCAGATGGCGGCGATGACGCCCGAGCAGCTCGCCGAGATGCAGCAGAAGGCCGCAGCGGCGCAGAACATGCAAAAGCAGATTGATGCCGACGGTGGCAAGATCACCATGAAGAGCCTGCGTCTAGGCGTTGAAGGCGGCCTAATCGACCAGGGCAAGCTCGTCGAGGGCGCCAACGATATGGCAGACAAAATGGGCTCCATGTCGGGCTCCATCGTGACCCAGCGCGCCGTGACCTACGTACAAGAAGAGTACAAAGCGCAGGGCATCGACCCCGCCGACGTGCAGAACGCTTACCTGAGCCGCATGGCGACCACGATGTTTGGGCTGTGCCTGGTGTCGCTCGTCGCCACCATCCTGACCGGTGCCGTGGCGTCGCGCACCGCCTGCTCCATCGCCCGCGATCTGCGCCGCGAGACCTTCAACAAGGTTATGCACTTCTCGCCGGCCGAGGTGGGCAAGTTTAGCCAGGCCTCGCTCATCACCCGCTGCACCAACGACATTCAGCAGATCCAGATGGCCGCAACCCTGTTTATCCGCATGTGCCTGATGGCCCCCGTCATGGGCATCGTCGCCGTCATGCGCGTCCTGGCCAACCACACCGGCCTGGAGTGGACCATCGCCGTGGCCATCATCGCGGTCTCGGCCGTTGTCGGCGTGCTCATGGGCCTCACCATGCCCAAGTTCAAAAAGATGCAGAGCTTTGTGGACCGCGTGAACCTTACCGCCCGCGAGCTGCTCGACGGCCTTATGCCCATCCGCTCGTTCAACCGCGAGGAACATGAGCTCGAGCGTTTTGACAAGGCTTCGCTCGACCTAATGACCACGCAGCTCTACACCAACCGCGCCATGAGCTTTATGATGCCGCTCATGATGCTCGTCATGAACTGCATCACCGTGCTTATCGTCTGGTTTGGCGCCCAGGGCGTGTCCGACGGCGTGATGCAGGTCGGCAACATGATGGCGTTTATCTCCTACACCATGCAGATCGTCATGGCGTTTATGATCCTCACCATGGTTTCGGTTATCCTGCCCCGTGCCGAGGTCGCAGCCGAGCGCGTGGAAGAGGTCATCACTTGCCCCACCAGCATCAACGACCCCGTCTCGCCCAAACTGCCCGCGGCCAGCGCGCCGCGCGGCGAGCTCACCTTCCGCGACGTGAGCTTCCAGTATCCCGATGCCCGCGCCGACGTCATCAGCGGCGTGAACTTCACCACGCATGCCGGTCAGATGCTCGGCATTATTGGCTCCACGGGCTCGGGCAAGTCCACGCTCGTGCAGCTGATTCCGCGCCTGTACGACGTCACGGGCGGCAGCATTTCGCTCGACGGCATCGATGTGCGCGACATGACACTTTCCGAGCTGCGCCGCCGCATCGGTTATATTCCGCAGCAGGGTCGTCTATTCTCGGGTACCGTCGAGAGCAACCTCAAGTTTGCCGGCGACATGGTGAGTGACGAGGATATGCGCCAGGCAGCACGCGTCGCCCAGGCGGAGGACTTTATCGCCGAGCGCGAGGACGGGTACGACTCCCCTATCAGCCAGGGCGGCTCCAATGTTTCGGGTGGTCAGCGCCAGCGTCTGGCCATCGCCCGCGCGTTGGCCAAAAAGCCCGAGGTCGTGGTGTTCGATGACTCGTTTAGTGCCCTCGACTACAAGACCGACGCGCGCCTACGCGAGGAGCTGGCCAAAAACGTTACCGACGCCGCGCTCGTGGTCGTGGCCCAGCGCATCGCGACCATCATGCACGCCGACCAGATCATCGTGCTCGACGACGGCCACGTAGTGGGCACCGGCACGCACGAGGAGCTGCTGCGCAGCTGCCCGGCGTACCTGGAGATCGCACAGTCGCAGCTTTCCGCCGAGGAGCTGGGGCTTACCCAAGAAGAAATTGCAGCCGTCATGGAAGGAGGCGAGCGCTAATGGCAGACGAGACCAAGGCTCAGATTCCCAAGCCCACCCGCCAGCGTGGTCCCATGGGCCGCATGGGCGGCATGCGTCGCGGCGAAAAGGCCAAGGACTTTAAGGGCACCATGAGGCAGCTGCTCGGCTATATCGGCCAGCACAAGATTGCCGTGTTTGCCGCCGTCGCCTTTGCCGTGTGCTCGGTCATCTTTAATATTGTGGGACCCAAGATGCTCGGTCAGGTTACCACCAAGCTGTTCGAGGGCCTGGTTGCCAAGGTCAACGGCACCGGCGATGTCGACTTTAACTGGATCGCTAAGACGCTCGGCTTTTTGCTCTGCCTGTATCTGGCGAGCTCTGCCTGCAGCCTGATCCAGGGCTGGCTCATGACCGGTGTCACGCAAAAGATCTGCTACCGCATGCGCAAGGAGATTGCCGCCAAGATTGCCGTCGTGCCGATGAGTTACTTCAACGGCCACAGCAAGGGAGACGTACTCAGCCGCATCACCAACGACGTCGATACGCTGGGTCAGTCGCTCAACCAGAGCGTGACGCAGCTCATCACGTCGGTGACGCAGATTATCGGCGTGCTCGTCATGATGCTTTCGATCAGCCTGCCGCTTACCGGCGTCACCGTGCTCACGCTGCCGGCCGCCGCGATTATCTTGACCGTGATGATTCACTTCTCGCAGCCGTACTTCCGCGAGCAACAGCAGGTTCTGGGCGCCGTCAACGGCATTATCGAGGAGGACTTTGCCGGCCAGAACGTCATTCAGGTGTTCGACCGCGCCGAGGCCTCGATTGAAGAGTTCGACCGTCAAAACGACCGCCTCTTTATTAGTGGCTGGCGCTCGCAGTTCCTGTCGGGCCTGATGATGCCGCTTATGAGCTTGGTGGGCAACATGGGCTACGTGGGCGTCGTCGTGGTGGGCGCGCAGCTCGCGCTGACCGGCAATGCCACGCCCGGCGACATCCAGAGCTTTATCCAGTACGTTCGAAACTTTACGCAACCCGTGCAGCAGCTGGGCAACGTGAGCAACACGATGCAGTCGATGGCTGCCGCTACCGAGCGCGTCTTTGAGTTCCTGGCCGCGCCCGAGGAGGAGCAGAAGGCCGACGCGCAGATTCCCGAGAAGCGCCCCGGCCACGTGGAGTTTGACCATGTCAAGTTTGGCTACACGCCCGACAAGACCATCATCCACGACTTTAGCTGCGAGGCTAAGCCCGGCCAAACCATTGCCATCGTCGGCCCCACCGGCGCCGGCAAGACCACGCTCATTAAGCTGCTGCAGCGCTTTTACGACGTGGACGGCGGTTCGCTGCGCGTCGAAGGCGTCGACGTGCGCGACTGGGACCGCGCGGCGCTGCGCGGCGAGTTTGCCATGGTGCTGCAGGACACCTGGCTGTTTAACGGCACCATCCGCGAGAACATCCGCTACGGACGCCCCGATGCGACCGATGCCGAGGTCGAGGCCGCCGCACGCGCCGCACGCTGCGACCACTTTATCCATACGCTCGCCGGCGGCTACGACTTTATGATCAACGAGGAGGGCACTAACCTGTCGCAGGGTCAGCGCCAGCTCGTGACCATCGCCCGTGCCATTTTGGCCGACCGCCCGGCACTGATTCTGGACGAGGCGACTTCCAACGTCGATACCCGTACCGAGGAGCTCATTCAGCGCGCCATGGATGCGCTGATGCAGGGCCGCACCAGCTTTGTCATCGCGCACCGCCTGTCCACGATCCGCAACGCCGACGTGATCTTGGTGATTCGCGACGGCGACATCGTCGAGAAGGGCACGCACGACGAGCTGCTCGCCCAGGGCGGCTTCTACGCCGACCTGTACAACTCGCAGTTCGACGAAGCGGCGTAAAAACCGGCGGCAAACAACCGCAATGCCAAGAAAACGGGGGCGCAGGACAACCTGCGCCCCCGTTTTGTGTCCTTCGAGCCTCGAAACGCCTTCCCTGAGACCTCACTGACGGCGCTTTCCAGACCCCGTGGGCAAAAAAGGGCAAATATGAGTACTGTTACCTTTTTAGTAACAGCCAAAACCGCCTCAAATGCCGCTCCCACGGCTTACACGCGTCCCTAAATTGATCAAACAGCACCATAGCGGACTTATATGTGTTTGCGTTAATGAACATATTTTGCTGTTATGTCTATTATTTTGCGAAGGCAATATGATACTAAGATAGCAACCTTACTCATATTTGGCATTTTTTGCCCACAGGGTATTTCCTAGGGAACCGACAGCAGCCTTAGGGTCCCGCGCGGCGCCGCTCCCTCCCGGCATCCGCCGACGTTTACCCAGATAAAACCTGCCAAAATAAACCTGTCCCTTTTTGGTAGGTTTCGGGGTGACAAGGGCTTGCACTTTAGCGTGCGACAGCGGATAATGCCGAGCATTCGACAATACGCTTATTGCTCTTTCTATAGATTGAGGAGACCCCTATGGCCATGGAATTCAAACGCAGGCTGCCGATCCCCATGGAGATCCGCGAGGAAATGCCACTTTCTGCCGAGCTTACCGCCAAAAAGCAGGCATTTGACGCCGAGGTCGCCAAAGTCTTTACCGGCGAGGACGCACGCAAGGTGCTTATCATCGGCCCGTGCTCTGCCGACCGCGAGGATTCGGTGCTTGAGTACATGAACCGACTGGCCAAGACCGCCGAGGAGGTCAAGGACAAGCTCATCATCATTCCGCGCGTCTACACCAACAAGCCGCGCACCAAGGGCACCGGCTACAAGGGCCTGCTGCACAACCCCAACCCCGAGGCTCCCGACGATCTGCTCGAGGGCGTCAAGGCCATCCGCCATATGCACCTGCGCGTTATTGAGGAAACGGGCTTCTTCACCGCCGACGAGATGCTCTATCCGTCCAACTACCAGTACCTCGTTGACCTGCTGAGCTATGTTGCCGTGGGCGCACGCTCGGTCGAGAACCAGGAGCATCGCCTGGTGTCGAGCGGCATTTCGGTACCCGTCGGCATGAAGAATCCCACTGCCGGCTCTACCACCGTTATGCTCAACTCCATTTACGCCGCGCAGGCGCACCAGAGCTTCATCTTCCGCAACTGGGAGGTCGAGTGCGACGGCAACCCGCTCGCACACGCCGTTATGCGTGGCTACATCGGTCTCGATGGGCGCACCTACCCCAACTACCACTACGAACACCTGGAACGCCTGGCCGAACGCTATACCGAGCATGCCGGCTATGCCAATCCGGCAGCGGTCATCGACTGCAACCACGACAACTCGGGCAAGCGTCCGCTGGAGCAGTATCGCATTTGCAAGGAGGTGCTCGACAGCTGCCGCCGCAACGAGTCCATCTCCAAGCTGGTCAAGGGCTTTATGATCGAGTCCTACCTGGAGGATGGCAACCAGCCGGTCGACGGCGGTGTCTTTGGCAAGTCGATCACCGACCCGTGCCTGGGCTGGGAAAAGACCGACTACCTCATCCACGAGATCGCAGAGCGTATTTAGTTACGCGGTTTTGCCAAACCGCGTAACGGCTCGACGCTGCAAGCGCCCCTAGGCGGCAATCTGACATTCAATCGTCGGTCGCGTACCAAAGTACGCTTCCCTCCTCTTTCACGTCACCTTGCTCACCTAGGGGCGCTTTCGCTGACTTATGCTCAACCTGTGATGATTTTACTTTTCGCTAGGCAGGTTACTCGCTGTAGCGGGTGGCGATGGCGGCTCGTACCATGCCGGCACTCATGAGGTAGGTCACCAGGAAGTAGCCACCGTATGCTGCCAGGAAGATTGCACAGGTGAGGCCCACGGTGCCGCCGATGCTCATATTTCCGAATATGCTCACCATCTCGATGATCACCTTAAGCGCCACAAAGGAGTGCGCCAAGCCCACTGCCAGCGGGAACAGGAAGAATACCGCTTGCTGCGCCATCACCGAATGGCGAATCTGGCGGTCGTCGCAGCCGATCTGTGCCAGCACACGATAGCTGCGGCTGCCGTCGGCCACGTTGGAGAGTTGCTGGATCGACAGAATCGCCGCGCATGCAACGACCAATACAAAGCCGATGTAGATGGCTAGGTAGCTAATAAGACCGTTCATTTGCGCTGCTTGCGTGTACATCTCGGAGCGTGTGATAAAGATTCCCCACGACCCCGGCTCCTTGCCGTCAACGAGCAGATTGTCGAGCAGAGTGTGTTTAATGCTCTCGTCTGCCTCGGTCGTATCCATCCCCTGTTTGTAGTTAACGAGCAGGCTACTGGAATACGGCTGCAGATTAAGCTGGGACAACAGCTCGTCGGCAACGACGACGGTACCCGGATTGCTGCCCATCGCCGAGTTGGCGATGGCCGCCGTATCTTCGTCCGACTTATCGGTTGCGGGCTTGAGCGTATGCCCGCCCAAGGTAAGGGCGTGGCCGCCAGCCATATACTTGGTGTACAGGTCGACCAGCTCGCCGCCCATATCACATGTGAGCAGATACTGGTCGTGACCGATGTGCACCGGCTCCTCGCCCATCATCTGACGCAGTTTGTTGTACTGGCTCGCCGGCGTCACAAACAGACCCATCGTATCGGCATTGCTACCCCCGAACGCCTTGGGAAGCTTTTCGCCCATGATCTTGCACATCTCACTTGGGGTCACCGAAGGATCCGAACCGCCAAACGGGTAACTCAGATACGAATCGATCTGCACATGTTCACCGGCAACATCGGCGATATTGACCTTCTTGCCGGTCTCGTTGTTGTTGCCCGCCGACTTGCCCTTACCGTGCCATGCGGGGTACAAATCGACCGTTGTATCGGCCAGCACCATGCGATCGGCCTCAGACGGATTGACATACCCTTTGTACCCTTTGTAGTAGTCGAGCGTATCGGGCGTGTAATAGACATACGTCTGAGACACATCAACAGGGTTATAGCGCTCCAGGTTTTCGTTCATCACGTTGGCAATCGACATACCGCACGTCACCGAGGTGATGGCCAAAAACAGGAGCATCGCAATGACGCCCATCGAAAAGCACACCGTGTTGACCTTGGCCGCAAGCTGGCGCACGGTAAACATGTTGAGGCCGCGCCAATACACGCCGCGCAGGCTCTGCAGCAGCTTGATGAGCATGCCCGAGAGTCCCCAGAACAGGGCAAAGGTGCCCACGGTAACCATAGCGGTCGTAATACCAAACTGGTTCATGGCCTCTTGCAGCTTGCTGTCCGTCGCGGTTAGCGGGAACCCATCACGTAGCAGACGGTAATAGGCCACGCCCACAAGCGCCACGCCCACGGCAAAGATGGCAATCGCAATCCAGGGGTTGCGTGTCTTGATACTCTCGTTGCGACGCTCGGCACCCATAAGCTCGATAAGTTTGGTACGACGCACGGCGCGAAGGTTCAGCAGTAGCGTGAGCACAAACATCACGAGCATGCAGACAAGGGTCAGGTTGAACGCATGCACCGAGAAAAAGAAGTGGAAATTGGCGATCTGCGTCTTAAAGAGCGAGGCCGTAAAGAACGTCATGAGCTGGGAGAGTCCCACACCCAGCACAATGCCGGCGACAAAGGCGCCGACCGAGACAATCACCGTCTCGAGCGCCATGATCGTGGCGACGCGCCCGCGCCCCATGCCGAGCACCTGGTACAGGCCAAACTCCTTCTTGCGGCGTTTCATGATGAAGTTATTGGCATACACCATTAAAAAGGCCATGACACCGGCCAAAAAGTACGTCAGGTCGCCGAGCATGCTGCCCATTACCTGCGCCAAGCCTTTTTCATCGATTCCGGCGATGTCGACCTGCATCGAGATGGTGTTAAAGGCATAGAAGACCGTGACACCCAGGGTGAGCGTCAAAAGGTAGACGAGGTAGTCGCGGCCGGCGCGGCGGACGTTGCCCCAAGCGAGTTTACAGAGCATCGGAGCCCTCACCGCCCATCATGGCAACGACCTCCATAATGCGGTCGAAGAACTCGCGACGGTCGGTGTCGCCGCGGCGCAGCTCAGTGAAGATCTTGCCGTCGCGAATAAACAGCACACGACTCGTGTAGCTGGCGGCAAAGCTGTCGTGCGTGACCATGAGCACGGTGGCGCGCAGGCGGCGATTGAGGGCCTCCAGGCTCTCGAGCAGCAGGCGAGCGCTCTTGGAATCGAGGGCACCGGTGGGCTCGTCGGCCATGATCATGGTAGGGTCGGTGACAAGCGCACGAGCCGCGGCGACGCGCTGCTGCTGACCGCCGGACATCTGGTAGGGATACTTGTCGAGCACCTGACTGATGGACAGGCGCGCTGCCACATCCTGCACGCGGGTCGAGATCTCTGCCGAGTTTGTGCGGGCGATGGTGAGCGGCAGGGCGATGTTCTCGCGTGCCGTGAGCGTATCGAGCAGGTTGGAGTCCTGGAAGATAAAGCCGAGTTCCTCGCGGCGGAACTGCGAAAGCTTAGCCTGCTTCATGCGCGTTACGTCCTGGCCGTTGATGCGGATCGTGCCGCTTGTGGCGCTATCGATGGTCGACACGCAGTTGAGCAACGTCGACTTGCCCGAGCCCGAAGCGCCCATGATGCCAACAAATTCGCCGCGGTTGACGGTAAAGCTGACGTCGTTGAGCGCGCGGGTCACGTTGCCCAGCGCTCCGTATACCTTTTCGAGATGCGCGGCCTCCAGTACCGGGGTCGCCATGTGCGTGGTTTGCATACCGAGTCCTTTCTTGCAATTAGTCTACGGCATCTATAGTCGCAAGAAGACGAGTCGGCTACCATCGATATGGCTTACGCTTGCCTTACCGTTGTGTAAGGTACGCGTAGCTACCCTGCCACGTGTTGATGTTGAGAGAGGACTCCTGTTGAAGACTGTTCATGTTGCCGCTGGGATCATTCGCAAGGAAGGATCCGACGAGCTACTGGCCGTGCAGCGCGGCTATGGCGACATGCAGGGACTTTGGGAGTTCCCCGGTGGCAAGCTCATGCGCGGCGAGACGCCCGAGGACGCCGTATGCCGCGAGCTCATGGAAGAGCTGCAGGTCAAAGTCACCAACCTGCGCGATTTCTATACCGTTGAGTATGACTACCCCGATTTTCATCTCTCCATGGAGTGCTACTACTGCTCGCTCGCCGATGAATCCGATGAGCCTCAGAAGCACGACCGCCAGCTCGATATCCGCTGGATTCCGCGCACCTCGCTTGCCACGGTGGAATGGATGCCCGCCGACAAGGGGCTTATCGATGCCCTGATTGAGCTGAAGGAAGATCGGCTTGAGGCCAACGGCGCTGCCAAAGATACCGAGGCCGCCACGACCGACGAGCCCGCCACCAAGCCCAAGCGCACACCTAAGCGCCGTAGCAAAAAGCGCCCCAAACCAGGTCTGCTCGACGGCATCGATACCTCGGACCTCTCCGCTGACGAGCGCGAACTGGTACGCCGTCGCGCCGCCATCAAAAAGTCCATGAAGGGCAACAAGCGCGCCAACACCAAGCCCGAGCTGCTCGTACGACAGCGCCTGCGCGCAGCGGGCCTTACGGGTTATCGCTTGGAATGGAAGGTTCCCGGCAAGCCCGACATCGCCTTCCCCGGCCGCAAGATCGCCATCTTCGTCAACGGTTGCTTTTGGCATCGCTGCCCTAAGTGCAACCCTAGCCAGCCCAAGCGCAACGTTGAGTTTTGGGAGGCAAAGTTCCGTCGCAACGTCGAGCGCGACCGCGCTGCCGTGGCAGCACTCACTCAAATGGGCTGGACGCCCATAACCATCTGGGAATGCGAACTCAAAAAAGACCGCATCGACGCCACGATGGAAAAGGTCATCGAGCAGGTGCGCACCGCAGAGCCGCAGCGCTAGGAACGAGCCGTCCACACGCCCCGCACGTCCGCGCCACATCCGCACCACAAACCTTAGAAAGCCCTTAAGCTCAAAACCTTTCAAGAGTGTTACTCGATGGCTTTGACCTGCGGTTTCATCGTAACATCAAACCAGGTTAAGCCTTTCTTTAGCCCTTCTTTGCGACAGCCGCGGCATAATACTGCCAACGCACGGGACCTAGCAGCACACCCCGTGCGCAACCTTTTGGTGGACATCGAGGAGGCCGCATAAGCATGCATTCTTCCAATGACGCAGCACAGCAGCCATCCCTAAAACATGCAGACCTTTTCTTCTTCCCCCCGACACAGAGAAACGGCCTCCTCGACTCCCCCACCACAAAAGCCAAACGCTCTGCAGACCAACACCTCAACCTGCAGACATCCTTCGAAAAACTCCAAGCCTCACTAGACCAGGCATTCCCCAACCAAGCCCGGGCATACTAATCCCCCATCAGCAAAGAAGCCCTAACGCCCCACCCATTTCCGCCCTAACGCCACAAGGGCGACGACCTCGAGTAGGTCAACCTGGGAGGGACCAGGGCTTAGTTCCCCAATCTTTCCGCAGGGGGCAAAAAGCCTCGCCGCACGAAGTGCGCAGCGAGGCTTTTTGCATGCCCGAGGACGATTGGGGAACTAAGCCCTCGTCCCTCCCCGGGATATGTAGCGAGTCGGAGTACCCTTGCTGTTACTCTGCTTTGCCCACAGAGTTAAGGTTGGTCATGCGGATCTTAACCAGCTCGGTGATCTCACGCATGCCCTCCTTGGCCGGCTTCTTGGGATCGAAGCAGGCGGGGTTCTCGGCCATGTAGGCCATGAAGCCCTTGGTGTAGGCCTGACGCAGCTCGGTGGCGTAGTTAACCTTGCAGATGCCGTTCTTCACAGCCTCGGCAACCTGCTCATCGGGCACACCGGAGGTGCCGTGCAGAACCAGCGGCACGTCGACGGCGTCGCGGATGGCCTTGACCACGGACTGCTCGATGTGCGGATCGCTCGTGTACACACCGTGGCTGGTGCCAACGCCAATAGCGAGAGAGGTGCAGCCAGTGCGCTCGACGAACTCCTTGGCCTCAGCCGGATCGGTGTAGGGGCTCTCGCCCTCAACCGCGGGACCGTCGTCCTCCTTGCCGCCAACCTTGCCGAGCTCTGCCTCGACGGGCACGCCCATGGCGCGGCCAGCATCGGCGACGGACTTGGTCAGGGCGATGTTGTCCTCGAAGGACTCGTGCGAACCGTCGATCATGACAGAGGTGTAGCCCGTGCGGAAAGCCTGCATGCAGCGGTCATAGCCATCGCCGTGATCGAGGTGCAGAGCGACGGGCACGGAAGCGCGCTCGGCAGCAGCCTTGACCATGCCGTAGAAGTAGTCCAGACCAGCGGTCTTGATGGTGCCCGGGGTGGTCTGCATGATGACGGGGGACTTGGTCTCCTCGGCAGCGGCCAGAACGGCCATAACAAACTCGAGGTTCTCGACGTTGAACGCGCCGACGGCGTAGTGGCCGGCCTGAGCGTCCTTGAGCATCTTTTCGGTGGTAACAAGTGCCATGAGCGTTTGCTCCTCTCCCTCGCCCGCATCCGGACATCGGGCGTAGTTGTTCACAAGGCGTTTTACCTTGCGTTTTGCTGCGCTCATTGTATGAAAATCGATGGTGTCGCACGCATGAGATATCACCGGCACACAGGTCAAGACGCTCGTTTTTGAAAAGCAAACGGAAGAGATTCGCACCGGATTCCTCTATACGACATTGCAGTTTTCAAGCGAATCATCTTTCTTTTATAGAAAAGATAAGTAATCGAAAGGTGTTTTCTTACTCAAAAAGAAAATGAACGAAAATGGACTCAACACAATTCCTGCAAATTTCAGTTGAGGATGGAGCAGCTATGGCCCATGTAACAACCCGAGCCTTCGCCGATGAGCGTCGTGCCGCCATCATGGAGATGCTTGAGCATAACGCCTCGGTGCAGGTAGCAGAAATCGCCCAGACCTTTGGCGTGTCCTCCGTCACCGCCCGCGCCGACCTAGACGCGCTCGCCGAAGCAGGCAAGCTGCGCCGCACACATGGCGGCGCTGTGTCGCTCCACAAACGCCTAACCGTCTCCACGCAGGATCGCCGCATCAATGTCAACGTCGCCGCCAAGCAGGCCATCGCGCAAAGCGCCATCGAGCTCGTCAGTGACGGCGACACGTTGCTCGTCGACTCGGGCACCACGGCGCTCGAGTTCGTCCGGCTCCTCGATCAGCGCGACGGTATCACCGTCATCACGGCCGACATTACCATTGCCGATTACATCGACGAGAGCATGCCCTCAGTCGATGTCGTCATGCCGGGCGGGGCGCTGCGCAAAGGCCATCGTTATCTGTACGGACCGCTCACTATGCAGGCGCTCCAAATGGTCCACGCCGATCTTGCCGTCATGTGCCCTGGAGCTTTTGTTCCCGGCTGCGGCTTTACGACCGACTTTCCCCAGATGGCTGAGACCAAAACGGCTATGATCGCCGCAGCCCATCAAAGCGTCGCCCTCATGGACGCCAGCAAGGTTAACGGACGCGGTATGTATCGTTTTGCCGAGCTTGCCGACGTCGACACCATCGTGATGGACTGTGATCCCGATGGCGCCGTCGCCACCTCAATCGCCGAGACCGCCGACGACGCCCGCCCGAATCTCGTCATCGCCGGCGCTTAAACAAAAACCACCACAAAGGTACCTTTGTGGTGGTTTTGCTCGTTAAAAGCGAGATATCGCTACTTGGACAGCTCGTCAGCAAGGACCTCGATCTGAGCGCGCGAGGCGTCGTTGAGCGAACCCAGCACGGTCACCTTGTTCTGCGCCAGGGTGATGTCCTTCATGCCCTCGAGCTCCTTGGTCATAACCTTGGCAGCGGTGGGCGCCCAGGAGCCGGCCTCGACGAGTGCCACCGTACGGTTCTGATAGGCGTGCTCGGCAAGCGTATGGATAAAGGTGCTCACGAACGGGAAGATCTCGCCCTGATAGGTAATGGAAGCGAGCACCAGACGGTCATAGCGGAACGCATCCTCAACCGCCTCGGCCATATCGTCGCGAGCTAGGTCAAAGACGGAGACCTTCTGACCGCGGGCCTCGAGCGCAGAAGCGAGCTCCTCAACGGCAGCCTTCAGATGACCATACACACTCGCATAGGCAATCGTGATGCCCTCGTCCTCGGGCTGATAGCTCGACCAGGTGTTGTAGGTGTCGAGGTAATAGCCCAGGTTCTCGCTAAGAACAGGACCGTGAAGCGGGCAAATAATCTGGATGTCCAGATTGGCGGCCTTCTTAAGCACGGCCTGCACAAACTTGCCGAACTTTCCCACGATGCCAAAGTAGTAACGGCGCGCTTCGCAAGCCCAGCCCTCGGGATCCTCGATGTCGTTGGCGCCAAACTTGCCAAAGCCGTCGGCGCTAAAGAGCACCTTGTCGGTGGACTCGTAGGAGAAAAGCACCTCGGGCCAGTGCACGTTGGGGGCGCCGACAAACGTCAGGCTGTGACCGCCCAGATCGAGCACGTCGCCATCTTTGACGACCATCTTACGCTCGGGGAAGTCGGTGCCAAAGTAGTTGACCATCATGCGGAAAGCACCCATGCTGGCCACAATCTGCGCCTGGGGATAGCGCTCCATAAAGGCGGCGATACCGGCGGAGTGATCGGGCTCCATATGATGGACAACCAGGTAGTCGGGCGTGCGGCCATCGAGCACGGTCTCGAGGTTACCGAGCCACTCGTCGACAAAGCCAGCGTCGACCGAATCGGCGACAGCGATTTTATCGCCCAAGATAACGTAGCTGTTATATGCCATACCGTTCTCGGACACGTCGTACTGGCCCTCGAACAGGTCAATGTCGTGATCGTTGACGCCAATGTAGCGGATATCCTTGGTGATCTCCATCAGGCAAAGCCTCCTAGATAGACAAAAGAGCTCGTCTATCATAGCACTCGTCTTTAGAGCCACAGCTATCTGCCGGCAACCTTACCGATTGTTATTTAGGCGGAATATACCGCCGTTGACCTGCAAAAACTATACGCGATGAGCTGCCGTGGTATGTCGAACGATGAGCTGGCCGGGAATACGAATAGCAACGGTTTTGCCCGCCGTACCTGCCTCGGGAACCGCATGCTCGAATACCTCGCGTCCGCGCTGATGCAGATCGAATCGCACAGTCGTGAGCTCGTTATGCGCGACAAAGTCGTCGAGCGAGTCATCGACGCCCACCACGCTCACGTCCTCGGGCACGCGCAGACCGCTATCGCGCAGCGCTGCAATCGCGCCATTTGCCATCTGGTCGTTTGCCGCATAGATCGCCGTCATGGTGCGATCGTGCTCGGCCAGGTACCTGCCGGCCTCGTAGCCGCTGTTGGCAGACCAGTCGCCCTCGAGCGGCTCTGCCGGCTCGATGTGATTACGCTCGAGTACATCCTGCCAACCGGCGCGACGAAATTGCTCGTCGACCGAGAACGACGGGCCGCCAATATAGCGAATTTGCTCGTGCCCCAGCTCAAACAGGTGATCCATAAGCAATAGCGAGCAGCCGTAATGGTCGGAATCGACCGTGGTCACCCGCGGGTGCGCGTACATGGTAACGATGACCGTGCCAATGCCCGGCAGTGGATCAAACGTTTCAAAATCGGGAGCCATACGACTCATGCCGATAATGATGCCGTCCACGGGCAGCGCGGCCATACGACGCGTTGCCTCGGCAAGCGAAAACTCCTCGGTCTTGGACATCTCGACCAGCGTGATGGCGCAATTATGCTCGCGAGCAGCGCTGGCGATGCCATCGATCATTGAGAGGTTGCCAAACTTGGTGACATCGTTGACGCACAGACCGACCGAATGGTAACGGCCGTCGCGCAGCGAGCGACCGGCATAACTCGGACGAAATCCGAGCTCTTGCATAGCGGCCTGCACGCGCTGGCGCGTCTGCTCGTTGACGTTAGGAAGGCCGTTGGCAACGCGCGAAACCGTCTGCTGCGAAACACCGGCAGCGCGGGCAACGTCGGCCATGGAAACCGGGCGCGTACCTGTATCGTTGGAAGGGCGCCTTGCCACAAAATCACCTTCGCTCTCGCAAGATCTGAATAGCGTGAATGTCGGCCCGAGCGGAAGCACGCCCCGCACCGAGGCCCGCTATCGTCGGACGCATGTTAACGTACTCTACTTTTTCTATCAGCGGTTCTTTTGCTCCATATGTCCATACGGCTACACCGTTCACGGCCGAAAATCTACCGATTACCAGATTCTCAGAAATAGATATGCGTTGTGTTATGAGTACGTTAACATACCTATTAACGTGCAGCGCTGCGACCGTCTGGTTTGTGGTGCTCAAAATTGTTAACGTACTCATAATGACACGGACCAATCTCTCCCGCGTCAAGGAAAGGACCCATATGACCGCCCCCGACGAAAAGACACTCACCACGCTCACCAGGCTGTTCGAGGAGGAGTTTGGCCCCATCGGCGACCGCCAGGTGCTCTACGTACACGCGCCCGGGCGTTCCGAGATCAGCGGCAATCACACCGATCACGAGGGCGGTCACGTTATCGCCGGCTCGCTCGATGTCGCCGTCGACGGCATCGCCGTGGCAACCGACTCCAACAAGGTCCGTGTCGCCGACGAGGGCTATCCTACGTTTGAGATCACGCTCGACACGCTGGATGTTCAGGAGTCCGAGAAGGGCACGTCCGCAAGCCTCGTGCGTGGTATGGCCCACGAGGTCGCAGCGCTTGGTGTTGAGCCCAAGGGCTTCGACTTTGCCTTTACCTGCTCTGTCCCTTCGGGCGGCGGTCTTTCGAGTTCTGCTGCTGTCGAGGCGGCATACGGCCGCGCCATGGAAACCCTCTGGGGCTCACCCGCAATTGAGCCCGTCGCACTCGCCCAGATGAGCCAGCGCACCGAGAACAACTACTATGGCAAGCCCTGCGGTCTTATGGACCAGGCCGCCGTTTGCTTGGGCGGCCTTGCCTACATGGACTTTGAGGACCAGGCTCAGCCTAAGACCCAGAAGCTCGAGCTCAACTTTGAGGATCACGGCTATGCGCTCGTGCTCGTTAAGGTCGGCGCCGACCACGTGGCAGCCACCGACGACTACGCCGCCGTTCCGCGCGAGATGCAAGACGTCGCCGCCGAGTTTGGCAAGGCACGCCTGTGCGAGGTAAACGTTGCCGATTTTGACGCCAAGCTCCCCGAGCTGCGCGCCAAGCTGGGCGACCGTGCCTGCCTGCGCGCCGTTCACTACTGGTACGAGAACGGCCTGGTCGATAAGCGCTGGGCGGCCCTGAACGCCGGTGACATTGACCAGTTCCTGGTCCTGACGCGCGAGTCCGGCGCCAGCTCTGCCATGTACCTGCAGAACGTTGTTGCCAAACTGGGTGCCGAGCAACCTTCCATGTACGCGCTTGCTCTTGCCGAGCATGTGCTTGACGGCCGCGGCGCCGTCCGCATCCACGGCGGCGGCTTTGGTGGCACCATCCAGGCCTTTGTGCCGCTCGATCTGGTCGACACCTTCATTACCAAGATGAACGGCTGGCTGGGCAAGGGCTCTGCCCGTCACTACGCCATATCTGACAAGGGGGCTTACGCGGCATGGCTGTAATGACTGACGTGCGCGAGGCCGCGCAGAACCTGATCGAATACGCTATCCACCGATCGATGATCGGCCAGGACGATCGCATCTGGGCATACAACACCATTCTGGAGTGCATAGGCGCCACGGGTCCCGCGCTCAACATGACCTGGGCGCTGCAGAACGAGAAGCTCTCGCTCTTGCACCCCGATACGCTCCCCGATTTTGACCTGGAGGGCACGCTTGCCGCGCTTTCCGAGGTCGCCGTTGCCAGCGGTGCCGCCGAGGACACGGCATCGGGCCGCGACCGCATCGCCATGCGCATCATGGGCGCGCTGATGCCGAGACCTTCGGTTGTAAACGAGGAATTCAACGGCCGCATGGGCGTCAACGAGCCCCGCGCCGCGACCGACTGGTTCTACGGCCTGTGCTGTGACGCCGGTTACGTGCGCCGCGCCGCCATCGCGCGCAACATCAAATGGAGCACTTCCACCAACTGGGGTGACCTGGAGATCACCATCAACCTGTCAAAGCCCGAAAAGGACCCGCGCGATATTGCCGCAGCCGGTGCCGCCAAAAACACGGGCGAGAAGTATCCCGCCTGTCAGCTCTGCATCGAAAACGAGGGCTACCCCGGACGCTCCGCCGCAGCCGACGGCGGCGCTCACCCCGCCCGCCAGAATCTGCGCGTTATCCCCATCCAGCTCGACGGCGAGCGCTGGGGCTTCCAGTACAGCCCGTACGCGTACTTTAACGAGCATTGCATTGCCATGAGCTCCGAGCATCGTCCGATGCACGTGGATCGCAAGAGCCTCTCCTGTTTGCTCGACTTTGTGGACCTGTTCCCGCACTACTTTATCGGCTCCAACGCCGACCTGCCCATCGTGGGCGGCTCGATTCTGTCGCACGACCACTTCCAGGGTGGCGCACACGAGTTCCCCATGATGCATGCCGCCGAGGTCTTGCAGTTTAGCGTGCCCGGTTTTGACCAAGTCAGCGGTACCGTGCTGCGGTGGCCGCTCTCGGTGCTGCGCCTGCGCTCGCATGACCGCGCTCAGCTGCTCGACGCTGCCGAGAAGATTATCCTCGCCTGGCGCGAGTGGACCGATGAGTCGGTTGGCGTCGTCGCGCACACGGCCGACGGCGTAGCGCACAACACCGTGACGCCCGTCATCCGCCGCGTCGACTCCCGCGGCAACGCCGGCGGCGAGATCTACGAGGCCTACCTGGCGCTTCGCTGCAACATCACGACCGACGAGCATCCGCTGGGCGTTTTCCACCCGCATGCCGAGTATCACCACATTAAGAAGGAGAACATCGGCCTGATCGAGGTTATGGGCCTGGCCATTCTTCCGCCGCGCCTGGTTCCCGAGCTCGGCGCTGTCCGCGAGCACCTGCTGGCGGCCAAGGCGGATGCCAGCTACGACCTTGCCGGCGCGCTCGAGGGCGATGATCTTTGCCGCAGCCATGCCGCGTGGGCCGAGGATGTCTATGCCCGCCGTTCCGACGAGCTTACGGCGGACAACGCCATCGATATCCTGCACGAGGAGGTCGGCGTGGTGTTTGGCCACGTGCTCGACAACGCCGGCGTCTTTAAGTGGGACGAAGCCGGCCGCGCCGCCCAACAGCGCTTTATCGACTCACTGTAGAGCACAGACCCGAACGCTCAACGGCAGTCCACACGACATAACCGCCCACACGACAACGGCGCCCGCCGGCAACATCGCCGACGGGCGCCGTTTTTGAGTGTAGTCATTGGGGACGTTCTTAAACGACTAGTCATTCAAGAACGTCCCCAATGACTACCCCAAGGAATGTCCCAGACTGCCGGCAGAAAAGGAACGTCCCTAACTGCCGCATCCGGAGCAAGACAACGCCGCAGGTAGAGGACGGACAGCGAGCGGGCCGCATTTGAGACAAGGTGACGTGAAACGAAAGGGCGCTGACCTTCTGGTCGCGCCCTTGAAGTTGAACGTCAGATTGTCCAAATGCGGCCCGCGCAGCGTCGAGCCGTTACGCGGTTTGGTAAAACAGCGTAACTCTAAAGCTCCGTTACTTCAACGTTGTTGAAGATCTCATCCCAGCGGTCCATGACCAGGTGGCCGGTCTTGGGATCCATGGCGTTGAGCTTGCCGCAGGTATTGGCGGTCTTGAGCACCGTGACGTCGTCGGCGCCAGCAGCAATGGCATGTGCAAAGCCGGCGATGGTCGAGTCACCGGAACCCGTCGCGTTCACAGCCGCAATCGCAGGCGTCTTCGCGCGGAACGCGCGACCCTCATGGAAGCCCACCGAACCGGCAGCGCCCATCGAAACGACAACCCAGGGAATACCGGTAAAACGGTCATCGGCGGCAAGCGCCTCGCGCAGGGCATCGACATCATCGGTCGTAAAGGACGTACCCAGCAGGCCGTTAATCTCGGTCAGGTTGGGCTTTACGAGCTCAGGCTTAGCGTCGGACTCCAGCGCGGCCTCCAGCGATGCACCCGAGGTATCGAGCAGCACCTTGGCGCCCGCCTCCTCGGCGATCTTGACGAGCTCGGCATAGTAGCCGGCATCGACGCCACGCGGCAGCGAGCCCGAAAGCGTCACGACGTCCGCCTTCGCTGCAAGCTCGGCAAACTTGGCCGTAAAGGCCTCGAGCTCGGCCGGGGCGATCTGCGGGCCGCTCTCCAGCAGCTCGGTCTGATTACCCTCGTGCAGGATATTCAGGCAGATGCGCGTCTCACCAGCAATAGGCACAAAGTCGTTCTTGACGCCGTCGGCATCCATAAGCTCGGCCATATAGGCACCCATGTGGCCGCCGAGCAGGCCGGTCGCGAGCACGTCGTCACCCAGCTGCAGCAGCACGCGACTCACGTTGAGGCCCTTGCCGCCAGCGGTCTTTTCGGGTGTCACACGGTTAACATCGTCGATGATCAGCTTGTCGAGCTGATAGCGCGTATCAATCGACGGGTTCATGGTAACGGTCAGAATCATGTTGAACTCCTGTTCCGGGGCGGCATAACCCGCCCCAAACATACGATAGCTCGTTAAAGGATCTCGATCTCAAAGCCGCGGGTGACGGTCTCTCCCGGCTTGGCCACCAGGCAGCCGCGCTTGTGCTCCAGAATATCGTCCTCGTCGGAGCAGGTGGACAGGCCGCCCCACGGTTCCACGGCCACAAAGTCGCCCTCGGGCTTGCTCCACACAATCAGGTATGGCATATCGGGGAACGTCAGGCGCACGCCCTTGTCCTCGGTTTTCTTGGTAAGCGTAACCACGCGGCTCTCGAGCACGTCAAAGATGGTCTCTGCGAAGTCAAAGAGTTCGTGGGTCAGCGGCAGGTCATGGCCAACCATCGGGTTCTTGCTGCGATGCTCAACATCAATCAGGCCCGTCGAGGGAACGGCAGTACAGAGCTCGGCGGCCTCGCGCTGCTCAAAACGGAGCTCGTAGTCGTCGTAGGACTCGCCCTCGTCAAGCGGGCACTTAAAGCCAGGGTGACCGCCCACAAAGAACGGCATGTCCTCGGTGCCCTCATTGGTCACCTCGTACGACACGGCCACCTTCTCCGCATCGATCGTGTAACGAGCAACGATCTTAAACGGATACGGGTACTGCTCGAGCAACTCGGCATGGTCGGCAGAGCTTAAGCTCAGCACAACCATGTTGTCGCTCTGCTCCTCGAGCTTCCACTCCTGCTTGCGAGCAAAGCCGTGGCGGGCGAGCTTGACCTCGCGGCCGCCCATGGTCATTGCGCGACCGTCACGAAGGCCGCCGCAGATCGGGAAACAAATGGGTGCCTGGCCCGACCACACCGCCGGGTCGCCCTGCCACAGGTACTCACGGCCGTTGGCTTTAATCGAAGTGAACGATCCGCCAGCCGTGCTCAGTGCCACACGAATAGAACCGTTATCAAGAACAAACTCCATGGGAATCTTCTCCTTCACATATCATCTTGCACGATCCATTGCGAACGCCGTGCCTTTAGCACAAAGGTAATGAGGCAGCGCCGCACGCAAAAGAACAATGCACGCCAAGCCCGCCAAGCCAATTGGGCTGATAGAAAACTGGCCCGCGCCCCATTACAGAAACGCGAGCCGTCAATTGAAAAGCTGCAGAATGCCGAGTACCGCCAAGAGCGAAGCACACAAGCTCAGCAAGCAAACGTGTTATCGGAGCAGCTTACTGAACCAGAAAGCTTCGCAACAACAGCGGTAACCCCACAGGTACCCCCAACGTCAGCGAGAAGTCAGCTGGCGAGGCAAGGTGCCGTGAAGCGAGGCGGCATTGACCTTCTGGTCATGCCGCCGAAGCTGAACGGCAGATTGCCCGCCAGATGGCTTCGCAGCGTCGGCCGGTCCGGCGTTCGGTAGAACGCCGGAACCCCTTAGTCGTGGTACTCGCCGCGGTCCCACTTCTCGAGGAACTCGTCAAAGAAGTGCGGGTCAGCCTGAGCCTCGGCGTCGGCCTTATTGCAGGCGTCGATCTTGGCGATCAGGGCATCGTGCTCGGGGGTCTTCTCGTAGGGCTCCTCCAGGAAGGCAAGCATGATATCGGCCATCAGGAACTCGCCGGTAATCTTGCCGCCAAAGCCCACGATGTTGGCGTTGAGCTCGCGACGGGCATACAGGGCAGAGGTCATGTCGCGAACCAGGGCGCAGCGGGCGCCGGGAACCTTGTTGACGGCGTTGGTGATGCCGATGCCGGTGCCGCACAGGGCCACGCCAAAGTCGGCCTTGCCGCTGGCAACAGCCTCGCCCACGGCCTTACCGTAGATGGGATAGTGCGTACGGGTGTGGCTGTAGGTACCGCAGTCGAGCACCTTGTAGCCAGCCTGCTCCAGGCGGTCGGCCAGATAGATCTTCTCGTCCGTAACGATATGGTCGCAACCGATTGCGATGGTCTTCTTCATCAGAACGTCCTTTCGTCTGAATTCACAAGTTGAGGTAGAAGTTCGAGTTCTCGGTGGCTCTCGTTAGGCCATCTTGTTGAGCATGTCGACACGGATCTGGTGACGGCCGCCGGCGTACTGGGCGCGCAGGAACTCGCGGGCGATCTTCTTGGCGACCTCGGTGCCCACAACGCCCGGGCCCATGGTGACCATGCGCGAGCCGTTGTGCTCGCGGGTCATGTAGGCGGAACGCTCGTCGGAAATGTTGGCGACGACCATGCCCTTGATCTTGACGGCGGCCATATAGGAGCCGACGCCGTACTTATCGAATGCGAAGCCCTGGGAATCCTTGTGCTCCAGCAGGTCCTTGGCAACGGCGGTCGCGGAATCGACAAAGTCCGCGGCAGGGGTCTCGGAATAGTCGACGACCTCGTGACCGTCGGCGATGAGCATCTCCTTGATGGACTCCTTCATCGACATACCGTCGGCATCGGAAGCGATTACAACCCTCATGACATCCTCCTTGAGAGATACGCAGGTGCGTAGTTTCTGTTTGGAAGTGTTGAATCGCGTTCAGGTCCGGGTATCTGAATGTGCGGTTCTTCACTGTTCATGTTTATTTGAACACATTCGAACAGTAACTGCAACAACTATTTGTTTATCTTTGTTCTTTTTTGAACAAATACCGTTCACGGATGATTGCTGACCGTTTGAGCCGGGCGCGGACGCAGCGACCATGTGTTCAACAAACAAAAGGGCGACCGAGAACGCGTCTCGGCCGCCCTTCGGCGGTATTCCCCGGTATATACAGCTGTTTTAGCTACTCGGACTGCCCGCCCTTTTTGGCGTGCTTGGAAGGAGCACTCAAGAAACGGCCCGTCAAATAGTTCGCCGGGCCGGAAATATCGATCCCCAGCAGCACGTGTCCTAGCCATAGGAACGCCACGAGCACCAGCAGCGGGATAACGCACGAGGTCACGATCATCACGATGACGCCTTCAATCAGATCGGTCACCTGCCGCACGATCTCATCGGTCATCTGCTTGGCGCCGCTGGTCACCGACGTAACAAGGCTCGATGCCCCATCAGTCAACTGCTCGAGCACGTTTTTGGACTCCGTGGCCTCGGATTTTTTCTTGTTCGATTTTGAGCTGGTCTCGGCTGACTTGTCCGTGGTGTCGGCCGCGTCCGCAGCGTCCGCAGCCTTTTGCTCAGCTTGCTCAATACTTACGCGATACGTTTCATCGACCTTCTGCGACACCCATACGCTCGCGGGCACGAGCGCCATGCCGATCACGGCAACCACCAGCACGCGCGTCGCCACACGGCGCAGGACAGCGCTCGTGCTCCAGCGCCCGTGAATGCCGAGCGACACCGCAAAGAGCGCCAACGCAAACGGGATTAAGATGCCCAGGCCAACCGACCACAAAATCGTGAGCAAATATTTCTCTAGGTATAGCACGGCAAGCACGATACCAAGGTTGCCTGAAAGCTGCGCGAGCTGCTCGGCAACCGGCGTTCCCGTATCACCCGGCAGCGCGGTAATGCCCGCAGACAGCGCCACGCACGAGGTCGTGAGCGCCAGTACGTTTCCTTTCTTTTGATCGATGACCTCGATGGTGGAGTCCCAAGTTTTGGTATCGGCGAAATGCGGACGAGCCACAAAGCCCGACAGCAGCGCCAGCACCACGAGCGCAACGATAAAGCCAATCTGCAGCTTTTTGTTTGCGCACACGACATCGGACAGACTGGGCTGCAGCTCGGTTACCGTCGTGTGCTCGGTTATCTGGACAGGACGCCCATGAGCCATCTCGTGCGCGCCTCTTTTTTGTATTGACCCGTTATCCGGCATTTGGATACCTCCTCAGTCCGGCGTTTAATGCGAAAGGAAGTATACCCACCGAGCAAAAATCGAACGGGAGGACGAACGGAGCGCACCAAGACTGTCCCCAATGACTAGTCGTTTAAGAACGTCCCCAATGACTATATTTCACCGCAACTTGGAGGAGGACAGAAAAAGCCCTGCCGCGGGTAGCGGCAGAGCTTTTGGAAGGGGACTTGGTTGTGAGGGCTCGTTAGGCGAGCTTGGCCTCGAGCTCGGCAATGCGCTTGTAGGCATCGATGGTAAAGCGGGCCTGCTTCTCCAGGATCATAGTGGTCATGAGAGTGTCCTGAGCGTGAGCCATGATGAAGGTCATCTCCATCTCGCCACCGCCGGCCTCCTGCGAAAGCAGCTTGGTCTGCGTGTCGTGGGCACCGATGAGCGCATCGCTGGCATCCTTGTGCAGCTGCTCGGCCTTCTCAAAGTCACCCTCGCGAGCAGCATCGAGCGCTGCAAGCAGATCGGTCTGGGCGTCACCTGCGTATGCGACGATCTCGAATCCAACCATCGAGATTTCTTCTTTGGTTGCCATGTTGCGTTCCTTTCACATATGAACCAATGGAGAGCATCGCGTCCGGGCATACGCGCTGCGTTGTGTATGACAGAAACAATAACATTCAAACAAAAAAGAACAGCGCAAAACGTAATTTCGAGCTATGAACGGTCACTTTTCGACCGTGAACGGTTTTTAAACCAATTTAAACAATATCGAACACAATTAGCGGAAACCCAAACAGACCCGCGCCCTAGCGTACATCGCGCACCGTATCGCCCTCGACGAGCACGCCCGGAAACAGCATGTGCTCCACACCGGGTTCAACGCCCTCGGCGCCGGCAATCTTGTCAACCGCCCACATGCCGACGCGCTTGTTGTCAAAGCGCACCGTGGTCAAGCGACAATCGGGCACGATATCGCCCAGGCTGTCATCAACACCCACCACGCTCACGTCCTGGGGCACGCACTTCCCGCGCGACTCGAGCCCACGGATGCAGCCATATGCCATGGCATCGTTGGAGGCATAAATGGCCGTGCAGGTCGGATCATCCGCAAGCGCCTGGCCGGCAGCATATCCACTCTGCGCCGTCCAGTCGCCACGCACGAGCTGCGGGGGCTCAATGCCATGCGCACGCAATGTCTCACGCCAGCCTTCCTCGCGCCGCATGCCCGAAAGCGAGCGCTCGGGACACGAGATAAAGTGCACAGTCTTGTGTCCCTGCCCCAGCAAATACTCGACCACCTGGCGCGAACAATCGAACTGGTCGTTATCGACCGTTGAACAGAGCGGGTGCTCCAACATCGTAACGAGCACCGTCTGCATGCCGGGCAGCGGCTCGAAGGTTCCAAAGTCCGCCGGCATGCGGTTCATAATCACAACCATGCCATCCACCGGCAGTGCGCTCATGCGCGACGATGCGCTCTCGAGGGTATACGGATGCCCGTCTACTTTAGTGAGGGTGATGGCATAGCCATGTTTGTCGGCCGCTGCGGCAAAGCCCTCCATACGGTCGAGATTGCCGGTGCCGGTAATGTTGAACATGGCGACGCCGACGGTCTTAAACTTGCCACGGCGCAACGATCGACCGGCAAAATTGGGGCGATACCCCAGCTCGCGCATGGCGGCACGCACGCGTTCCTTGGTCTCGGGGCGCACGCTGGGCGAATCGTGCACCGTACGCGAGACTGTCTGCTCCGAGACGCCCGCGAGGCGCGCTACGTCTTTGACGGATACCGATTTTTTAACAGCGGCCATAGGTCGATCTTTCTATGTCAACGATGCCATTGGTGGCACCTTGCGCAGTCAAATGAAACGTCTTCAAGTATATCCAACGCCTCCCCCACCATACGCTCACCACCCAAAACCTACCGTTCACCGACATTTTTGCTTCCCCGAACGGCTTTTGTCTACCAAATGTTAACGTTGCCATTGTGCAAACACAGAGCCACCGGGCGGCTCAAACGTTTACGCGTAAGGAATCGACGGTTCGCAGGCACAGGAACCACCGGTTCGCGTCTTTTTTTGTGTCGCAAAATGGCAACGTCAACATTTTGGCAACCGGACGCCAAAAGCTACCATCGTTGCTAACCCACCGACTCTTAGGAGCATTGTATGGAGCAACTCATCGCCATCATCGAAAAGGGCCAGCCCTTTTTCAACGCGATCGCCCGCAACAAGTACCTCAAGGCGATCCGCGACGGCTTTATCTCCGTCATCCCCATCATCATCTTCTCGTCCATCTTCTGCCTGGTAGCCTCGGTCCCCAACATCTGGGGTTTCTACTGGCCCGATGACATCAACAACGCCCTGTGGAAGTGCTACAACTACTCCATGGGCATCCTGGCCATCGCCTGCGCCGCCACCACGGCCAAGCACTTCGCCGACGCTCAGAACCGCGATCTGCCCAAGAACAACCAGATCAACTTCATCTCGTGCATGTGCGCGGCCATCATCGGCTTCTTGCTCCTTTCGAGCGACACCATCGCCACGGACGCTGCCAGCGGTTTCAACACCACCTACCTTGGTTCCAAGGGCCTGCTGACCGCTTTCATCGCTGCGTTTGTGACCGGCATCATCTACAAGTTCTTCATTAAGCGCAACATCACCGTCAAGATGCCCGAGCAGGTTCCGCCCAACATCTCGCAGACCTTTAAGGACATCATCCCCTTCTCCGTCTGCATCACCGTCTTTTGGGTTTTTGACATCGTCTTCCGCGCTGCTTTTGGCTTCTGCTTTGCCCAGGGTGTCATCCAGGTGTTCCAGCCCCTGTTCACCGCTGCCGATGGCTACATCGGCCTCGCTGTGATCTACGGCGCCATGAGCCTCTTCTGGTTCGTGGGCGTCCACGGCCCCTCGATCGTCGAGCCCGCCATCGCCGCCGCTCTCGTTGCCAACATGACCGACAACCTGGCTGCGTTCCAGGCCGGCCAGCACGCTTCCGCTGTCCTGACCCAGGGTGCCCAGTACTTCGTCGTCTGCATGGGCGGCACCGGCGCCACGCTCGTCCTGGTCTTTATGTTCTGCTTCCTGGCCAAGTCTCAGGAGATGCGCGCCGTCGGTAAGGCCGCCATCGTCCCCGTCTGCTTTGCCGTCAACGAGCCGCTGCTGTTCGCCGCACCCATCGTGCTCAACCCCGTCTTCTTTGTCCCGTTTGTCTTTGCCCCGATCGCCAACATCTGGATCCTCAAGATCTTTATCGACTTCTTGGGCATGAACGGCTTTATGTACACCCTGCCTTGGACCGTCCCCGGCCCCATCGGCACCATCATGGGCCTGGGCTTCCAGCCGCTCGCCTTTGTGATGCTCGCCATCATCCTGGTCGTCGACTTTGCCCTGTACTATCCGTTCTTCCGTGCCTATGACGCCCAGAAGTGCGCCGAGGAGGCCGAGATCTCCCAGGAGGAGCTCGCCGCCAAGAACGCCGAGAAAGCCGCCAAGCTCAACGATGCCTTCCAGGGCAAGGCTGACGCCAAGAGCGTTGCCGCCGGCGCTGCTGCCGAGGCCGTGAAGGCCGACTCCCCCGCCGCTTCCGCAGCACCCGCTGCCGAGACAACGACCGCCAGCGACCTCAACGGCAAGCGCGTGCTCGTGCTCTGCCAGGGCGGCGGAACCTCGGGCCTGCTCGCCAACGCGCTGGCCAAGGCCGCCAAGGAGCGCGGCATTAACCTCGAGACCGCTGCCGAGGCCTATGGCAACCACGTGGACATGCTCCCCGACTTTGACCTGGTCGTCCTGGCCCCGCAGGCCGCAAGCTACCTGGCCGACCTGCAGAAGGACTGTGAGCGCGTGGGCAACAAGTGCGTCGCCTGCCGTGGCAAGCAGTACATCGAGCTCTCCCAGAACGGCGACAAGTCTCTCGCCTTCGTGAGTGAGCAACTTTCGAAGTAAGTAACGCCCAGGGCCAGCCGACCATCCAAGACCGGCTGGCCCTTCGATTTAGACGATTGGATCATCATGTCCGTTAATCCTGCTAGCGTCACCAACCCGCCCGCGCAGTTTCCCGAGGACTTTGTCTTTGGCGGCGCCACCGCTGCCTACCAGGTAGAGGGCGAGACCCGCACTCACGGTAAGGGCAAGGTTGCCTGGGACGACTTTCTGGAGGCCCAGGGGCGCTTCTCCCCCGATCCCGCTTCGGACTTCTACAACCAGTACCCCGTCGACCTGGAGCTGTGCGAGGAGTTCGGCATCAACGGCATTCGCCTCTCCATCGCCTGGAGCCGCATCTTCCCCAACGGCACCGGCGAAATCAACCCCGAGGGCGTCCAGTTCTACCACGATCTCTTCGCCGAGTGCCACAAGCACCACGTTGAGCCGTTCGTCACGCTGCATCACTTTGACACGCCGCTTCCCCTCTTTGAGAAGGGCGACTTCCTCAACCGCGAGACCATCGACGCCTTTGTGGACTTTGCCACCTTCTGCTTTAAGGAGTACGCCGACCAGGTGACCTACTGGTTCACCTTTAACGAGATCTGGGCCGACGCCTCCAACACCTACATCGAGGGCACCTTCCCCGGTGGCGTCAAGGCGCATCTGGCCGAGGCCTTCCAGTGCGAGCACAACATGATGCTCGCCCACGCCAAGGCCGTGCTGGCCTTCCACAACGGCGGCTTTAAGGGCAAAATCGGCGTCATCCAGTCGCTGGAGTTTAAGTACCCGCTCAACGAGAACGACCCCGCCGACATCAAAGCCGCCAACAACGAGCACGTGCTGCAAAACCAGTTCTTGCTCGACGCCACCTTCCGCGGCGACTATGCGCCCGACACCCTCGAGTGCGCCAACCGCCTGGCTGCCGTCTCGGGCGGCACCATCGAGATCCTAGACGAGGATCTGGAAATCATGCGCGAGGCCGCGCTCTACAACGACTACCTGGGCGTTAACAACTACCAGTGCCGCTTCTTGAAGGCTTACGACGGCGAGAACGACCTGCACCACAACGGTACGGGCGAGAAGGGCACTGGCCGCTGGCGCGTTAAGGGTATTGGCGAGCATGTGAACAAGCCTGGCATCCCCACCACCGACTGGGACTGGATCATCTATCCCGAGGGCCTGTTCGATCTGCTCGTCTACATTAAGCAGCGCTACCCCAACTACAAGCAGATTTTCATCACCGAGAACGGCATGGGCTACAAGGACCCCTACAAGGACGGTTTTGTGGACGACCAGCCGCGCATCGACTACATCGAGCAGCACCTGCGTTGGCTGCTCAAGGCCATGGAGGTGGGCGTCAACGTGGGCGGCTACTTCCTGTGGAGCCTGCAGGATCAGTTCTCCTGGACCAATGGCTACAACAAGCGTTACGGCTTCTTTTACGTTGACTTTGAAACCCAGAAGCGCACGCCCAAGGCAAGCGCCTACTGGTACAAGCACGTGGCGCAGACCCGTCGTCTGGACTAGTGGCTGGCGGGGTTGCCCGCTCACACAACCTGTCCCCATTTCTCAGCCGGGGGCGGCACGTCACACGGCGCGCCGCCCCCGGTCTTTTTGTTTTTGGGCTGGTCGGGAGCCGTTTGTCTCGATCTGTAACATCTAGCCGAGTTTTTTGGTCCTAGCTGTTACAGATTGAGACGAACAGGATTGCTCTTTCCGAAGAATCTAAATCTGTAACACGTAGCCCGCTTTTGACCGTCTACCTGTTACAAATCGAGACAAACGGAGTAGGACCTAACCCCGTATGTCCCTAACAGTCGAGCGTTCGACCAGCGTACTCGGCACATGAATCGCCTCGATAGACGAGCTCTCTCCAATCGCCGCCTCAAACGCAAGCTTACCGACACCGCGCAAATCAAATCGCAGCGTCGTCAGCCGATTGTGAGGAACAAGTCCCTCGAGTGCGTCGTCGATACCAACCACGCTCACGTCGTCGGGCACGGACAGGCCCGCGTTCTCGAGCGCGGCGATAACGCCCAGCGCCATCTGGTCATTTGCCGCAAGCACGGCAGTCGGCGCCTGCGACCCGCCGGCAAGCACCTCGGCCGCAATCCGCTCGCCCATGGCGTATCCACTGTCCGCACTCCAATCGCCACGCAGCATCGGAGCGGCATCGACATGAGCACGACCCAGCGTATCGCGCCAACCGGCCTCACGAAAACGCGAGGAAATCGAGTTTTCCGGACCCGCCACAAACCGCATATTCGAGTGACCATGTTCCAGCAGATAATTGGTCAACAGCTCGCACGAACCATACTGGTCGGAGTCGATCGTCGTGCAGCGCGGATGCGCATACATGGACAGGATGACCGTTCGCACTCCCGGCTGGGGAACAAACTCCTCAAAATCGGGAGCCATGCGGTTCATGTTGAGAATCATGCCGTCGACGGGTCGCTCGACCATGCGGCGCGAGGCATCGGCAAGTGTATAGGGCTTGTCGCCGCCCATCTCGATCATAGTGACGGCAAAATCGTGCTCGCGCGCCGCTTGCATGATACCCTCGAGCGTCGCCAGGTTACCGACACGTGTGATGTTGTACATGCACAGGCCAATAGAACGATACGACCCGCCGCGCAACGCCGCTCCAGCAAAATTGGGACGAAAGCCCAGCTCTTCCATGGCGGCCAGCACACGCTTGCGCGTCTTTTCCGTCACGTTGGGCATACCGTTGACCACGCGAGACACAGTCTGGCGGCTCACGCCAGCGAGCGCCGCAACTTCTGCCGCGCTCGCCGAATGACCATTCCTTGTCTGCTGAGCCATGCCTTCCACGCTAACCTGCTTCCCAACTATTCCCCGCGCCCATGGCGCATCGTACATACATTGATAACGTGCTCATGATACCCGAGCCATATACCACAACATGAAAACTTCTGTCAATCAAAACCGCTTACCGAACAAATACAACCGTTCGCGGCTGTTTGAAGTTGTTTTGTTTCTATACATCCCAGCCGGATGTTAACGTGCTCATTGTCAAATGTTCACGTGCTCATTTTGGTTCTAATCATTTTAAGATAGTGTTTATCGGGCTTTTTCACCGCTGAACGCTAACCAAGGAGCCTCCTGAGCGCAAACGCACAATATCGAACAGCGAGACGAGAGGGTGTATGCATATGTCTTTGCTAAACCGCGTACAGCAGCTGCCGAAGGGCTTTGTTTGGGGCGCCGCAACCGCCGCGTACCAAACGGAAGGTTCCACGAAGGTGGCAGGCAAGGGTAAGACCATGTGGGACGAT
This sequence comes from uncultured Collinsella sp., assembly GCA_902497025.1. Taxonomy (GTDB): domain Bacteria; phylum Actinomycetota; class Coriobacteriia; order Coriobacteriales; family Coriobacteriaceae; genus Collinsella. The sequence continues at coordinate 96,423 of CABVDJ010000003.1, read as the reverse complement.
TACCTTGTCGCCCAGGGTCGCTTTTTGCCCGACCCGGCCAGTGATTTCTACAACCGCTACGAGGAGGATATCCGCCTTTCTGCCGAGCATGGACTCAACGCCATCCGTGTGTCCATCGCCTGGACCCGCATCTTCCCCAACGGCGACGATGCCGAGCCCCTCGCCGAGGGCGTTAAGCACTACCACGAGCTGTTCGCCTGCTGCAAAAAGTATGGCGTCGAGCCCTATGTGTCCCTGCATCACTTTGACTCCCCCGCCGCCCTGTTCAACCAGGGCGACTGGCTCAACCGCAAGACCGTCGACGCCTATGTGCGCTATGCCGAGTTCTGCTTCCGCGAGTTCCGCGAGGTCAAGAATTGGTTCACCATCAACGAGCTCATCAGCCTCTCGCACTCCCAATACATCCAAGGCAACTTCCCGCCCAACCATCACTTTGATGTGACGAGCGGCATCCAGAGCCAGCACAACGAGCTCGTTGCCCACGCCCGCGCCGTCAACCTGTATAAGGATCTTGACGAGACCGAGCACCTGGGCGGACGCATTGGCATGGTCAACGTCCTGACGCCGGCATATCCTGCCACAGACTCGCCCGCCGACCAGCACGCCGCCGACCTGTACAACGCCTTCTACACCGACTTCATCATGGACGGCGCCTTCCTGGGTCACTACTCCGCGCGCACCCTCTCACTCATCAACGAGATTCTGCGTGCCAACAACGCCACGCTTACGGTTGAGGACAGCGACATGGAGGAGCTCGCCAAGGCGGCGCCCCGCAACGATATGTTCGGCCTCAACTACTATCAGTCGGCGTTTATCGCCGCCTACGATGGCGAGTCCACCAACAGCTTTAACGGCACCGGAGACAAGGGCACCTCGTGCTTTAAGTTTAAGGGCGTCGGGCAGCAGGTCGATATGCCGGGTATCCCCACCACCGACTGGGATTGGCTCATCTACCCGCAAGGCCTCTACGACACGCTCAAGCACATCAGCGCCACCTATCCCAACCTCCCCGTCATCTATATCACCGAAAACGGCCTGGGCCACAAGGACCCCGAGCCCGACGCAAACGGCATCGTCGCCGATCCCGAGCGCATCGACTTTGTCGACCAGCACATGGAGAAGGTGCTCCGGGCGCGCGCCGAGGGCGTCGACGTCCAGGGCTACTTTATCTGGAGCCTGCAGGACCAGTTCTCGTGGGCCAACGGCTATAACAAGCGCTACGGCCTGTTCTACATCGACTTCGACACGCAAAAACGCTACATCAAGCAGTCGGCACTCTGGTACAAGGAGCTCGCCGACACTATGGCGGACGCGCAGTAGCGCATCGCCTCGCTTTCCCCCGAGAGGGGAGCGGCCCTATGCGATACAAACCCAGCCGCTCCCCTCTCTCCCCCTGGGACCGACCCCGCCTGCACCCGGGCTTTTAGCAAGCGGGAGACCATATAGGTTTTCAACGTCCATGCCATTAAGATTTCATGCAAAGAGGAGCGTGAACTATGGAATCGATCGTTAAGTTCTTGGAGAAAGGTCAGCCGTACTTCGACAAGGTCTCTAAGAACATCTACCTTCAGGCCATTAAAGACGGCTTTTTGGCAGCAATGCCCATCATCCTGTCTTCTTCTGTCTTCCTGCTTATTTCGACCCTGCCGGGCGTTGTCGCCACGGTCGGCGGCTTTACGCTGCCCGACTGGTGGAACGTCGACGTCGTGAACTTCTGCAACAAGGTTTACAACTTCACGATGGGCGTCGTGGGCATCATGGTCGCCGGCACCACCGCAAGCGCGCTGACCGGCTCCAAGAACCGCCGCATGCCTGCCGGCAAGGCCATCAACGCCACGAGCACCATGGTCGCCGCCATGTGCGCTATGCTCATCTTGGCCGTTACCCAGACGAGTGCCAAGATCGACGGCGCCGATGTCTCGGTGTTCTTTACCGACAACATGGGCACCAAGGGCCTACTGAGCTCCTTTGTCGCCGCATTTGCCACGGTCAACATCTATGCCTTCTGCATTAAGCGAGACATCACCATCAAGCTGCCCAAAGAAGTCCCCGGCGCCATCGCCCAGAACTTCCGCGACATCTTCGCCTTCAGCTTCTCCATCCTGTTTGTCGCCGTCATCGACGTTATCTGCCGCACCTGCTTGGCCGTCCCGTTTGCCAACGTCATCTCCACGCTGGTGAGCCCGCTGTTCGCCGCTGCCGATTCCTACGCCGGCCTCGCCCTCATCTGGTTCATGATCCCGCTGTTCTGGTTCATGGGCATCCACGGCCCCTCGGTCGTTAAGCCTGCCCTCAACGCCGCGCTGTTTGGCAACATCACCACCAACCTCGCCACGCTGCAGGCCGGCGGTCACCCCGCCCTCGCCCTGACCGAGAACTTCGGTAACTACATCGGCGAACTCGGCGGCACCGGCGCCACGTTCATTGTCCCGATCATCTTCCTGCTCTTTATGCGCTCCAAGCAGCTCAAGGCCGTCGGCAAAGCCTCTGTCGTACCCGTGATGTTCGCCGTCAACGAACCGCTGCTGTTCGCCGCGCCCATCATCCTCAACCCGTACTTCCTGATCCCGTTCCTGTTTGCCCCCGTGGCCAACGTCCTCATTGGTAAGTTCTTCATCGACTTTTTGGGCATGAACGGCTTTATCTATGCCATGCCGTGGGCACTCCCCGGACCGATCGGCACCTTCATCGACACCAACTTCCAGCCGATCTCTCTGGTCCTGGTTGTCGTCCTGCTGGTCGTTGACTTCTTAATCTACTACCCGTTCTGCAAGGCCTACGACAACGTCCTGTGCAAGCAGGAGGCCGAGACCCTGGCCGAAGAAGAGGCCGAGGAGACCAAGGCCGTCAAGACCGCTGCCGCCCCCGCCGTTGAGGCTCCTGTTGTCGAGACCGCTTCTGCCACTGAGGCCTCCGCAGCTCCGTCCGCCCTTAAGGGCAAGGATCTGAGGGTTCTGGTTCTGTGCGCTGGCGCCGGCACCTCTGCACTGCTCGCCAACGCGCTTAAGGAAGGCGCCGACGAGCTGGGCATCGACATTACCGCCAACGCCGGTGCCTACGGCAGCCACTACGCCATCATGGACCAGTACAACGTCATCGTCCTGGCTCCGCAGGTTCGCACCTATTACAACGAGATGAAGGCCGACACCGACCGCCTGGGCATCACGCTGCTGTCGCCCAAGGGCAAACAGTACATCGACCTCACTAAGGATCCCAAGGGTGCCGTCGCCTGGATCGAGGAAAACCTCGAGGCATAAGACGCTGACGCCACCTGCCGCTCGCAGAAAAAAAATGGCCCGTGCATCGATGCGTGATGCGCGGGCCATTTTGTTTAGACCGCACCCGTCCTCCTGTTCATCTTAATCTGTAACATCTAGCCGAGTTTTTGGGTCCCAGCTGTTACAGATCGAGGTGAACGCACAGGCCAAGCCAAAAATCTCAATCTGTAACATGTAGACCGCTTTTGACCGCTTAGATGTTACAGATCGAGACAAACAGATGGGTCAATCCAATCAATCTAGATCTGTAACACCTGGCTGGTCATTTCACTCCTAACTGTTACAGATCGAGACAAACGGAATAAGCCGGGCCGAATTGTCTAAATCTGTAACATCTAGCCGAGTTTTCGGGTCCCACCTGTTACAGATTTAGACGAGCAGGCCGAGCACGTCTACGCCCGCAGATCCCTTACGCTGGAACGCTCGACCAACACGCCCGAGACGAGCGTACGGCTTCTGGAGCTCGGGGCTTCCAGACCTGCGACGACCTCATTAAGCGCACGGACGCCCAGTTCGCGGTGACGGAACTTCACTGACGTCAGAATCGAGTTGGGAATCGTCTTGTAGAGCTCATCGTCGAAGCCGATCACGGACACGTCGTCGGGCACACTCAGACCCTTGTCACGTAGAGCCATCATCACGCCGTTTGCCATGCAGTCGTTAGCAGCGAGGACCGCCGTGCAATCGGGTTTATCGGCAAGCACAAGGCCCGCGGCATAGCCACTATCCGCATTCCAATCGCCTTGCAGAGGCTCGGGCGGCTCAATGCCACGCGCCTCGAGCGCCGCTCGCCAACCTTTCATACGGCACTGGCTCGACAGCGCTTCTTTCTTACCAGAGACGAAGTACACGTTCTTGTGCCCGCGATTTAAGAAGTACTCGCACGCCATGCGCGCACCACCCTCTTGATCGTCACTAACGGTAGAGCAGGCAGGATGCTCCATCGGCGTGATAATCACCGTCTTGAGGTCTTTCGGCGCCTCAAAGGTATCAAAGTCATCGACCATCTGGCGCAGATTGAAGATCATGCCGTCGACGGGAAGCTGCGACATCCTACGCGCCGCTTCGGCAAGGGTCATCTTCTCCCCCGTCCGCTTTTTGATCATCGTGAGCGCAAAGCCGCGTTCTTCGGCGGCATCGGCGATACCGTCAATCATGTCCACGGCACCGCCTGACAAGTGGAACAGCACCACGCCGATGCACCCGTAACGGCCCAACTTGAGTGAACGCGCGGCAAAGTTGGCTCGAAACCCGAGCGCCTCCATTGCGGAATGGACTTTATCGCGTGTCGACTCTCGCACGCTATCGGGCTCGTTGATTACGCGCGACACCGTCTTGAGAGAAACGCCCGCGGCAACTGCCACATCATTCATCGAGACATTTTTCTTGTCCATCGTTGCCACTGCTTCTCCACTCGGTTCTCTATCGCTTGTTTTTTGTGTTCTAGCATACACTACCTGCCTGACTGATAAATCAGCCGTTTATCGGACAATATCGACCGTTCACCCGTAAATCCTTGTTGCTCTTCCAAAAATGTCTTACGTTGTCATTAACGAAATGACAACGTTGTCATTTCGCAATGCCTTCCTTAAGCAGGAAGGCTTCCGGGCAGTCCTGACCATCCATCGACGACCAGTTCCATCCACATGCATCGCGCATCAAGTAGTAAAGGAGCTCTATGGACGCCATCGTAAAGATGCTCGAAAAGCATCAGCCGTTCTTTGAGAAGATCTCGAGGAACATATACCTCCAGGCCATCAAGGACGGATTCCTTGGGTGCATGCCCATTGTCCTCACCTCTTCGATCTTTCTGCTCATTGCCACCCTTCCCGGCGTAGTCGGCGTCACGCTGCCCCAGCCGCTCATCGACTGGTGCAACAAGCTCTACAACTTCACCATGGGCGTCATGGGCATCATGGTTGCCGGCACCACTGCCAAGAACTTCACGGCATCCATGAATCGTCGCATGCCCGCCGGCAAAGTGCTCAACGACGGTTCCACCATGGTGGCCGCCCAGTGCAGTATGCTGCTGCTCGCAGTCACGCAGTTCACCACCAAGTTCAACGGCTCCGAGCTTTCGGTCTTCGATTGCACCAGCATGGGCACGCGCGGTCTGTTCTCGGCCTATATCGCCGCGTTCATTACCGTGTGGGTCTATAAGTTCTGCGTCTCGCGCGATCTGACCATTAAGCTGCCCAAGGAGGTCCCGGGCGCCATCGCTCAGAACTTCCGCGACATCATCCCCTTTGGCGGTGCTGTCATCATCTGCGGCATCATCGATGTCGTCGTGCGCAACCTCATGGGCGTTCCGTTCTCCGAGCTGCTTATCAAACTGCTCTCCCCGCTCTTCACCGCTGTAGAAACCTATCCTGGCCTTATCCTTATCCAGGCAGCCACCGCGTTCTTCTGGTTTATCGGCGTCCACGGCCCCTCGATCGTCCAGCCGGGCATCGACCCCATCCGTCTTGCCAACCAGGCCGAGAACCTGCAGGTTCTGCTGGCAGGCGGCCACCCCGCCCACTCCCTCACCTTTAACATGTCGCTCGTGGGTGAGTTCGGCGGCACCGGCGCCACGTTCATCGTGCCGCTTCTGCTGATTCTCTTTATGAAGTCCAAGCAGCTCAAAGCCGTCGGTAAGGCCTCGATTGTTCCTGTGGCCTTCGCCGTCAACGAACCGCTGCTCTTTGGCGCGCCGATGATCCTTAACCCCTACATGCTCGTCCCCTTTGTTGCCGCCGGCTGCGTCAACGTGAGTGTTGCCAAGTTCTTTATCGATAACGTGGGCATGAACGGCTTCTCCTTCGTGGTGCCTTGGGCCACCCCTGCCCCCATCGGCATCTTCATCACCACGAACTTCCAGCTTATCGCCCTGGTGTTTGTCGCGATCATTATCTTGCTGGACGCCATCATCTACCTGCCGTTCTTGAAGGCATACGATAAGCTGCTCTGCGACCAGGAGGCCGAGCGCGCCGCCGAGCTGGGTCTTGATTCCGATGGTGCCGCTGCCATCGCCGCCAACGCCTCTGCGCCCGCTGTCGAGCAGACTACCGCTGTCGCCGACAGCAAGCCTGTCGCCGATCAGCCCGAGCCCGCCGCCGAAGTATCCGCCAAGAAGGATGTCGATGGCCTGAAGGTCCTCGTCCTGTGCGCCGGCGCCGGCACCTCTGCCATGCTCGCCAACGCCATCAAGGAAGGTGCCGCACAGACCGGAGAGAACATCGCTTCCTCCGCAGGCGCCTATGGCCAGCACACTGCCATCATGGATCAGTACGACGTCATCGTGCTTGCCCCGCAGGTCCGTAGCTACTACAACGACATGAAGGCCGACACCGATCGTCTGGGCATTAAGCTGCTCGCCCCGCGCGGCAAGGAATATATCGACCTAACCCGCGACCCCGCCGGCGCCATCAAGTGGCTCCGCGAGAACCTCGACTAGTTCCTCCCTCTGTTGGTGCCCGGATCCCCAGTTCGGGCACCTCTCCATATTCGTATTCCACAGAAAGGATGACTCATGACCAACCCCATGCAGTTCCCCGACGGCTTTGTGTTTGGCGGCGCCACCGCCGCTTACCAAGTTGAGGGCGAGACCCGTACGCACGGCAAGGGCAAAGTGCCCTGGGACGATTTCCTGGCAGCTCAGGGTCGCTTCTCCCCCGACCCCGCAAGCGATTTCTACAACAAGTACCCGGTCGATATCGACCTGTGCCAGCGCTTCGGCATCAACGGTATTCGCGTCTCCATCGCTTGGAGCCGTATCTTCCCCAACGGCACCGGCGAGATTAACCCCGAGGGTGTCGCTTTCTATCACGAGCTTTTCGCCACCTGCAACAATGCCGGCGTTATCCCCTATGTCACGCTCGATCACTTCGATACGCCCGAGGCCTTCTACCAGGACGACGGCGAGGGCTTCCTGACGCGCACGACGATCGACGCTTTTGTCGAGTACGCCAAGTTCTGCTTTGCCGAGTTCACCGAGGTCAAGCACTGGTTCACGTTTAACGAGATTCCCGCAACCGCCGAGGGCAGCTTTATCGTCGGCAACTGGCCGCACGGCGAGAAGTACCGCCTGGACAAGGCCTTCCAGCTCATGCACAACATGATGGTGGCCCACGCCAAGGCTGTCGTCGCCTTCCATGAGGGCGGCTTTGAGGGCGAGATCGGCATTGTCCAGAACCTGGAGCCCAAGTATCCTCTCGACCCCAACAGCGCTGCCGACTGCGAGGCCGCCCGCATGGCCGACGTCATCAACAACCGCTGGGTACTCGACGCCACCTTCCGCGGCCACTATGCAGCCGACACCATGGAGGCTGCGACCAAGCTGGCCCATATCGCCGGCGGCGAGCTCGACGTTCGCGACGAGGACATCGCCGCGTTGACCGCCGCGCTCCCCTACAACGATTGCCTGGGCGTCAACACCTACAAGTGCCAGTTTCTGCGTGCCGCCGAGGGCGAAAACGACATCAACCACAATGGCACCGGCGACAAGGGCTCCTCGCGCTGGTTCCTCAAGGGCGTGGGCGAGGCATGCGTGCGCGAAGGCGTTCCCACGACCGATTGGGACTGGATCATCTATCCCGAGGGCCTGTACGACCTGTTGCTCCGCATTAAGAACGATTACCCCAACTACAAAAAGATCTACATCACCGAGAACGGCATGGGCTATAAGGACGACTTCGAGGACGGCTTTATCGATGACGCCCCTCGCATCGACTATATGCGTCAGCATCTCGCATGGATCCTCAAGGCGATTGACGGCGGCGTAAACGTCGACGGCTACTTTGTGTGGTCGCTGCAGGATCAGTTCTCCTGGACCAACGGCTACAACAAGCGCTACGGCCTGTTCTACATCGACTTTGAGACCCAGAAACGTTATCCCAAGGCAAGCGCATACTGGTACAAGAACGTCGCGGAGACCGGCCTGCTCATGGCCTAGTTTCCGCTGCATACCCCCCTGTCGGCCGCATGAGAATCCCTCCACGGGTTCGCATGCGGCCGATTTTTTTGGCTCGGCCCGAGCAGGCCGTTTGTCTCGATCTGTAACATCTAGCAGGGATTTTCAATCCTAACTGTTATAGATTTAGACGAACAGAACGACCGATCAGAAATATCTCAATCTGTAACACGTAGCCCACTTTCGACCGTCTACCTGTTACAGATCAAGACAATAAGATAGTCAAATCCGAACTTTCCAAGCAGTTATGAACCATGGTTTCTAGTTTTCGGTATCACGAACATACTTTCGGTATCATTTAATGATATTATGATATCGAAAGTATGTTCGTGATACCGAAAGGAGCCGCATGCGCCAGTTCGATTACACCACAGTCCCAGCGGAACTCGAAGCAACTCCAATCACCAACCTCCTCCTCTCGATACGCGAGCATAAAGGCCGTCAGCTTGCTCTGAGTCAAGTCAAACCCGAGCTTCTATCGTCCCTAATGGAGGAGGCTAAGATCCAAAGCACCCGATCCTCCAACGGACTTGAAGGAATTGTTACCACCCAAAAAAGACTCAAAGCGATCATGGCGTATTCCGCCAAGCCAAGCTCCCGCGCAGAGGAAGAAATCGCTGGATACCGAGATGTGTTGTCGCTTATTCACGAGCAACACGATTCCATTCCCGTAACGCCATCGGTCATTCTGCAGTTGCATCGTGACCTCATGGCGCACACGGCAATCTCGTATGGAGGCCATTGGAAAGATGGCGATAACGAAATCGTCTCCATTGACGATCAAGGTAATCGATTTGTGCGCTTTAGGCCCCCTTCGGCTCTAGCAACCCCGGGACTTATTAAAGAAGCCTGCCAGTCCCTCAACGATGCTTTATCTCGCCAAGTTTGCGATCCCCTCCTTATATCGCTCCGCTTTATCTTCGATTTTGTCAGCATTCATCCCTTCAACGATGGCAATGGCAGGATGAGTCGGCTCCTTACAACGCTGCTGCTCGAAAAGACTGGATACGACGTTGCGCGTTACATCAGCATCGAACGACTTATTGAAGACAACAAAGCGCTTTACTACAACGCCCTCGCTGCAAGCTCCACTGGATGGAATGAAAATCAAAACACCGAAGTACCCTTTATCCGTTTCATGCTCGGAACAACCCTGGCCGCCTACCGACAGCTCGAGCAGCGTACCTTAATTGAATCAAGCACTCGTCCCATGTCGAAGCAAGCGCGCATCGCTGTTCTATTTCAACAGAGACCCGGCGTCATTAAGAAATCCGACATCCGGTCCAACTGCCCCGATATCAGCGAGGTAACCGTTAAACGAACCCTCGGTCAGCTTGTTAGTTGCAGCGCAATCGAAAAAACAGGAGCGGGTCGTTCGACGGGCTACATACTCAAAGACGTCCATGCTCTAGAACTATTCTTGCAATCCACATTACCCGATAGCGAGGCCGCAATAGCAAAAGAGGCTCCAAAGGATAAGCTCCTTGAACGTGTAAACCACGCCGAGGATGAAAGCAGAGAGGGGCTCTATGAAGACTACGATTCATTCTCAAGGGACATAAAGACGAAATACGGAGTCTAGTCATATCCCAGAATAGCCTCATCCTTGTTGCCCAAAGTTATTTACGCGTCATTGTGAAGCGATAACCCCTGCGCCGGCAGGGGCAGAAGTATCGTCTGCTGCGCTAGTTAGCAGATGACCTGCGTGTGCTCCTCGATGGCGACACGATCCTCGGCGGCGATACTCGGCTCGCACACCACGGCGTCCAGGCTGTCCAAGCGACAGAAGGTGTAGAAGTCGCGCTTGCCAATCTTGCTGGAATCGGCAATCAGATAGCGCGAGTCGGCCTTGCTAAAGGCGAGCTGCTGGATACGACCCTCATCCATATTGGATGTAGACACGTCGCCGTCCAGAATGCCGTTGGCACCGATAAACGCCGCGTCGATGCCCAGCGCACGCAGGGTATCCTCGGCCGTTGGTCCCACAAAAGCGGCGGTGCGGCGACGGTACATGCCGCCCACCAGGCACAGGTCGCAGTCTTCGCGCGCCTCGAGCAGGTTAAACACCGAAAGCGAATTGGTCACAATGCGCAGGCGAAACGCCGGCAGCATCGAGGCCATCTTCTCAACCGTGGTGCCCGTACCCAAAAAGATGGTCGAGCCCTCCTCGATAAGCTCCACAGCACGGCGCGCAATCTGCAGTTTTTCCTCGGCATGCTTAGTGCGCTTTTCGCTGTGCGAATACTCATGGCGCAACATAGCGTGGGGACGGCCCTGTGCACTGCGGGCGCCGCCGTGCACGCGCTCGATCTCGCCTAGGCTCGCAAGCTCCTCAAGATCGCGGCGAATCGTCATATCCGAGACGCCTAACGCATCGGAAATCTCTTTAACCGAGACCGTTCCCTGTTCCTCGAGCAGCTGACGAACCTTATCCTGTCGCTCTGCCTTAATCACGATGAGTCCTCGCTGTTCCACGCTCACGTCAATTCAAACAATAACGAACAAATTGTATCAGACCCGCGCGCGTCAAAAATGAACGCCCGCACAGCTCCAATCATCACTTTTTTGAGAAAAATACCCCCTGCTTTAGTGGGGTGTAGTGATAATCTCGCCTGTTCGCGCTACAGTTTGTCGGAAATACCTCGATGTTAGGAACCAAATGATCACTTCCGAGCTTTTCGGCACCGCGCCGTGCGGTACCCCCGTTCATCGTTACACCCTCAACGGGCCCGAGATCTGCGTTCGCATTATGGACTATGGCGCCACCGTGCTGGGTATCGATGTGCCCGACATTCCCGGCAACGTGCGCGATGTGGTGCTGGGCTTCGATAAGCTCGAGGATTACTTTGACAACCCCGCCTGCTTTGGCGCGACTATCGGCCCCGTGGCAAACCGCACCGCGGGCGCCACAATCACCATCGACGGCACGGACTGGCATATGCCGGCCAACGAAGGCGTCAACAACCTGCACAGCGATCTTGAGCACGGCCTGCACAAGCGCGTATGGGATGTTGAGCTCGACGAGGTCCACAATGCCGTGCGCATGACCACCTCGCTTGAGGATGGCGAGCTGGGCCTGCCCGGCAACCGTACCTTTGCGGCCGTGTTCACCGTGACGCGCACTGGACGTTTCCGTATCGAGTATGGCTGCGAGAGCGACCGTGCCACCTACGTGTCCATGACCAACCACACGTACTTTAACCTTGCCGGTCATAACGCCGGCATGGACTGTGAGCACTTCTTTGTTGCCAACGCTGCTCACTACCTGCCCATTAACGAGCAGAACATCCCCACCGGCGAGATTGCTCCGGTCGAGGGAACGCCGTTTGACTTTCGCGAGCTGCGCCCCGTCGCTCCCGGCATGGAGGCCGACGATCCGCAGATTAAGCAGGCCCGTGGCTACGATCACTGTCTGTGCATCGATGGCTATCAGTACGGCCGTAATCTGCGCCGCGCGATGCACGTCGAGGAGATGTGGACCGGTCGTGAGTTAGACTACTACACCACCGCACCGGGCGTGCAGCTCTACACCGGCAACTGGCTGGGCGACGAGCACGCCAAGGACGATGCCAACTATGGCTGGGGCGCCGGCTTTGCCCTCGAGGCAGAGATGTTCCCCGACACGCCGCACCAGCCGCTGTTCCCGCAGGGCATCGTGGGCCCGGGTCACCCCTACAGCAATGTGATCGAGTACCACTTTATGAGGCACTAAGCCCACAACGCAACATATCGCACAGCAGCGCCCGCCGGCACCACCGCCGACGGGCGCTTTGCTACCTAGTCATTGGGGACGTTCTTAAATGACTAGTCGTTGGGGACAGTCTTTAACGTTTGGCGAGAAGAAGTGTCCCAATCTGCCGACACTTGGGGACGTTCCTAAAAGGCCGGCACATAAGGAACGTCCCCAAGTGCCAAGGGTGTCCCGTTTGACTAGTCATTTAAGAACGTCCCCAATGACTCGTTGAATGGGGTCGGGATTGGAGCTGGGGAGATAGCGGATTTCTAGTTCTATGCCGAGCTTTTGCAGCTCTCTGAGAACAGCGACGTCTGTGTCGTCTACGGCAACTGCGGGCGTTGCGGGACGCTTGCCCTCCCCTGCCTGCATATGACCAATGCTGATCTTGGTGATCGGCACACCGCCCTTAACCAGCGCGAGCGCATCGGAGGGTGAGGCCACCATGATCAGAATCAATTGGCGAGGCGTTGCGGTATGAATGACGTCGATGGTCCTTTGCACCGAGAAAAACCGCGTCCAAACGCCTTCTGGCGCCGCCACCCTCATGGGTGCCCATTGGCGCGAATCTGCCGCGATCTCATCGTTGACGATTAGGACAAGGTTGGAACCCACGGCTTCGTTCCACAGCTCAACGTCTTGTCCGTAAATGAAACGGTCGTCGATGCGTGCGAGAAGAATCTTGGGTTGAGTCATCGCTGCCCCATTCTGTTTGAGACCCGTAAGAGCAAGACATCGCGTCTCCAATATTAGTGCATTTAAAGTGAGAAAAGCCGTCAGAACACTTGCGCGGATTTGCGATGTCCCGTATCATAGACAGCCGTTGACGCCTCAGTTGCGCCATCACATGGCCGCCAGCGTAGCTCAGTTGGTAGAGCACCGCTCTCGTAAAGCGGGGGTCACCGGTTCGAGCCCGGTCGCTGGCTCCATTGCACAAGATAGCCGCCTTCGGGCGGCTTTTTTGTTGCTGATTTCGGGCGCGCTTCCGCCAATCCAAGCACAACGCCGCCGGAAACTCTCCTACTCAACAAAAGCCCCGCCAACCGCAATCCCCAAAGGAACCGCGATCAGCGGGGCCCAAGCGCGTTCCTCCAAGGGATAACGCTCGCAAAACGAACAGCTCAGCCGAGCGGCTCGTTACTCCTCCCAGTAAGCGTCTGCAAGCAGCTTAAAGCAGATCTTCTTGACCGGCTGCGCGCCATCGCCCGGGAACTCGAGCGTGGGCATGTGAGGCTCGCCGGCAACGAACAGCGCAAACTTGTCGTCTGCCAGATCGCCGGCGATCGAAGTGTCGGAATCGACCAGATCGTAGTCGTCCTTCTCGTCAAACTCCTGGACCAGCGTCAGGCTGCCCGTGGCAACCTTAAAGGCCTCGCGACCCTCGACGTCGATCTGCAGGTCGTGATAGCGCTGATGCGTCTCATAGTGAGCCTCGGCCTCGGGACGCGTCGTGGGAGCCATGACGTTCGCATAGACCTTGTCGCCCAGAATCGGATGGCTGCCGACCTCGAGCTCCGCTGGGTCGTTCTCCTCGAGCCAGTCGATCAGCACGTCGAGGCCCTTGAGCATTCCGCGGTACTCCTCGATATCGCCTAATGCACCGTAAATCATCTAAATCCCCTCTCGGATCGTCACTTTGGCAGCTACTCGGTAAACGCGTTACCGACGCTGTTGCCGCCCACATACGTCTCGACCAGGGTAAGGTCGGGATTGAACACGACAAAGTCGGCGTCGCGCCCCGGCATAATGCTACCGCACTTGTCGTCTACGCGGACGAACAGGAAGCGAGCAATATCGAGGCGCAATCCAAACTCTTACAGCTCGGTTACGACAACGCCGTTATAGACCTCGTCCCAACGGTCCATAACCAGATGGCCGGTCATAGGATCCATGGCGTTGAGCTTGCCGCAAGTGTTGGCGGTACGCAGCACCGTCTCGTCGTCTGCGCCAGCAGCGATGGCATGCGCGAAGCCTGCGATAGTGGAGTCGCCAGAGCCTGTTGCGTTAACGGCAGGGATATCGGGCGTCTTTGCGCGGAACGCACGACCATTGTGGAAGCCCACGGAACCGGCGGCACCCATGGACACGACGACCCAAGGGATATCGGAGAAGCGGGCGTCAGAGGCAAGTGCGGCGCGGAGCTCGTCCACATCGTCGGTGGTAAAGCTCGTGCCCAGAAGGCCGTTAATCTCGGTCAGGTTAGGCTTGACCAGCTCGGGCTTAATTTCGGACTTAAGGGCGGCCTCGAGCGAGGCACCCGAGGTATCGAGCAGCACCTTGGCGCCGGCGTTCTCGGCAATGCCCGTGATCTTGGCGTAGTAGTCCGCCTCGACGCCGCGGGGCAGCGAACCCGAGATGGTAACGACATCGGCCTTGCTCGCAAGCTCGGTAAACTTGGTGGTAAAGGCATCGAGCTCCTCGGGGGCAATCGTCGGGCCGCTCTCGAGCAGCTCGGTCTGGTTGCCGGCGTGGAGGATGTTGAGGCAAATGCGAGTCTCGCCCTTGATGGGCACAAAATCATTCTTAATGCCGTTAGCGTCCATGAGCTCGGCCATATAGGCGCCCATATGGCCACCAAGCAGGCCGGTTGCCACAACGTCGTCGCCCAACTGACCAAGGACACGGGCCACGTTGAGGCCCTTGCCGCCGGCGGTCTTTTCGGGCGTCACACGGTTGACGTCGTCGATGACGAGCTCATCGAGCTGATAGCGCGTATCGACAGACGGGTTCATCGTAACGGTGAGGATCATTTTTAGCTCCTTATCTCGCAGGCTCCTTGTGCCTCGCGATACGAGTCGACAAAACGGAATTACAGAATCTCAATCGTGAACGAGCGAACGACGGTCTCCTTGGGCTTGGCGACAAGGCAGCCGCGCTTATGCTCAAGCACATCGTCCTCATCGGAACAGGTCGAAAGACCGCCCCAAGGCTCAACCGCCACAAAATCGCCCTCGGGCTTGCTCCACACAATGAGATATGGGAAGCCCTCGAAGCTCAGGCGGACGCCCTTGTCCTCGCCCTTTTTGGAAAGCGTGACCTGACGGCTCTCGAGCACGTCAAAGATGGTCTCCGCAAAATCGAAGAGCTCATGTGACAGAGGCAGCGTCTTCCCCACCATGGGGTTCTTGGAGCGGTTTGCCACGTCAATCAAGCCAGTCGAAGGGACAGCGGTGCAAAGCTCCGCAGCCTCGTCTTTCTCAAAGCGCAACTCGTAGTCCGTATAGGCCTCGCCCTCATCGAGCGGACACCTAAAGCCGGGATGACCGCCGATAAAGAACGGCATGTCCTCGGTACCCTCGTTGGTCACCTCATAGGAGACGCGCACAGCAGCGTCCTCGAGCGTATAACGAGCGACAAGCTTAAACGGGTAGGGATAATCGCTCAGCAGCGCCGCGTTATCCTCCGAATCCAGGCACATCGCCAGCTCGTTCTCGCTCTGGCTCAGCAGCTTCCACTCCTGTTTGCGCGCAAACCCGTGGCGAGCGAGCTTTACATGATGCCCGGCAAACGTCATGGCGTTGTTGTCACGCAAGCCTCCGCAAATCGGGAAGCAAATCGGCGCCTGGCCGGACCACACGGCGGGATCGCCCTGCCACAAATACTCGCGACCGTCGGCCTCAATCGAGGTAAACGAGCCGCCGGCCGTGGACACCTTAATAGAAATCGAATCGTTGGAGAGAGCGTATTCCATTGCCCATCCTTTCGAACAACTGCTTTTTTGCTCGCAAGAACCCGTCTCGGCCCTAACCAAAGGACAAACCCGCACGTTCATCGATGCGTCCGGTATCCCAGCCATACAACGGGGTACCATACAGACATTGATGCAATTACAGCTGAAAGGCCTTCTTATGCGAACCATCATCCTTTATGCCTCACGCCACCACGGCAATACGAAAAAGCTCGTGGACGCCATCGTCGAGGCGCACCCCGAAATCGATACCCTCGACGTGAAGTCACTCGGTAAAAACGAGTACCCCAACCTGCACGAATATCATCTGATCGGCGTTGCCACGGGCATCTATTACTCCGAGATCGACAAAGATATGGCACGCGTGCTCACCAATGTGCTGCAGCCGCAGGACAAGGTGTTTGGCCTTATGACCTACGGTGGCAAAAACAAGTGGTACGGCAAGGATATCGATGGCATCTGCCGCATGAGGCAGGCCATCTTTATGGGTGTCTACGGCTGCCCCGGCTTTGATACGTGGGGGCCGTTCAAACTCACCGGCGGTGTCCAAAAGGGACACCCGACCGCTGAGGAAATTAAGGGCGCCGTCGATTTCTTCGACAAGATCGAAGACGAGTATGGCGACATCATCGTCGAAGAGTACGCCAAGCGCGAGAAGCGTCTAGCCTACGAGAAGGAGCATCCTGCAGGAGGCCTCGTGGCCGGCGTCAAGCGCACGGCAAAGAAGATCGCTAACAAGCTGTAACTGTAAAGGTGCTTTTGAGCGTTTAACCCATACGGCGGGTCCGAGCAGATTCGGGCCCGCCGTCTTTTTCTATCGTTACTCGGTAAAGGCGTTGCCGACGCTCTGGCCGCCAACATACGTCTCGACGAGGGTGAGCTCATGGTCGAACACGACAAAGTCGGCGTCGCGACCCGGCATGATGCTGCCGCACTTATCCTCGATGTGTGCAGAGCGAGCCGGCACCTCAGTTGCCATGCGAATGGCGATATCGGCGCTGGCGATGCCCCAGTCGACGATGTTCTTGACTCCCTGGGCAAGCGTGAGCACCGAGCCGGCGATGCTCTTGCCGTCGGCGAGCCAGCACAGGTTGTCCTTCATGATGACATCCATGCCACCGCTGGTGTAGCTGCCCTCGGGCATGCCACCGCAGCCCAGGCAATCGGTAATAAGCACCGTGTGCTGCCAGCCCTTGGCCTGCAGCAGTGCCTTGATGGCGGCAGGGTTCACGTGCTTGCCGTCGCAGATGATCTCGGCGTAGGTCTCGGGGGTGGTCATAGCGGCACCCACGACACCGGGCTCGCGATGGTGCAGGCCGCGCTGGCCGTTGTAGGTGTGCGTAAAGCAGCTGGCACCGGCGTTGATGGCGGCGACGCACTCATCGTAGGTAGCGTCGGAGTGACCGATGCTGGTCACGACACCCTTGGCGTTCAGAGCGGCAGCGTAGGCGGCAGCACCGTCGCGCTCGGCAGCCATGGCGCTCTTAACGATGCGTCCGCCGGCAGCCTCCTGCCACTGGTCGAAGACCTCCTCGGAGGGGTCGATCAGATAGGCGGGGTTCTGCGCACCCACATGCTTCATGGTAAAGAAGGGACCCTCCAGGTAGATGCCCTGGATACGGGCGCCGCAGAAGTCGGGGCCGCGGCCCTCGTCGGCCTGGGCGATGGCGGCGCAGGCATCCTTGATCTGCTCAACGCCATCGGTGAACGTCGTGGGCAGCCAGCTGGTGGTGCCGCGACGGGCGAGCTCGGTCGAGCTGATATCAATGCCCTCGGGGTCGTTGTCGGTAGTCGAATGGTTATAGAAGCCATGGATGTGGGTGTCGACCATGCCCGGCGCGATCCACGATCCCGTGTAGTCCTTGATCTCGCAAGAGGGCTCATCGGCCTGCCAGGCGCCAAAGACGCCGTCCTCGACCATGAGATAGCCGCCCAGCTGCGGGCCTGCCGGCAAGAAGAACTTGTCAGCCTTAATTGCGTATGTGCTCATATGCACTCCTTGCTTCTAAAAGCAGTTGACTGTGGTGATGCTTATACCCAGCTCACGTAAAACAAAAAGCGCCCGCCCGCCGTTATGAGCGGACGGGCGCCCTTACAGGGGGACGCGATTAAGCGGTGAAGGGGTGAATCGTCACGCCCTTGACCACGCGGTTGACCGTGCCGGTGGGGCTCGGCGTATCGGGCGTGTTGCCCACGCGCACGGAGTTGAGCAGGCTGATGGCCTGGGCAAACATCACGAACGGCAGAGCAAGGTAGCCCTCGGGGAGCGCCTCGTAGCCCTTGAAGGTGAAGGACTCACCCTCGTAGACGGTGGCACCCTCCTGCTGAACGGCGACGGTGTGCTGAGCGATCTCGTCGCCACCGATCTCGTTGAGGATGTCGATGTCGTACTGACGGGTGTAGGCGTCGTTGTTGACGAACACGAAGACGAGGGTCTTGTCGTCGACGAAGGACTTGGGTCCGTGACGATAGCCCATGGAGGTGTCGTAAGAGGTGGCAACCAGGCCGTGAGCAAGCTCGAGGATCTTGAGCTGGCTCTCCTGAGCAAGGCCACCGAAGGAGCCAGAACCCAGGTAGGTCACACGGTTGAAGTCGCCGGCAAGGTAATCGGCGATCTCGGGCTCGCGGGAGATGACCTCTTCGCCCATCTTGGCGATGGTCTCGACCCACTCGGCCTTCTGCTCATCGGAAGCCTCGTCAAAGATGAGGGTGGAGAGCAGGGTCATGCAGGTGTAAGAACCGGTCATGGCGAAGCCCTTGTCGTTGGCGCGCGGGATGAGCAGCGTCAGCGCATTGGGGTCATCGGCGGACTCGACGGCCAGCTTGCCCTCGGGAGCGCAGGTGATGTTGAGGAACTTGACGTTGTGGACGAGCTCCTTGGCAACGGCGACGGCGGCAAGGCTCTCGGGACTGTTGCCGGAACGGGCGAAGGAAACCACGAGTGTGGGATCCTCGGCGCGCAGGAAGTCACGCGGAGCGCTCACGATGTCGGTCGTGGCGATGGGCTTAAAGTCGTAGAGATCAGTGTTGCCGGCGTGACGCAGGTACGGAGCGCAGGTATCGCCCACGTAGTCAGAAGTACCGGCACCAGTGAAGACAACGGACAGACGGCCCTCGCCCATGGCGCGAGCCTCGGCCAGGAAGGCCTCGATGGCCTCCTTGTTCTCGCGGTAGATGTTGAGCGTATCACGCCAAAGCTCGGGCTGCTGGGCAATCTCGGCCGTGGTGATCTGGGCGCCGAGCTCGGTGAGCTCCTCGACACTCTTCTCGAACATTTCTAATACCTCTCTCTAGAAGTAATCCTCTGACGTGCAATTATACACTTCGGTTGGTTATCTGGTAGTAACCAGTTAAATGCAAAGAATCATCACATGAAAACACTGGAGGCGCTAAACGTTGCGCTGGTGATAAACCTTGTATTTAAACTGATCGGCACGAGCAACCGAGAGCGTATACTCCACAACCTCGTTTGACTCGTTATACGTTGTACGGACCAAATCGAGCACGGGCGAGCCCTCGACAATTCCCAAAAGGTGGGCGTCGGTGGGACGGGCTATGCTCGCATAGAATTCCTCTTCGGCCACACGTATCTTTTGCTGAAAGTCTTGCTCAATCACATCGTAAAGCGGCTTACGCTCCAGCAGCGGTCGCTTTAGGGACAGAAATTGACGAACCGGTAGATAGCTGCGTTCGACCATCATGGGCATGTTGTCGGCAGAACGAAGGCGCTTAAGCTTAAAAATGCGATCACCGATACGCAATCCCATATGCTCGGCCAGATTCTTATCGGCCTCCATCTCGCAAAACTCGAGAATCGTGGTCTCGGGGTCGCGACCCATCGCGCGCATCTGCTCAGTAAAGCTGTAGGACTGCATAAGATTGGTTGCCTTTGCCGAACGGTCGGTCACAAAGGTACCGCGACCGTGCTGCCGAACCACCAGTCCTAAACGCTCCAGTTCCTGCAGAGCCAGGCGTACCGTAGTGCGCGAGAGACCATAGCGCTCCGAAAGTTCGCGCTCGGAAGGAATCATGTCACCGGCGCGATATTCATGGTCAATCTTTTCGGTCAGAATATCGACCAGCTGATCGTACAGCGGTTGCTTACGCGCTCCGATCGCCATCCTATCCTCCCTTTTGCTCGAATTCGGCTAACTACCTAGGGTGTTAAGCATTATCAGTCCGCAACACCCGAATCATCAAGAAAACAAAAGCCGCGCGCTCTTTCGAGCACGCGGCTTTTAACATACACATGGCTTAAGGGGTCGGGGTGTGAGCCGCGTAGGGACACACCCCTCAAGCTAGAGCCTTACCAGATGCTCGGCCAGAGACCAAGCGGGCCAGCGCCCAGGATGCCAAGGACAAAGAGCAGGAGAATGCCCTTGGTCGGGGTCCAGCTGTGCTTAGCGAACATGTAGTAAAGCAGCAGCGTAAGCATAAGCGGGACGAGCTTCGGGACGATGGTGTTGAGGGTGTCGGCAACGGAGAAGTTGACCGGATCCTCGGTGACGGTGCCGTAGGTAACGGACTCCATGCCGTTGCCCAGATCGGTGACGCCGCACTCGACAGCGTTGCCGTCGGCATCGGAAGCGGTGAGGGCGTTGCCGTCCTCATCGGTCATGGCGATGGTGCCGGCCTCAGCGGTCTCGGTATCGATGCCCTCCATACCGGTGAAGTTCTCGGCCTCCTTCTCGGAGACGATCACGGTAGTAGCGGAGAGGCCACGGGTGGTGCCGTTGGGGATCTGGAGGTTGATCTGGGTGCCACCCATGGTGACGACCAGGCAACCGACGACGAAGACGCCCATGATGGAAGCGGCACGCGTGAAGGCCTGCATGTTGGCAGTCAGAGCGTCAATAGCGCTGGTGCCAAGCTTGTAGGACCAGTTCATGAGCCAGAAGCGCAGAGCGAACTGGACGACGTTGAAGATCACCAGGAAGATGATCGGTGCAGCGGCGTTGCCGTTGATGGCCATGTTGGAGGTGATGCCGGCCGTGATAGGCACGAGCGTCAGCCAGAACAGAGCGTCACCGATACCACCGAGCGGGCCCATTGCGGCAACGCGGACGGCGCGGATCGTGGGGATGTCAACCTTGTTCTGCTCGAGCGAAAGCACGATACCCATAACAAAGGTGACGAGGAACGGGTGGGTGTTGAAGAACTCCAGGTTGTGGCTCATGGAAGCCGCGAGGTCGTTCTTGTTGGTGTGGATCTTCTCCAGACCGGGGATGATGGAGTAGAGCCAGCCAGCAGCCTGCATACGCTCGTAGTTGAACGAGGCCTGCAGGAAGCAGGAGCGCCAAGCCATCTTGTTGAGGGTCTTCTGGTCGAGCTGCGGAGCAGGAGTGAGATCCTCGTAGTGCTCCGGGATCACATACTCATTAGATGCCATCTTCGAAGTCACCTCCGTCAGAAACAGCTGCACCCTTCAGCTCGGTCTGCTGCTGGAAGTCCCAGAAAGCGATGCCGAAGCCGATGAGAGCGAGGATGAGCAGGGCAGGGGTTGCCAGAGAATCGTTGGCAACGGTGATGAGCGCGAGGCCAAAGCCCATGAGGAAGAAGCCCCACATATCGCGGTTCATCATAACCTTGAGCAGGACGGCGAAGCCGACGAAGCGCATCATGCCGCCTGCAGCGGAGAGACCGGTCTGCAGCCAGGTCGGGATGGCGGAAGCGATGGTCTGACCGATGGTAGCGCCAGCGATGAAGAACAGGGTGACGACGACAGCGAAGATCAGGCCGAGCAGAGCCATGGCGAAGTAGTTCAGACGCTCGATACCCTTGGTGTCAGCGTTGTGAGCCATGTTGTCCGCGGAGGACATGAGCGGCGACATAAGCGTGAAGACCAGGGTAACGCCGAGCTGACCAAGCAGAGCGAACGGAATGGCAAGGCCGACTGCCGCGTTGGGCTCGAGGCCCGTAGCGATAGCGAGAATGGCTGCCATGATGCCGCCGATAACGGCGTTAGGCGGCTGAGCACCTCCGATCGGCATGTTGCCGATCGTCATGAGCTGATAAGTACCACCCACGAGAAGACCGGTGTTGAGGTCGCCAAGGATAAGACCGATGACGGCGCCGGTGACGATGGGCTGATAGAGAGACTCGAGGAAGTTAAACTGGTCGATTGCCGCGACGAACGTGACGATGAAGACCAGAGCGACCTGGAAGATCGTGTATTCCATCTTGCTCCTCCTTTCAAAATGTATGTACGCACTTTGGATATCACGTACAGAATGTCAGGGTTTCACTCCTGACAACGTGGATCACGAGGATTACGAGAAGAGCTTGCTCGTGTCCTCAACAGGCGTGCTCGGAACGCGCCTGATCTCCAACTCCACCCCCAATTCCTGCAGCTCTTTAAACGCAGCGACATCCTCGTCGTTAACTGCGACGGAGGTGGCGACTTGGCGCTTTCCTTCCGACATGTGCATGTTGCCGATGTTTACCTTCTTTATAGGCACACCGCCCTTGACGAGCGTAAGCACGTCTTCCGGTGTTTCGGCCACGATGAAGATCTTCTGGCGCGGGCTCGCCTTGCCGATGACGTCGATGGTCTTCTGCAGGGAGAAGAAACGCGTAGCGACGCCGGTGGGAGCGGCCATCTTCATGAGGTTCTGGCGCATGGTGTTGGTCGACACGTCGTCGTTGGCGACGAGGATGAGGTTGGAGCCCAGGGTGGAGTTCCACTGGGTGGCAACCTGACCATGAACCAGTCGGTTATCGATGCGGGTAAGAAGAATGTTGGGTTCTGCCATGTTGATCAGCTTCCTTTCGTTGATTGCTGACGACAGTTACTTGATCTCCTGAATCGCGTAACGCGAAACATCTACGACGGCACCGGATCGGACTTTGATTTGGACCTTATCGCCTTCGATGCCCTTGACGGTTCCGTAGATACCGCCGGCGAAAAGGACCTCCTGACCCGGCTTGAGCTCGGTGTGCAGCTCTTTGAAGTACTTCTGCTTCTTCTTCATGTTGATCTGAGACCAGATGGTGTAAATCACACCCATGATGACGAGCAGACCCAAAAGAGCGACCGAGGAGCTCAGTACGCTGGCTCCGAAATCGGCCATTAGATGCCGTCCTCGTCGCCGAAGATATCCTCTTCCTCGGCACCAGCGACGGAGGCGACCGTCTGGGCGGTGATGCCTGTCTGGCCAACGGTCACTGCCTGCTCGCTAAGCTCGGCGAGCGTGGCGTTGCCGCGAAGGAACAGAAGCTCAATAACCATGGGAAGGTTGGTGCCGGTCAGGATCTCGACGTTGTCGACATCCTGGGCAATCATCATCGACTGATTGAAGGGGGTACCACCGAGCAGGTCGGTAAAGACGAGCACGCCATCGCACTCCTCGCGCATGGCGATGATGGCGGCGCGGAGATCCTCACCGTAGGAGGCAGCCTGGTCGCCCTCAAAAGGAACGACGGTAAAAGCGGGCTGGTCGCCAGCGACCATAGCGATAGCGCTTGCAAGGCCGGGGGCGAACTGTCCATGACCGGTAAGAATAAAGCCAACCATTCAAATTTCCCTTCCGAAGGTGTGTACGATCTGAGTTCGATGGTTTTCGGAAGCCAGCGGGCGGGTGCCCTTAAAGCTTCTTGGAAAGCGTTCTTTGAAGACCAGTGGTCTCTCAACTGGTAGTAACCACGTGACGTGTTGTTGTCACTATATCACCACAGAAGAGGTCGCTTTCGTTGATTCATACAGTAAAACGTTTTTGCACCGCTCACGGCAAAAAATCGACCGTTTACCGCTCGTTAACACTTCTACCTGCGGTTTTGAAACCGTTTCGAAATGATTGGGCGAAAGATCGGAACTTTCTTTGCGTCTAAACAACGCAGAGCGGCAAAAATAGCGTGTAGAAAAATTGCAGGTCATTATGAAGATTTGTGAATTGGTCTTTTTGACTTAATACCAGTTAGAACCAGTTTCGAAAATATCGGTGAACGGTAGTTTTTGACCGTTCACCGGTCATTTACAATCGTTTTCAGCCGTTTTCCCAGATGAATTGAGGAAAGTTACCAGGTCCTCGGCGTTCATGCTGCCCCGTCCGTCGCGGTCTACGAGGCTAACGATATGGCACCATGGGGACACTCGTATGTCAATTCTGGCCTAACAGAGCCAATTAAAAACGGGACAAGTGATGTAGCCCACTTGTCCCGTTTTTATTTATTTTCGAAGAGCATCGGCCAGCCGCAGGATTGAAACCATCGAATGATAGGCGAGCTCCACCTTTTCACCCGCAAGCAGTCGTTTTGAGCTAGCCTCATCTAGCCCCACAAGGCGAGAAAACAGCAAGCTGCTCATCATACCCTCGTCAATAGAGTCATTTATGATTTTAAGAACGTCCGCATCATTAAGCGATGCCGAGCTGTAAGGGGCAACACGAGCGGAACTCTCAATTAACGATGAGACAAAAGGATGGAGATGCTTTGGGCATAGCCCATCAAACACCACATCCCCATCGTCATTCGAGCCGACCAGGCGCCAAGTATAATGTTCGACCCAATCATCCCCGTCATATATGGTGTCCACAAGTGACCTCCCGACTAAAGGGAGAAACCTATTTGGACATCGGGGCGCAAGACGGCAATCCATATCGGGCCTGCAGCAGCTCCAACCCAACGCACCA
Source organism: uncultured Collinsella sp. (assembly GCA_902497025.1). Lineage (GTDB taxonomy): Bacteria > Actinomycetota > Coriobacteriia > Coriobacteriales > Coriobacteriaceae > Collinsella. The sequence goes on along the minus strand of CABVDJ010000003.1, from coordinate 72,146 downwards.
CATAGGTTCCTTTCCGTACATGCGTATCAATCTGCCCCGAAATGCCGGTGAAGGCAATTCCTGAACCGTTTGTCGGATAGCAATCGACGTATTTTTGTTTTCCGCTCACAACCTTGTATAGATATATCGTTCCAGCGAAAGAAAAGGGGTCGTTGGCAATTTTGTCCGGAAGAACTTGCCACCTCAAAATCCCGCTTCCGATATGGTCGAGCTTGACCGTTCCGCCGTCCCCCTCAAAAGTGGCAAGGGGATTTACCCCAGACTGAGAGTCGGCATCGCCCTCCTTAGCGGTTATCAGCAGGCTGCCCGTATAAGACTGCTGAGGCTCACCTTCAGGACAGGCAGCCTCGGCCCAAGAAGGGCTGCTCAGACAGAACAGTCCGAGCAGCATCATTACTAACAAAAGAAAACTCTTAGATCTTTTCATCTATATCCCCAACATCTCTCAGTATTTGTATATTGTGACTAGTTTAGATTTATATAACCAACTCGAGCCCTTAGCAAGTCAATTGCTGCAGCAGGTTATATTTCTTTTGGCTCTGTTAGACCAGAATTGACATACGAGTGTCCCCATGGCGCCATATCGTTAGCCCCGTAGACCGCGACGGACGGGGCAGCGTGAACGCCGAGGATCTGGTAACCACCTTCAAACGGGACATGGCGAAGCTGGGCGGGGCCGAGCGCCGCCGCGCGATCGATAGCCTCTTTGGGCTTAAAGGGTAATTATCAATTAGCAAGCCACCGTTACCCTCAACGCAAAAAGCCCGCTAGAACAATGTCCGTTCTAGCGGGCTTTACCAGATTGATTGGCTACGCGCTAAGCAGCTCAGGCAAACCTTTACGCAAACAGGCCGTAGATGCTGATGTTGGCCTTGGCGTACAGGCCGTTGGCGTACTCGGTCCACTTGGAGCTGGCGCTCGAGGCCTGGGAGGAATACTGCTGATAGGCGGTGTAGTAGGCGGTCATGGCCTGCTTGTAGGTGGCGCTATCGGCGGTAAAGGCGTCGTCGGCGAAGGCCTTGGCGTAGGTGCTGTCCTCGTCCTTCCAGGTGCCCTTCGAGCTATCCCACTCGTCACCGGCAAGGTTGATGATGTAGTCGGCGTAATCCTTGCTCGCGGTCTCCTCGTTGCCATCGGCAGGCTCGGTCGGGGCAGTCGGCATGCTCGCGGAGGTGTCGCCCACCTTCTTCTTGTAGAGCTTCTGCAGCGTCGCGGACTGGCGGACGATCTGCTTGGCCTGGTCCTTGGACACGCCATACTGCGTGGCCATGGTCTTGTAGTCGGAGGTGCCGATGGAATCCTCGGCGTACTGCTTCATCTCCTTGGAAGAGACGGTAATGCCCTCGTCCTCGGCAGCGTCCAGCAGAATCTGGTTGCGCACGTAGGACAGGATAACGTCAGCAGACGGAGCGGCGTAGTTGCCGTCGTCGCCCTTAACGGTGTCGAGGCTGTACTGGCTCTCGATGGCCTCGCGCGCGGTGATGTCACTCTTCTTGCCGTTGTAGCTGTAGCTTGCCACGGTCGAATCGAGCTGGTCCTCGGTGAGGGTCGAAGAGCCAACGCCCTTGCCGCCAAAGCCGCCATTGCCCACAAAGAAGCCCACCACAGCAGCGATCACGACGGCGACCACAAAGGCGGCAATCATCGTCTTCTTTTGCTTGGAGGCGTGGTCGTCCTCGTCGGCATCGGCGTCGTCGTCCTCGTCCTGCGGCTCGGGCATGAGGTTCTCGTCGGCAGCGTCCGCGGCAATCTGAGCCTCCAGGCGGGCGTCCTCTTCCTCGGCGGTCGTACCGGCGGCAATGTGCTCGGCAGACGTACCGGCGACCAAGTCGATCTTCTCTTCCTCGTCACCGTCGGGGCCCTCGCCGCGCTCGATGATCTGGATGCCGTCGATCTCGTCCTTCTCGTCCTTCTTTTGAATCAGACCCATAGTCAGTTACTCCTTGATGGGAAACAAAGTCCTCAATAGAATACGCCCGACGGAGCGCCGGGCGTATTGTTTCTTAGGTTATACGCAAACACTTAAGTACTATTTAGGCGTTTGCGAGCTATTTACCTTAGGCCAGGTGTGCGATAACGGCATCGGCGAAGGCCTGCGTGCCCACGGCGCCCTCAACGGAGCCGGTCTGGGCACGGCGCACGTCACCGGTAACCTGCTTGCCCTCGTCGAGCGTGGCAGAAACGGCAACGCGGATGCGGTTTGCCGCGTCGTTCTCGCCCAGGTGGTCGAGCATCATGGCAGCGGAGAGGATCTCTGCCGTGGGGTTGGCGATATCCTGGCCCGCGATATCGGGCGCAGAGCCGTGCGTAGCCTCGAAGATGGCGCAGTCGGCACCGATGTTGGAGCCGGGGGCCATACCCAGGCCGCCCACCAGGCCGGCGCACAGGTCGCTGACGATGTCGCCGTACAGGTTGGGCAGTACCAGGACATCGAAGTCGTTGGGGTTCTGGACCAAGCCCATGCAGGTGGCGTCGACAATCTTATCGTTGAACTCGATATCGGGATAGTTGGCGGCCACCTCGCGCGCAACGCGCAGGAACAGGCCGTCGGTCGCCTTCATGATGTTGGCCTTATGCACGGCCGTCACCTTTTTGCGACCGCAGCGGCGGGCATACTCAAAGGCATACTCCACAATGCGGCGGCTCTTGGCGATGGAGATCGGCTTGATCGAGATGGCGGAATCGGCAGCAAAGGTCTTCTGACCCGAGCGCTCGACAAGCTGTGAGAGCTCCTCGACCTCGGCAGCACCCTCGTCGAACTCGATGCCGGCGTAGAGGTCCTCGGTGTTCTCGCGCACGATGACCAGGTCGACGTCGCGGAAGCGAGAACCGTCGCCCGGCTGCGACAGGCAGGGACGCACGCAGGCATACAGGTCAAAGTGCTTGCGCAGGGCAACGTTGACGCTCCGGAAGCCCGTGCCGACCGGCGTAGTGATGGGGCCCTTGATGGCAACCTTGGTCTCGGCGACCGCATCGAGCACGTGCTGGGGCAGCGGCGTGCCAAACTCGTCCATGACGCCGGCACCGGCCTCCTGGACGTTCCAGTTGATCTGGACACCGGTGGCCTCGACCACGCGGCGCATGGCCTGCGTAATCTCGGGACCGATACCGTCACCGGGGATCATGACTACATCGTGCGCCATAATCTGTTACTCCTCGTCTTCGGCGTCGTCAGATTTTTTAACGCTAGCACGCTTCTTCTTTTTGGAGAGATCCAGGCCAAAACGTTTAACAAGCATTTCGCAAATCTCGCTCGAACGGGCCTTGAGATAGCTGCCCTTGCCGTTCTCGGCGTCGAACTTAAGGCGCAGCGCGAGCTTCTCGGCGACCTCGGCGTCAATCTCGCCCTGGCCAAACTCGTACAGGCAACCGAGCATGTCGCGATACTCAAGGTCGCCGTGGTAGCACTGGATGGCCTCGTCCAGGATGGGCCAAGCCTCGCGCGAACGCTCGACGCTCGTGGCGCCCCACACGCACAGCAGGCGGAAGGCGGCATAGCGCAGCGTGGACGAAATCTCGTCGAACAGCGCGGTCTCGGCGCCCTCAAAGGCATCACCCAGCTGCTCGGGGCAGGTGGTGGCGAGCGCCGCCAGGGCATCGAGAGCCTCCCAGCGGGTCTGAGCCTCGGGGCGGTCGAGCGCCTCGATCAGCGCGGGCACGCAGGGAACGACGCGCTGCGGATCGCGCTCGGCAAGCAGGTGCAGCACGCGGGCGGCAAACTGACGGATGCGGCGCGTGGGGCAGCCGAGCTCCTTGACCAGACGGTCGACGGCGTTCTCGTTCTCCTCTGCCAGCTGAAGCTGTGCCAGCTCCTCGTCGGTGAGCTGTTCTTCCTTGTTTTCTGCCATAGTTACCTCTTCTTACTATTTCTTAGCGTGCTTGCCAGCACCCTTGCTGTCATCGGTGACCGAGATGAGCTGTCGGTCGGCCGCGCCATTGCGACGCGCACGGCGGCGTTCCTCGGCGTCGCCCGCGTCGGCGGCGGCGCGGTGAGCCTTGTTGACGTTAAAGACCTCGTCGTGCTTGCGCCACGGACCGACGGACTCGCCAAAGCTCATCTTAAGGCCGGCGATAAAGCCGCCGAGCCAGCCGATCGGCGCAAACTGCACCAGCGGGAACAGCGAAAACACCCAGGTCAGCAGGACGACTGCCGCCGCTCCCGCAAAGTTGGCAATCCAGTAGTCGCGTTTGGTGATGACGCGCTTTTCGCACGCCCACTGGCCGCACAAAAAGCCGATGTAAATCGCAAAGAGAAAGAGCGCCAGCGCGAGCACCACGAACGTCCAGCTCATGGGCGCTACTCCTCGTGATGATGACCGCAGCAGCACTCGTGGCCGTCATCGTGGCCGTGACCGCCGCAGCACTCGTGATCCTCGCCATGGTGATGGCCGCAGCCGCACTCGTGGTCGTCGCCGTGCTCACCGCAACCGCAGCCGTCCTCGTGGGCACCGTGCTCCTCGGGACGATACTGCGACCAGTCCAGGCCGGCGGCGATGGCGTCGGCCTCCTCCTTGTAGAGCACCGTGATGGCCTGGGTGCCCAGCTTGGCGCCACCGATGGCGTCGAGCATGTCGTAGAGCGTAAAGGCCACGTCAGCGCCGGGCAGCGCGAGCTCGCGGTCGTCGGCGTAAGCGAGCGCCAGGCGCAGGTCCTTAATGAAGTGCTCGACCATAAAGCCGGGCTTGTAGTCGCCGTCGAGCGCCTTGGGAGCCAGACTCTCCATGGCGCCGGACTTGCCGGTGCCGCCCAAGATCATCTCGCGGGTCTTCTCCAGATCCAGGCCGTTGAGCTCGGCAAACGCCATGGCATCGGCCATGCCGACCATGCAGGCGCCCAGCGACACCTGGTTGGCGAGCTTGGCGGCCTGACCCTTGCCGGCGCCGTCGAAGCAGCAGATGTTGGCGGCGAAGGTGGCAAGGATGTCGCGGACCGGGGCGATGTCGTTCTCGGTGGCGCCCACGATAGCCGTGAGCGTGCCGGCGATCGCGCCCGACTCGCCGCCGGTGACGGGGCAGTCAAACGCCATGCGGCCGGAGACCTGGGCGGCCTCGGCAATGTCGCGCGCGAGCTCGGGCGAGCTCGTGGTGAGGTCGATCAGGACCGCGCCGGGCTTAGTGCACGAGAGCAGGCCGTCGCCCGCCAGGTAGAGCTCCTCGACCTCGGAGGGATAACCCACCATGGTAAAGATGACGTCGGCGTTCGCCGCAGCATCTGCCGGCGTATCGGCCCAGACGGCACCGCGCTCAACGAGCGCTGCAGCCTTGGACTTGGTGCGGTTGTTGACCGTGACGGGATAGCCGGCGTCCAGAATGTGGCCGGCGATGGGGGCACCCATAATTCCGGTGCCGATGAATGCGACGGAGAGCTTGTTTGCCATGAAACCTTTCCTTTTGGGTTGGGTGTTGTTACCAGGTTGAATACTCGGTGCCAGCGTTTGGGCTGTGAGTTGGGATCGATTACGGCCGCGTTACTTGCCTACTCGCCGCGCACACGGCGCGCGATGCGGTCGGAAAGCGAGGCTTTCTCGGCGCGGTTCTTACCCCAAAATGCGCAGGCCACCATGCCGGGGCCCACGTGTGAGCCGATGGTGGGGCCCACGGAGCTGCGAATGATCGTGACGTCGGCGCAGCCCTCCTCCTTGCGGATGGCGGCCTCGAGCCAGTCGCCGTCCTTCTCGGCATCGGCCGTCATGATGGCGATGGGCATGGTGCGATCGGGCACGTAGTTCTCGCGGAACGACTTGAGAATGGACTTGAGCGCCTTCTTGCGGCCGCGGTTGACGCCGATCAGCGACAGCGAGCCGGCCAGGTCGTAGGACAGCTCGGGTTTGACGTCGAGCTTTGCCGTGAGCTGTGCCGCCGCGGGCGGAATGCGGCCGCCGGCAGCTAGTGCGTCGAAGCTCTCGAGCGTAAAGTAGCCGTGGACGTAGGTCTTTGCCTCGTTTGCCCAATCGACCAGCTGCTTGGCAGTCAGTCCCGCCGAACGCTGGCGCACGGCCTCGAGCGCCAAGAGCGCGCCGGTCGCGCAGGGCAGGGCGTTGTCGACCACGTAGAGCTCAAAGTTGGGATACTCGGCGCGCACGGCATCTGCCGCCTGGCACGCAGAGTTGTAGCTCGACGACAGCGCCGAGGTAAAGCACAGGTAGACCGTGGGCGTGCCCTCTTTGGCGCACTCGGTAAAGAACTCGATATAGCGACCGAGCGACACAGCCGAGGTGGACACGCGGGCGCCGGCGCGCATGCGGTCGTAGAACTCCTTAGGGCTCATGCTCGACCAGATATCGTCCGTGCGCTCCTCGCCATCGATAATGAAGGGGAAACCCAGGATATCGACATCGAGGTTCGCGGCGACCTCGGGGCTAAAGTCGCAGCAGGTATCGACGACGATGCGGCAGCGGTCAGAATGGCCGGTAGATGCAGCCTTGTCCATCAAAGCGACTCCTTACGTAAAAAAGGCGGCCATCCGCATGGGATGGCCGCCGGCCGTTAACTCATGCAAGTTAACGTATTTTACTCGTCAAGTGTTTCGATACGGGGCTTGATGATGCCATATCCACCATTCTTACGGTGATACACCACATTGATAAGGCCAGTCGTCGCGTTCTCGAACACGTAGAAGTCGTGGCCCAGCAGATCGGTCTGCACCAGTGCCTGCTCCTCAGTCATCGGGGTGACATCGATGACCTTCTCGCGGACGAGCAGGTCGTCCTCCTCCTCGGGCAGCAGCAGGTCGGCCAGATCCTCGACGCGCTCGACCGGTGCGACATCCGCTGCGCTGGCACCGCCCTGGCGGTTGTCCACGACCTTGGTCTTGAACTTGCGCAGCTGGCGGGTGACCTTATCGGCGGAGAGGTCGATGGCGGCGTACATATCTGCACCGTGCTCGGCAACGCGAATCACCGAACCGCGGGCACGAACCGTAACCTCGACGATTGCCGGGTTGGGGTTCGAGGGGTTCTTCTCATAGCGAAGTACGACGTCGACCGTCATGGGCTCGATATCGAAAACCTTGAGCGCCTCGCCGATCTTCTCATCCACATGCGCACGCAGAGCATCGGTTACCGTCGTCTTGCGTCCAGAAACCTTGATATCCATACGTGGCTCCAATCTGCCTCGGGGACTTACTGTACTGGCTATGTACCCATTGCCGTGCATTTAATCACGCGGATTCCCAAAGACCCGAATAACGATTGCTTGATACCGCATACCGAAGTCTCGCACTTTTCTGTGGCAAAGTGCGCTATGGGAGAGCAACGGCGACTTTGGTTTGGTACTTAAAAAATGTCTTTGACCTGCTGGTTTTACGGGAACGAAAAAGCCGGGCTCCCCTGTTGGGAAAGCCCGGCAATGCGTGTTGAAACCGTGAAGAGGCGTCTCTCCTAGCGCATAGGAGACGCCACCCCTAGCAATAACTAGCTATTAAGCTTGTTAATGTCGTCGTCGGTGATGGTGTCTTCCTGGCTGGACGATTTGTCTTCGGAGGATGCGGTCTCATTGTTGGAATCGGAGGACTCGCTGCCGGAGGACGTGGTCTCACTGGACTCAGAGTCGCCCGGCTGCACGTTAGCGCCCGAAACCGTCTTAGTGGTGAGGTCGTAGGGCATCGTGCCGTACCAGACGCAGTGGACCGCCTCGAGCGTGCCGTCGGCCGTAATACCGTCGAGGGCATCGCTCACGGCACGACACAGTTCGTCATTGGACGAAAGGCCTGCAACACCAAGCGTCGAGGGTGTCTCGAGCGCGCCGACGTAAGAGATCTGGCTCATCAGGCGCGCAAGGTAGCCGCCGGCCGTGGAGTCGCAAATCACGTAGTCGATCTCGCCGGACTCAAGTGCCTCAAAGCACTCGTTGATGTTGGAGAAGGTCTTTTGGTTGGCCGTGATACTCTGCTTGGCGAGCGCTTCCTGCGAGGCCGAGGAGGTCTGAACGCCCAGGGTAGCGGTGTTAAGCGTTTCGATGGAAACGCTCAGTGATTCGCCGTCGCTCGTCTTTCCGAACACTGCCGCAGCGTCGTACAGGCAAGTACCAAGCGTGTTGATGTCACCATCCGTGGAATTGATGTCGCCAATGAAGATGTCGGCCTTTTTGTCGCCAAGCGCGGAATCGGCAGAAGACGCATCGACGAAGGCAACCTTAAGGCCCATACGGCTTGCAAGGGCGCGGGCAGCGTCGACCGCGTAGCCCGTGAGATTACCATCGGCGCCCTGCATGGCCTGCGGAGCATCGGAGGTATCGAGGGCAACCGTCAGGGTACCGGGAGTGACCAGGGCATCGTCCGACACCGCAGGGGTAACGGTCTCGCGCTCGATCTGGTCAATCGTGGGTGTCGTGAACGTGGACAGTGGGTTGAACGCGCATCCGCTCAAGCCCAATACGGCAATGACCGCCGCGGTCCCAGCACCCAACCGAGCCGCGTGCATCAAGCTGCCCCTCACCATGTCCACTACCCTGCCTTCTATGTCGTATACAATCCGTGCGTTGCGCGGAATAACGGGTTGTTCCCACCAGCTGACCTGGTATTTGACCCCACACTTGCGCACCGGGGTGTTTGCTCGGGAGGCCGTAACCACCTTCACGACTGGCCCGCTCGCCCGCGAGGCGGTATTGCCCCAAAGAAAGTAGAACGGACGGTGCGGCTTACATCTAGGACGCGCCATGATCGCGCCGCGCGCACGCGGTCGCTTACGTGGATCCCTTTGACCGCGTCTGTCTTGGACTAGGACGGGCATTTCGTCCGTCCGCAACCACAGCCTGGTAGGAACGTAGCGCATTATAGCTAAGTTCAAGCTAAAGTTTAAGGTTAGGGGCGTCATTCGCATCGCGAGTACAGATTTCGCAGGTCGGAGTGGGCTATTCGTGCCTCTGTGAAGCCCGGAGCTCCCCTATGGGGAGCTCCGGGGCACCCTTCTTAGGGTGCCGTGGCCAAAAAATGGCAAATATGAGTACTGTTAGCAATTTAGTAACAGGCAATTTTGGCCTCTCGGACAGATTATGCGCTCAGTGTCGCCAACCTGATGCTTAGTTATTCTACATTTGTTTATTATCTTCTTACTTTATGACGCCTCCGAGCCCTAAATTCCTTGATTTTGCTGTTATTGATTTAGTGACAGTACTCATATTTGCCATATTTTGGCCAGGGCATATGATTAACCCCCTATTTTCGACGTGAATTAGACCGGCTTAAGCCCAAAACACGCCCGCAGCGTGTTAAGCAACGCCTCTTGCTTCTTCCTGCGGGCATCGACACGATTCCGGTACCGCTTTCGCATACGCTGGTGCATGCGCCATGCGAGCGCTTCCATCGCTTCCATGTCACAGAGCATTTCGTTATTGACCGTCGCGACCTCGATTCCCATAGTAATCAAGCCCGTGTTGCGCTTTTCATCATGGATACGTCCCCTCCGAGAGGAATGGCCCAGCTCACCGTTGTATTCCAGGTCAAACCGGGCTGCCTCTTGATACGCATCGCAAACTGCATGGGGCATCCCCGAGATTGCCTGCGCACGGTCATCAAACTCGATCTTGTAGTCGGTCTTAAAAGGTCCGCAGGCAAACCCGCCATAGGAAAACGGAAGCGAAAACAGGGCGAGCATGATGCACTCCATGGGCGAGAGCAGGTTTTCTGACAGGTAGGGACACAGACGCAGCAGCTGTTTGGCCACATTCCCCTTGCATGCCGCAAGGTAATCTGCCAGGCGATCGGGCGTCAGCGCCGGCTCGACTTCAAAGTAGCCCACGTCTGCTGGCTGGTCCTTGTCCTTTGCAAGTTTATTCGTAACAGGCGAGGTGTAGGGAGGCAGATACTTCCCGCGGTCGCTCAGTGAAATCTTAGAGCACAGCTCCTGGGCCAGGGCAAATGCCTGGATACAGCCAAGTTCGCGCGCAACGGCAAGGCAGAGGGCCTCGGGAGACAAGCTGTACACCCCCGGTTCCACCTCTAGAATCGAGCCGGCGGGCAACCCGGAACACACGGACCAGCCTACGCTAGGCATGCGGCGGCGCTGCGCCGCAGATCCCACCAGCAAGCACAGATCTTCTTGCACCTCGCCACTTTTGGCTCCAATTCGCACCAAGTCAGGAAGATAGATATCCTCGGTCGAGGGCGACGACGTGCGCAGCACACGGCGCTCATCATCGGGATTAAGGTCCTTCCAGCTGATATAGCCCATCTGCCGGCGCTCGGCGCGCATCATGCGCAGCGCTGAAGCGCCTGTTAGGATTACGGAAGCCGCTAGCTGTTCGCCTGTCGGCTCGTTGCGCCGCTCAATCTTCACTGCCACAAAACCACCCCTACCAAACACGTGCGATAGCAAGGCCATCGACTGCCGCAGCGCCGGCACGCTTGAGCTCCGCCGAGGCTGCTGCCATGGTCGCGCCCGTGGTGATAACGTCATCGATAAGCAGTAGGCGGCGGCCGTGCACGTCCTCAACCGTCTCGTACATGCCTTGGGCACGCTCGCGACGCTCCTCACGACCGAGTTCGCGCTGGTCGCCATGCCCGTACTTGACGAGGGCATCGAGCAGGGGAACACCCGACAGCTCGCAAAATGGGCGCGCAATGGCCTCCATATGATCAAAGCCACGCCGCCGAAACGCTGCCGCCGTCGCAGGCACAAACACCACCGCATCCGCACCGGACAGCACACCTCCTAAGCGATCGGGCGCTACGACCTGGGCATGCAGGGCGGTGTCGTAAAGCAGCTCCGCCAGATACGGAGCCAGACGTCGCTCGCCCGCATCCTTGTACGCTTTAATGATGCGCGGCAGCGGATGCGCATAGACGGCGCACGCCAGGCAGCGGTCGAGCGCCTCCGCCATTGCCGAGGACGTGCCCTCGACCGAACACTCAGTGCACAGCAAATCCCCAAACGGGGCGCCGCATCGGGTGCAGCTATGACGTGGGTCGATGAGCGTGAGCGCAGCCAGGCAGTCTTGGCAAATAAGCGTACCGGCGCGCTCGCAGCCGGCACATCGTGTTGGCGACAACGCCTCAAGCGCCTCGTGCGCCGCCCGCTCGGCAAACGGTAGCGATTCGTCCGCAAACGGTAGGGCGCCGGCACCCTGCAGACGGCTCAATATGTTCAGATGGCTCTTCAAGACACAACCCTCCCTACGTTCGGTCGCAGGGAGGGTTGTTGATTCAGCGCTATGATACCCCGATGCGCTCGGGGCAAGGCGAGCAAAATCCGCTCGCGGGCGTTATTCGCCGGCGGGCGGTTGTGGTGCAGACGAAGACGGGGTCGAGCCCTCGCCACCATCCTGGCGCGGCTTGCGGGAACGGCGACGGCGACGGCGCTTTTGGCCCTGGTCGGCCGAGCCCTCGCCACCGCGATCCTCGCGCGGCTCGCGCTCGTCGCGAGCGGCGCCACGCGAAGCCTTAGCAGCCGCTCCCCCGCCATCTCCGGGACGACGGCGCGTGACCTTGACCTCGCCATCCGAGACCTGATCGGCAACGGAGGGCACTGAGGGCTTCTGTTGCGTGCCCGAGGAATGGCGACGGCGCGGACGCGGCGCGCGCTCATCCTCGCCACGTGACTTGCCGCCCTTGTCGGCAGGCGCATCGGAACCCGAGGGACCCTTGGAAGCGGCACCAGCCTCGCGAGCAGCTGCCGCGCGGAAGGCATCCTCGCGCTCCTCGCTCGACAGGTGACGGCGGCGACGGCGCGTGGGGTTCATGCCACCGCCGCGATTCTGCTGCTGGGGCTGCTGAACCTCGCGCTCGCGGGAGGAGTTCTTGTCTGCAGCTGCAGCCTCGCCAACATCGCCCGAGCCCGCGCGCTTGCGACGACGACGGCCACCGGCGGCCTCCTCGGCCTCAGGCGTTGCGGCATTGCCACGGCCCTTTCCGCGGCCACGACCCTCGCCCTGCCCCTGACCGGCGCGAGCATCGGATTCAGCATCGCGACGACGGCGCTTGGGCATCGACGTACCGGCCAGACGGTCGGCGCTCGACAGGCCATCGCCCACGTCGACGCCGTTCTCGCGGTCGAGCTCCATGAGCGCCAGGCGCATCTCGGGCGACTCGATGCGCTCGAGCACGTCGCGCGTCACGCAGTCGGGGCGGCAGTTGCAGCCCTGCTCGGCGGCCTTCTTTTTGCAGCCCTCCGAGCAGGTCATATCGGCCAGGTTGACCTTAAAGACCTTGCCGTTCTCCAGGCGCAGCACCAGCTGCTCACGCGGCGTGTCATATTCCTGAATACGCGCCTTGCCGAGCGGCGTATCGATGAGCGTCTTCTTTTTGGGCGCGCGGCTCTTAAAGTCCTTGTAGGCCTCGAACTCGTAGCGCAGGCAGCACATCAGGCGGCCGCACACGCCGCTGATCTTGGAGGAATTGAGCGGCAGGTCCTGCTCTTTTGCCATGCGGATCGAGACGGGCTCAAACTGTCCGCCAAAGCGCGTGCAACAGAGCTCCTGGCCGCACTGGGCATAGCCGCCCACCAGGCGAGTCTCGTCGCGCACGCCGATCTGGCGCATGTCAACGCGAATGTGCAGCGTCGAGGACAGGTCCTTGACGAGCTGACGAAAATCGACGCGCTCCTCGGCCGCAAAGTAGAACACGGCCTTCTCGCCGCCAAACAGGTACTCGACGCCGACCGGCTTCATCTCGAGGTCGAGCTCTTTGACCAGACGGCGGAAATCGACCATCGCCTCGTCGCCCTGGATGGCAAGATCGTCGGCAAGCTGCAGGTCGATGTCGCTCGCCACGCGCAGCACGGGCTTGAGCGGCTGACCGATCTCGTCTTGCGGCACCTCGAAGGGATCGGCCGTGACCAAGCCGATCTCGGTTCCGCGCTCGGTGGAGCAAATGGCATAATCGGCCTCGAGGATATCCAGGTCCTGCGGGTCAAACCACAGGTCGCGCGAGGCGTAGGTAAACTTAACGGGTACGACTAACGGCATTTCAGTGCCTTCCTGATATCGAACAGCATGACCTCGATGGCCAGCTGGGGAGTAACGTTTCTGGCGATGTTGCGCTCGGCGGTCGCGACCGCCTCGAGCGCCTGGGTGGCACCCGCAACATTGGTCGCGGCGGCAAGCCGACCGATCGTGTCGCGCACATCCTCGTTCACCACGTCGGCTGCCTCGTCCTGAAGTGTCAGCAGCACGTCGCGCATGAGCGTCCGCGCGCTCGCCAGCGCTTCCATGATACCCGAACGCTCGCGCGCGTTGAGTTCGCGCTTGTTGCGGTCCTCAAGCTGCTTCAATGCTCCACGCGACAGGTAGTCGGCGTTTTGCTCGAGTACCTTTTCCTGCGTGGACTTGACCTCGGCGAGCGGCGCCTTAACGGCGACGATGAGCGACTTGGCGCGACTGAGCACGTCGGCCTCGTCGGCGGCAATGAGTGAGTCGATGGCACGGACCATCTGACGGCGGGCGTCTTGGCGCTCGGCGCTCTTAAGAAACTCGATGCCGCGTGTGGGGCTTCCCGCCACGGCGACCGCCATGCGGCAACGCGCAGGGTCCTGACCGGTGGCGCGGCTCACGGCCTGCGCGGCGACGGCGGGCGATACCAGCCGAAACGGCACGCACTGGCAACGACTCACGATAGTGGGCAGCATCACGTCGGCCGAGGTACCCAACAGGATGAACATGACGCCCTCGGGCGGCTCCTCGAGCGTTTTGAGCAGCGCGTTGGCGGTATTGGCGCGCAGCTGCTCGGCACGGTCGATGATGTAGACCTTTGCCTTGGCGCGGATGGGCGCCAGCGGCACGTCATCGAGCAGCTCGCGGGTCTGGGCGATGAGGTAACCCGTGGCGCTCTCGGGCGTGTAATAGTGCACGTCGGGATGCGTATGCCGAGAGAAGCGCACGCAGCTGTCGCATGCGCCCAAGCCGTCCTGCTCGCACAGGAAGGCTTGGGCGAGCGCCCACGCGGCGTCGAGCTTGCCCGCGCCGGGAGCGCCCAAAAACAGGTAGGCGTGCGATGCGCGACCGCTAGCGACGGCATTGGTCAAAAAGTCACGCACGCGCTCTTGGGTGTCGAGCTTGGCCAGCAGGCTTGCCTGAGCGGGGGCCATGTTACTCGGCCTCCTTGGCAAGCGCGGCGGCAACGGCTTCCCGCGGAATGTCGAGACCGTACGCGCGAACCTGCTCGACCGTCTTCCCGAAGACTTCCTCGACGGTCGCGGTGGCGTCGATGAGCTTTACGCGGTCTGGCTCCTCGGCAGCAATTGCGCAAAACCCCTCGTAGACACGCTCCTGGAATGCCATACCCTTAGCCTCCATGCGATCTGCCGCGCCACGGGCTGCCATGCGCAGCGCCGCCTGCTCGGGCGTGATGTGGTAGACGAGCGTGAGCGCCGGGTGCGTTCCCGCGACGGCCAGGTTGTTGGCGTCGCGCACCATCTGGCGATCGAGGCCGTCGGCAAATGCCTGGTAGCAGGTCGTGGAATCGTAGAAGCGATCGCACAGGACCACCTTGCCGGCAGCGAGGGCGGGCGCGATGACCTCGTGCACCAGCTGGGCACGCGCAGCCTCGTAGAGCAACAGCTCGCAGGTATCGCCCATCGTCGTGTTGGCAGGGTCGAGCAGCAGGGCGCGAATCTTTTCGCTGATGGCAGTGCCGCCCGGCTCACGCAGGGTCACAACCTGGTAGCCGGCAAGGTCGAGCGCGCGGGCAAGCAGGCGCGCCTGCGTGGACTTGCCGGCACCGTCGACGCCCTCGAGCGTGATAAAGCTATGTTGAGCAGGCTCAAAAGCCATGGGCGCAGCCCCTTCCTACAAGGCGCGTAAATGCAGATATATCAACCAAGCCATGATACCCCAGTGCTCGGCGCGTCCCCAATGGCTAAAGGCGTCTTTCCAAAGTTGCGGTGAAATAGGGACTGATTGAAGCTCTGAGACCGCCAAACAGTCCCTATTTCACCGCAACTTATGATGGGGAATTTTGGATGCTGGGTATAATCGTCGTATTGCATTGAAATGTGGCGAAAGGAGTGGCAATGTCTCGGTATTGCGCCTCGTGCGGCAAGCTTCTTGCAGATGATGCCAAGTTCTGCACCTCGTGCGGTGCACCCGTTGAGCAAACAGCCGCGAGCGATAGCCAGCCCGCTTTTGAGCAGACCGGCTCCCTTGATACGCCGCAAGCCAAGGCGGACGACCCCCTCGCCTATAGCCCCGACCCCGCCGCAAGGACCGAGGCCGTCGAGACCACGCAGCGCATACCCGTCGCGAGCGGCTCGCCCCAACAGCAGCCGGCTCCCGCATACGCGCCCACTTCGCCACAGACCCCCGCTCCCAAAAAGAGCGGCACCGGGCCGCTTATCGCCGTTATCGTTGTGCTGGTGGCGATCATCATCGCCCTGGTCATCTTCTTTGCAATCAGACCGTTCGACAACGCCGCCACGCAGGCGACTGCCGAGGTAGTTAAGCTGCACCATGACGTCGACGACGATGACCTAAAGCCTCTCGGCGATCCCAACAGCCTGTACGACGATGATGACGATGACGACGAGGATGGCGGCGAAGCAACGCTCTCCGAGCAGAACCTCTACCGTCGCCTGAGCGAATACTACGACCTGCTCGAAGATCTCGACAGCCAGGTCCGTGGCTGCGCGCAGAACTTCAACGGCAGCTATCTGGAAGAGGATCGAACCACCCGTCAAAATCTCGCCGACGTCGCCGAGCGCACGGAGGACACCATCGAGCAGTATTACGACATCGTCGAGGACCTGGACGTCCCGACAAGCTCCAAGAACTACAGCTCCTGGAAGGACATCATCGCCCTGTACGACGACCTGGATCACCGCATTGACGCAATCTGTGATGCCTGGGAGATCAGCCTGAAATACGCCAAGCCTGCGGACCACAAGAATGAGATCGTGGCGCCGCTGTCGCGCGACAACGTGGCGGGCACCAATGACAATAAGTACCGCCTAGACTTTGAGGAGCGCTATCCCGGCGCCAAGCCTGTCGAGGTGAACTAGCGCTTTGTCGTTCCCGAGCCGGCAGTTAGGGACGTTCCTAAACTGCCGGCAGAAAAAGGAACGTCCCTAACTGCCGGTCAAAAAAACGAGCGAGGATCATGAGACCCTCGCTCGTTTTTTTGGGCATTGTTTCGACTGCGCCGTTACTTGTCGGCGGCCTTCTTGGCCGTCGTCTTCTTGGTGGTCGACTTCTTGGCAGTCGACTTTTTCGCCGTCGAAGTCTTCTTCGCAGCGGTCGTCTTCTTCGCCGCGCTCGTCTTGGTCGTAGTCTTGCGGCCGCGGGCGGGCTTCTTCTCCTTGGTCGGGCAGTCCATGTTGACGCAGATACGCCACGGACCGCGCGCCGTGTTGACCACCACGATGGGGGCGCCGCACTCGGGACAGGTCTCGCCCGTCGCCTCGAGCTTGCCACGCGCCGGCAGCGGATAGCTCACGCCGCAGTCATCGTAGTTGGTGCAGCGGATAAAGCGCTTGCCGCTCTTCTCGCTCTTGTGCGCGATCAGGTCGCCATGGCGTCCGGCCTCGGCACACACCTTGCACTCGCCCACTTTAAGGTCGGGCTCGTAGTTGGTGGGGCACGTCGGGTTCACGCAGATCTCGAAAGCCTTCTGGCGGAACGGCTGACACTTGATGCGCGGCGCACCGCATTCGGGGCACACGGCGGCCTCGCCCTCGAGCGGGCTCACCTTGACGCCGCTCGGCACCGGATAGGTCACGTCGCAGTCGGGCCAGCCCATGCAGCCAATGAAGCTGCCACGGGTCTTGGCGCTCGTCTTCATAACCAGGTCCTTGCCGCACTTGGGGCAGGCGCCCACGCGCGCATCAGCCGTGACGGCGTCGCTGATGGCGTCGCCGAGCTCCTGCGTATGCTTGAGCAGCTCGTCGAGCACGCCGGCCAGCAGCGCACGCGAGTGCGTCACGACATGCTCTTCGGTGTCCTCGCCGCGCTCGACGCGAGTCATGTCGCCGTCGAGCTCGCTGGTCATATCGGGGCTCGTGATGCGCGGGGCAAACTGCGTCAGCGCGTCGATGATGGCGATGCCCAGCTGGCTCGGCTCAACGGGATCGTTTTTGAGGTAGCGCACGGCGTACAGGCGCTCGATGATGCTCGCGCGCGTGGACTTGGTGCCCAGGCCGCGCTTTTCCATCTCCTGCACGAGCTTGCCCTGGCTGTAGCGCGCGGGCGGCTCGGTCTGCTTGGCCTCGAGCTTAATGTCGAACACGTCGACCGTGTCGCCCTGCTCCAGCGGCGGCATCTGCTCGTCGCGCTTGAGTCCGTACGGGTACGCCTCGCGGAAACCCGGGGTCACGAGCACATCGCCCGAAGCCACGAACGGCTCGCCGTTCACGTCGAGCTCGAGCTTGGTATTCTCGATGGTCGCGGGACCCATAAGCGTCGCCAGGAAGCGGCGGGCGATGAGGTCGTAGAGCTTGCGCTGGCCGCCATCGAGCGTGGACGGATCGCCTTCGCCCGTGGGGTAGATGGGCGGGTGGTCGGTGGTCTCGACTTTGCCGCGCGTGGGCTTCATGGGGCCGGCGAGTACCTTTTTGCACACGGGCGCCAGCGCCGGGTTGATCTTTGCCAGGTCGCTCACCACGGCGCCCAGATCGAGCGTCGCAGGGTACACGGTGTTGTCGACACGCGGATAGCTGATGAGACCGGCCATGTAGAGGGACTCGGCGATGCGCATCGTACGCGCAGGCGAGATGCCCTCGGCCGCGGCGGCAGCCTGCAGCGAGGTCGTCGCAAACGGCGTGGGCGGCTGCTGCTTGCGGGAGCGCTTGGTCACCGCGGCGACGGTTGCCGTCGAAACGCCGTCGACGTGGCCGTACGCCGTCTCGGCAGCATCTTTGTCGGTAAAACGCGTCGTCTTGTGCGCAATCTTAAAGCGGTCCTCCTCGGCAGCGCCCTGCGCGGCACCCATGCCGCGAATCTGCCAATAGTCCTCGGGCACAAACGCCATGCGTTCGCGTTCGCGCTCGACCACCAGGGCGAGCGTCGGCGTCTGCACGCGGCCGGCGGAGCGCACGTTGCCAAAGCCGCCAAACTTGGCGAGCGTCAGGTAGCGCGTGAGCACCGCACCCCAAATGAGGTCGATGTGCTGACGGCTCTCGCCGGCGTCGGCCAGATTCTGGTCGAGCGAGACAAGATTATCGAAGGCCTGCGTGATCTCGGCCTTGGTAAACGAAGAATACTGGGCGCGGGCAACCGGCAAGTCGGGCGCGACCTCGCGCACCTTGTTGAGGGCGTCCGAACCGATCAGCTCGCCCTCGCGATCGAAGTCCGTGGCGATGATGACGCTGTCGGACTTTTTAGCGAGGTTCTTGAGCGAACGAATGAGTTCTTTCTCGGCCGGCAGCTTAATGACAGGCGCCCAGGTGAGATAGGGCAGGCTCTCGAGCTTCCAGCCCTTGATGGAGATACCGTCGGCAAGAAACGGCTTGCGCTTGGTGTCGTAGGGCGGACGAGCCAGGCCATCGGGCATGTCGGCCGGCAGCATTTCGCCGTCCTCGGTCACCGAATACCAGCCCAGCTTTTTATCGAACAGCACGCTGTCACAAAAATCGGGCGCCAGGATGTGACCGGCAAGGCCGATGGTCACGCACTCCTCGCCCTTCCACTCAAAACGGTAGATGGCGGTGTTGTACACCTTGTCCTTTTTGGGTTTGCCCGTGGACAGACGCTCGGCGATCTGACGCGCGGCGTCGTTTTTCTCGGCGATGATGAGCTTCAAAAGAGGCTCCTATCTCGTATCTCTACGGCTACGCCCGCCCGTATGGCGGCCGACTTACGCCCTTGCTTGCTCAATCTGCCCGATGAGCCAATCGCACCAGGCATCCATGCCCTCGCCCTTGCGCGCGCTCACGGCAAACCGCGGCGCCTGCGGATTGAGGTCATCGAGTGTCTTAGTATACCTATCCATGTCAAAATCGAAAGCCGGAGCCACGTCGACCTTGTTGAGCAGCTGCGCGCCGGCGTGTTGGAAGATGCCCGGGTACTTGATGGGCTTGTCGTCGCCCTCGGGCACCGAGAGAATCATGATGGACAGGTTCTCGCCCAGGTCAAAGTCGACCGGGCAGACCAGGTTGCCCACGTTTTCGATAAAGATGACGTCGATGTTCTCCAGACCGACGGCCTGGTCGAAGGCATCGACGGCCTCCATGATCATGTTGCCCTCGAGGTGGCACAGGCCGCCCGTGTTGATCTGGATGGCGGGCATGCCGGCTTCCTTCATGGTGATGGCGTCGACATCCGAGGCGATATCGCCCTCGATGACAGCGCAGCGCAGGCCGGCTTTGTCACGCAGGCGCTCGTTGGTGCCCAGAATCGTGGTGGTCTTACCCGAGCCGGGGCTCGACAGCACGTTGATCACGTAGGTGTTCGTCTGTTCAAATCGCTGACGCAGCTGATCTGCCAGGCGCTCGTTGCGCGACAGAATCGGCGATGCAATATCAATCGTTTTCTCGGCCATACTTAGCGCTCCTTACTTTGGCCCCTTTATACCCCATCGCTAGATGGCGAGCGTGCTAATCGTCGGGGGTCTCGATCTCGATACTTGCGATGTCGAGTTCGCGGCCATGCAGCAGACGCACGTTGGCACCGCCACATTGGGGACAACGGCAATGGAAACGGTCGTGCTCAAAGACCTCACCGCAGTCCAGACACTCGCTTTGTGGATGGACTTCCTCCACGGCAAGCTCGCAGCCGCGCGTGAGCGGGTCCTCGTTGCGAAACGTCTCCCACGCAAAGTCAAGCGCCTCGCGCACGACCTCGGTCATATCCCCGATACACAGCGTTACCAAAACGGCGCGCGAGGCCCCCGCCCCACGCGCCGCGCGAATCACTGTATCGAGTATGCCGTTGACAATGCCAACCTCGTGCATACCGATTTACTCCTCGTCGTCCTCGTCGTCCGAGAACAGGTCCAGACGGCTCACGAACAGGCCCTCCTTGCCCTCGCGCGCGGTAATGACCACGCGAGCGATGGCGAGCGAAATCTCGTAGAGCGAGAGCAGGGCGCCATACATGAGACCCAGCGTAACGGGCGAGCCGTCGGGCGTAATCACAGCCGAGCCCACAAGCAGGCCTACGTACACGTAGCGCCAGGCGCTGCGGAAGGCCGCATAGGACACGATGTGAAAGACGGACAGATAGAAGATGATGAGCGGCAGCTCAAACGCCACACCAAAGCCGATCATAAAGAGCAGCTCCATGTTGACGTAGTTCTCCAGGTCGGGCAGCGCCGTAGCGACGGCCGAGGTCTCGCCGATGAGCCACTCAAAGCCCGCCGGGATGATGATGAAATAGCAGAAGATGGCACCCAGGAAGAACAGCACCGTCGAGGCGAGCACCGTGGGCACGACCCACTTGCGCTCGTTGGGGCGCAGCGCCGGCAGGAAAAATGCCAGGATCTGCCAGATGATCATGGGCGTGCACATGACCACGGCCATCTTGATGGCCAGCGAGAAGCGCAGGCCAAAACCGCCGAGCGTGGTGGTGATGTAGAACTTACCGTCCGGCACAAAGGAGCGGATGGGGTCTTCCAGGATGTCGAGCACCACGGGCGTGGCGAAATACAGCACGATGGCGGCGGCAAACACCGACACGACCACGATGGTCAGGCGGCGACGGAGCTCTCCCAAGTGATCGAAGAGCGGCATACGAGCAGGTCCGATAGGCATTACTCATCGCCTCCCTTCGGGGCATCGGCGGCAGCGGCGTCGTCCTCGGCCTCGAGCTCGCGAGCGAGCTGGTCGACGACGGCCTTGCGCTTGCGGGGACGACGGGCGTAGAGGTCAGCCGTCGTGGGCTCTGCCGGCTCGGGCTCGGGCTCTGCAGCAGACTCGGGCTCGACGGCATCAACAGCAACGGCAGGCTCTGCACCCTCGGCCTCCTCGGCAATACCTTCGACCTCGGTGGCACCCTCACTTGCGGCCTTCTCGGCAGCAAGGCGGGCGCGACGCTCGGCAAAGGTCTCCTTCTTGGCGGGCGCTGCCGTCTCGGCGGCATCCTCGTCCGCATCGGAATCGTCGTCGGTCGCAGCAGCCTTCTTGGGCTTGACCGGGGCCGACGCGGCCTCGCTCACCGGATCGATAATCTCGGACTGAACAACGGCCGTCATCTTTTCCTGCGTCTCGCGGAACTGACGGATGGCACGGCCGATCGTGCGGCCCATCTGCGGGAGCTTATCCGGGCCAAACAGCAAAAAGCCGAAGACCACGATGATCGCGAGCTCACCCTCTCCAATACCAAACACACATACCTCCAAGGCTCGATGTGAGTCGAGCCCGCACCGCGCCATTCGGCCGGAACTCGTCTATTCATTCGGTCAAGTATAGCGCCCGGACGCCAAAACGTCCGAGCGCATCACAAACATATGCCAAACGGCACGCCCTTTTGGGGGCAAAGATTATGCAGCGGTGATCGAAATCTCCTGGTCGACACCCAACAGCTGAACCACGCGCATCACCGGGGGCTGCACATTGGTGCAGCTAAAGCGCTTGCCGTGGTCGGCCGCGTGGTGTGCGGCGCCCACGAGCACGCCAATGCCCGTCGAATCGATGTAGCTCACCTGGGCAAAATCGAGCTCAACGGCCTCAGTGGGCTGCTCGAGCGCCAGGTCGATGGCATTACGCAGGCTATCGGCGTTAGAGATATCGATCTCGCCGGTTACCTTAATGGTGTAGAGCTCTGGCGTGGGGTTGGTGGAAATACCCAAATCCATGTATACGCTCCTTTACGTATCGAAAGTGCGGATAGTACGGGAAGCCGGGCGTTAGGCGCGCTCGGAACGCGCAAGCTCGGCAGCGACGAGCTTGACGGCCAGCACCAGCACATCGAGCGCGGCCTCCAGGTCCTCGACCGTGGGATAGCTCGGCGCGATGCGGATGTTGGTGTCGCGCGGGTCCTTGCCATAGGGCCAGGTAGCACCGGCCGGCGTGAGCTTGACGCCCAGGTCGGCGCAAAGCGCGGCGACCTTCTGGGCCGATCCCTCGGGACCATCGAAGCTTACAAAGTAGCCGCCGCGGGGGTGCGTCCAAGTGGCGCAGCCCGTGCCGCCCAGGCCCTCGGTGAGCTTACGCTCAACGGCCTCAAAGCGCGGACGCAAAAACTCGGCATGCTTTTTCATGTGCTCCTTGACCGCCTCGATGGTGGGAAGGAAGCGCACGTGACGCAGCTGGTTAAGCTTGTCGGCGCTGATGAGGCCAGCCTTCAGGCGCTTGGAGAACTCCGCGATAACCGCGGGGCTCGCACCGATAAAGCCGATGCCGGCGCCCGGGAAGGTGATCTTGGACGTCGAGGCAAAGGCCACCACACGGTCCTCGGTGCCCGCCGCGCGAGCGAGGTTAAAGATGTTTGCGAGCTCGTCGGTCTCGTCGTACAGGTCGTGCACGCAGTAGGCGTTGTCCCAGAAGATGCGAAAATCGGGCGCGGCCGTGGGCATCTCGACTAGGCGGCGCACGGTGTCCTCGCTAAAGGTGATGCCCGTGGGGTTGGAATACTTGGGCACGCACCAGATACCCTTGATGGAGTCGTCGGCAGCAACCAGGCGCTCGACCTCGTCCATGTCGGGGCCGTTGTCGGTCATCGCGACGGGGACGTTCTCGATGCCCAAATCGGCGGTGATGCCAAAGTGGCGATCGTAGCCGGGAACGGGGCACAGGAACTTGACCTTCTTGCCGTCGTGCGCGGCCTCGTAGGCGTCCCAGGGCTCGCTGCCGCACGAGCCACAGCGCCAGAACATGCCGGCGATGTCATGCTCAATCAAAAGGCTCGACGAACCCAGCACAAGCGTCTGCTCGGCGGGGCAACCCAAAAACTCCCCCGCCAGCTTGCGTGCCGAGGGAATGCCCTCAAAGCAGCCGTAGTTGGAGCAGTCGACATTGCCGTCGTGCAGATCGGCATCGGCATTGAGGATATCGAGCATAGGTCGAGAGATGTCCACCTGGGCGGATGACGGCTTGCCGCGGGCCATGTCGAGCGCCAGGCCCTTGGCCTTGACCTCGGCGACCTCGGCTTTGAGCGCCTCGATGGCGGCATCGAGTTCGGTGGTTTCCATCTTCTGGTAGATCGTCTGCATGGGTGCGACCTTTCGCGAAGCGGTACGTTGCAGTTCGTCTAAGTATAGACCGCCACCGCCGCAACGGTATGAAGCCGTGATAGATTAAGTTCATCGCAATGAATTACGAATCGCCGCGCATGGCGGCGTGGGGCGCCCAAGGAGGCACTATGGAGTACGGATCGTTTAGGGCCGAGGAATTCGGCGACCTGCAGCGCCTGGTCGACGGACTGTTTTACGATCGCCACGCCATCGACCGCCTGGACCTGATCGTGCAGGCCGAGATCTTGGACCTGGCACCCGATCTCATGGAAATCGTCAACCTGCTACCGCCCGGCTATTACGACCGCCAGTCGCTGTGTGACCAGCTTAACTCGGCCCTAGCCGCCCACGGCTGGGGCGCCGTCTACGGAACCGTGGAATAAGCCTCGAGGCCGGCGATTTGGCCCGCTTCCCGACCTTGCCGAGGCTTGTTTTAGGGCTTGTGTCCAAAAAAGGGCAAATATGAGTACTGTTACCTTTTTAGTAGCAGCGATTCTTGGTCGAAATCGGCAAAACTCGACTTGAAACTTCTTAATCACCGTCAGCTAGCGCCAAATTGGAAGTCGATGGTCACTCATTAACGTACAGTTCTTATAACTTTGTTCATTATTTTCCGCACCTAAAATGATACGCCGTTTGTGACAGTACTCACAAACGGCGTTTTTTGACCACTGGCGTATCTGGCAGGCGGCAAGCACCGCCCGAATCCGCATTTTGAACGCGCCCGAATCGGTTCTGGAGCCGGTTTTCGCGCTCTTACTCGTCCTTGGGCGCGGGGTGTTTGCAGACCACGCTCATGTAGATCATACCGAGCACGGCAGCGGTGACCGAACCGGCAAGGATGGCGGCCTTGGCAGCCAGAACCTCAAACTGGGCCGTCGGGAAGGCAAGGCCGCTGATGAGGATCGACATGGTGAAGCCGATGCCGCCCAGAATGCCCACACCGGCAATCATGTGCCAGTTAACGTTATGCGGCAGCTCGCAGACCCTAAACTTAACCAGGGTAAACGTCATGCCAAAGATACCAATCGGCTTGCCCAGCAGCATGCCAAAGTACACGCCGAGCGTCACCGGGTCGGTGAGCAGCGTGCTCATGTCCACGCCCACTAGGCGAACCTGTGCGTTCACGAACGCAAAGATCGGCAGAATCACAAAGTTGACCGGCGTGGAGATCAGACGCTCCATGCGGATGAGCGGCGGGGTCACGCGGTGCATGACGCGCTCGACCCTGGTGGTCGAGACGGTAAAGTCATGCTGGCCCAAGATGTGCGCCTCGTCGTCGTAGCGGTCATCAAGCAGCGGCAGGCACTCGCCCAACCAATCGGTGAGGCTATCGAGCTTGACGCCGCACTTGGCCGGGATGGTAAAGGCCAAGATGACGCCGGCGAGCGTGGCATGTACGCCGCTCTTGAACATGCAGAACCACAACAGCAGACCCAGTACCGAATACGGGGCAAGGCGGTAATGCTGCGTCTTGTTGAGCCACACGAGCGCGCAGGTCACAAGCGCAGCGGCGCCCAACCAAAACGGATTGGGGCTCTGACCGTAGAAGATGGCGATGGCGGCGATGGAGATAAGGTCGTCGGCGATGGCGAGCGTCGAGAAGAACACGCGCACGCCGTTGGGCACGCGGTTGCCCAAAAGCGACAGCACGCCCAGCGCAAAGGCAATATCGGTTGCCATGGGGATGGCCCAACCGTTGCGGGCGCCGGCATGGTTAAAGATCAGGTAGATGCAGGCGGGAACGACGACGCCACCCACGGCCGCCAGCATGGGAAGCATGGCCTGACGCGGATTCTTGAGCTCGCCGACCGTCATCTCGTACTTAAGCTCAATACCCACCAACAAAAAGAAAATCGCCATGAGAAAGTCGTTGACGAAAAGCTCAACGGTGAGACCGGCCGTAAGGTTGCCCAGACCCACATACAGCGGGGTCTCCAAAAAGTGATGGATGGCCTCGTAGGCATCGGTATTGGCGCAAATGACGGCGGCGATGGCGGCGAAGACCATGACGGCGGCGGAAATCGTGCCGTTCTCGGCGATGCGCTCCCAGATGTCGTGACGCTCAAAACGCTTGCGCTCACGGACGTTGAACAGCTGCTCGGGTGCTGCCATGGGCGGCTCCTTTCACGGGAAGGCTCCCGTCTTAAAAAAGCACGGCCCGCCCAAGTGGCGGCGCCGCGCTCTAACGTATTACGCTTGCATCTAGCCTACCCTGCACGACAAGCACGCAGGCGTGGCCGAAAAGCGGAACCACAGGTTGAACATTATTTGCCCAACGGCACGGGCACGCCTGTCCAAGAGACGACGCGGCGCCATGCACAAAAAACGACCGGAGCGCGGGGCGTCCGCGATCCGGTCGTGGCGTTTAGTGAACTAAACCTAGCAGGCGGCCATGATGGGGGCAGCGACCTGCTTCTTACGGGAGAGGACGCCCGGCATCCAGACGCCGTCGTGCTCGTCGGCAATGCCCAGGCCCTTCTGAGCGGCCTCGGTCTCGCCCTCGAGCAGGACCTGCGAGCCCTCCTCCATGATGTCGGTGATGCACAGGACAATGCCGTCAGCGCCCTTCTCGGCAGCGTAGGCGCGCATGGCCTCGCGAATCTCGTCGATCATGCCGAGTGCGCGGGTCTTGTCGACAGTCTCGTACTGGCCGATGAGCAGCTTCTTGCCGGCGGGCTCGAACATCTTGATGTCGTTGCCGACCATCTCGGCAGCGGTAAAGGAGCCGGACGGACGGGTGAGGAAGACCTCCATGCCAAACTTGACCGGGTCGACGCCCACCTGCTCGCCGAGCTTGGCGGCGACGGCGCGGTCGACATCGGTGGTGGTGGGGCTCTTGAGCATGAGCGTGTCGGTCATCATGGCCGAGAGCAGCAGCTTAGCCTGGACGTCGGAAAGCTCAACGCCGAGCACGCCGGCGAGCTTGGTGACGATGGTGCAGCTGGAGCCCCAGGGCAGGCAGATGTAGTGCAGCGGGCCGGCGGTCTCGAAGTCGCCGATGCGGTGATGATCGACAACGCCAAAGACCGTGGCGTCCTTAAGGCCGGCGACGGACTGGGCAGACTCGTTGTGGTCGGTGAGGACGACGAGCTGACCGGCCTCGACGGACTCGATCACGCGGGGCTCGGCGATGCCGGCGTCGGCGAGCAGCTTGGCGGACTCGGCCGGAAGCTGACCAAGGGCGCAGGCCTCGTAGGTGTTGCCGGCATACTCAACCTGGTTGAGCAGCTGGGACAGGACGACGGCGCTCATGATGGCGTCGTTATCGGGGTTCTGGTGACCAAAGACAAGAACGTTTGCCATGGATATCCTCCACTTGATATGTGTACTTGGACGTAGCTATGGTAGCACGCCGATGCCGAGCCTTCGCAGACGGAAGGGTCACGGCATATTTTGGGGCAGGCATGGGGGCCAAGACTGTCCCTTTTGCACCGTGTTGGTGCAAAGTAACCTGACCCCCTTGCACCAGCTATTTACCGGCGGCGCGCAGGGCTACGTAGGCGGCGCCGATGATGCCGGCGTCGTTGCCGAGCGAAGCGACCTTGATGGGCGTCTCGCGCGAGGCGGAAAGCGCGTAGCGCTGGAAGTGCTCGCGGACCTTGTCGAGGTAGACATCGGCCGAAGCGGACGCGCCGCCACCGATCAGGAACATCTCGGGGTCAACCACGTTAGCAATAAGCGCCAGGGCACGGCCGAGATAGTCGGCCATGGTATCGGCAGCTGCCAGCGCGAGCTTGTCACCCTCGCGGCAGGCCTGGAACACGTCCTTGGAATCAGAAGGCCCGGTGAGCTCGATGGGCTCGACGCCCGCCTTCTTGCACTCAGCAAGGTAGTTGCTCACCACGCCAGTGGCGCTGGAATACTGCTCCAGATGGCCATGGCCGCCACAGCCGCAGGTGCGCTCCTCAGCCGGGTTCAGGCACATGTGGCCAATCTCACCGCCAGCACCCACAACGCCCGATACCACGTCGCCGTTGACGATTACGCCGCCGCCCACGCCGGTACCGATGGTGACCATCACGACGTTCTGCACGCCCTTGGCAGAACCGAGCCAGGCCTCGCCCATGGCAGCGGCGTTGGCATCGTTCTCGTACTTAACGACCGCGTCGGGGCAGTGCTTTTGAATGGCGATCCTCAGCTCGGGCAGGTTAATGGCAATGTTGGCCTTGACCTTGGCATCGCCCGATGCCGGGATGGGGCACGGAACGGCCAGGCCAATGCCCGCCACAAAGGCACGCGGAATCTGCGCCTTGGCGACCACCTGGTCGATAGCCTCGGTCACCGCGGCAAAGCCCGCAGCGTCAACGATGGGAGGCGTGGGCACGCTGGCCTTGGCAAGCAGGTTGCCGTCCTCGTCGAACAGGCCCTCCTTAACCGAGGTGCCGCCGACGTCGATGCCGATGTAGTACTGCTTAGGTTCCATGGGAGCCCACCTTTCTCGTTTAAACATTGCCTGTATGGTACCGCTCCCAAGGCAAAAACCTACCAAAAAGGGACAGGTTTGTTTTGGCAGGCTTTATCTGGGGAAACGCGAATGGTCGCTTAATAGGTCGCGCAAGACCTTCCCCAAATATAAAGGCGCCGGGAGGCGGAGACTCCCGGCGCCCGTCAAAGGGACTGTGTTGTCTGTTGGACCGCACGGCCCATCGCGGCGATAACGCCGACTAGGCCTGAAGTACCTGCAGCTGCTTGTGAATCTCGATGAGCTCCGTCGCCATGACGCGCATGGTCTCGGTACCGGCCATCTGGTCCTCGGCATGCAGCAGAATCAACGGGGCCTCGCCGTTACGCTCGCCGTTGGCCTCCTTCTTCAGAAGCCCCATGTGAACATCGTGGCCACCGTTATAGGCCTCGTCGCCCTGCTTGATAAGCTCCTCGGCGGCGTCAAAATCGCCCTCCTTGGCCTTTTGCACGGCATTGATGTACATGCTCTTGGCGGTACCGACGTAGCTGATGATCTCGAAGCAGGTCATCTGCAGTTCGTTCATATCCTCCATGCGGAGCACCTAGCCCATCACGCTGACGCAGTGGTCGATGATGCCGGCAGCGTTCATGCGGCCGTAGTCGACCATGTTGATGACCTCGACCGGAAAACGACCGGCGGCCTCCTTCTCAAAATCGCCCTTGGTGTAGCCGATCTGCGGACCAAGCAGCAACATGTCGCACTCGTCCAGGTGATCGTGGGCCTCGTTCATGGGACGAGCCTCGACCTCAATATCCAGACCACGGTTTGCAACCTCGGCCTGCATCTTCTGGACCAGCAGGCTCGTGGACATGCCGGCATTGCAGCAGAGCATGATCTTCTTCATGGTTTCCTCCTTATAACTGCGCGGCGCGCAGACGACAACTGGTTGTATTCCTTGCGGCTATTGTGCCCGCTCCCCTGTATCTTTACGCAAGGGAGAGAGCCGCGGGCACCGGCACCGCGTACCGGCGCCCGCAAAGGTGAAAGGGACGAACGTTAGGCGTTCTACTCGGCGAGAGCCTCCTGCTTGGCGATTGCCTTCTCGGAAATCTTCATAAAGGGCAGGTAGACGGCCATGCCAATGACAATCTCGAGAGCCTGCCACACGCCGGCGCGCCAGTCAAAGCCCGTAGCGAGCAGGGCATTGATGACGGGAGGCATGGTCCAGGGCACCTGGGCGATGCAGGGGCTGATGATGCCTGCGCAGGTAAGGCCATAGGTGATGCCGATGAACAGATCGGGAAGAAGGACGAACGGGATCATGAGCGGCAGGTTGTACACGATGGGGTAACCGTAGATAACCGGCTCGTTGATGTTGAACAGACCAGGCAGGATAGCCATCTTGGAAACGGTCTCGGAAGCCTTGTTCTTGGAGAACAGGAGCGTGTCGAGCAGAAGCATGAGGGTGCAGCCCGAGCCGCCGATGAGGGCGAAGCTGTTAACGATCTGCATGTTCATGTAGTGATCGGGCTGGATGGTGCCACCGGCGGCAAAGGTAGCCATGTTGTCGACGATGAGCATGGTCAGGATCGGCTCGACGGTAGCGCCAGAGATGGTGGACTGGTGAATACCGACGCAGAACAGCAGGTTAGCAAGGGTGTAGATGAGGATAACAGCCCACGGACCGGCGTTCATGATGCTCTTGAGCGGGTTGGAGATGCACGTGGAGATGATGGTGCACAGATCGGTGCCGGCGCACACGGCGAGCAGGGCTGCGGCAAGAGCGAAGACCGCGAGGTTAAGCAGCATCGGAATCATGACGTTGAAGGAGTTGGAGACCGCGGGAGGCACGCCCTCGCCCAGCTTAACCTTGAGCTTCTCGACGCCAGAAATCTTGATGAAGAGCGAGACGGAAAGCAGGGCGATGATAATAGCCGAGAACAGACCGTTGGTGCCGGTGTTGGCAGTCGAAAGGGCGCCCGTGACCTCGGCGGAGGTGATCTTGTCGGTGAGCAGTGGGCTCGTGGCGGCAAGCGAGGCGGTGATCTGCTGCGGCATCATGATGACGAAGGCAGAGATGGCGACGACCACGCAAGCGAGCGGGTTATCGAAACGCTTGTTCTTGGCGAGGCTGTAGCCAATCAATCCGGCCAAGATAATGGCAGAGACGTTGAGGGTGCCCAGCGTAATTGCCGAGCCCCACGTCTGAAGGTTGGCAAGGCCCGCCGCATCGAGCGGGAACAGAGGGAACACGACGTTGTTAATAAGAACCGCGATACCCGCAAGGATATAGAGCGGCGTGATGGTCGCGAAGGCGTCACGCAGGGAACGCAGGTGAACCTGGTTTCCCACCTTCGCAGAGACCTCGGCAAACTTGTCGAGGAAGCTCTTTCCGTTGTCACTGGCCATGATTGCTCCTAACTTTCAAATCCGGCCTTTTCCTATGCGCACGGTGGTCTGTCGCCCTCTGCCACCAGATGTGCCATGTGTTGCGCGCGGCGGCGCGCGGTTTGGGCGTTCGCCCGGTCGCTAATCAACCACGTGGGTCGTGGCGACCTGTTTGAGCCAGGCCGCCGACTTCTTAAGGCGGCGCTTGTAGCCGTCCATGAGATCGACCTCGACAAAGCCGTAACGATTCTTAAAGGCATTGGCCCAAGACCAGTTATCGATGACGGCCCAGTAGTGATAGCCCCGGCACTTGGCGCCCTCGTCGATGGCCTTGGCCACCCACTCCAGGTGCTGACGTACAAAGTCGACGCGGTAGTCATCCTGGATGGTTCCTTCGGCGTCACGGTTCTTGTATTCGTCCATGATGCCGATGCCGTTCTCGGAAACGAACCACTCAAGATCGGGGTAGTTCTTAGCGCAGTCCATGCCAAAGTCGTAGAGGCCCTGCGGGTAGATCTCCCAGCCGCGGCTCTCGTTCATAACGGCGTCGGGCCATACGTACTCGTCGGCAAAGTGCGGCAGGCCGTACTGGTCGACCTTGCTCGCCGGCGCCTGAACACGCGTGGGGTGGTAGTAGTTGCAGCCGAGCCAGTCGACAACACCCTGCTTGAGGATCTCTTGGTCGCCGGCGCGGAACGGGAGCTTAACGCCGCCCTCGGCCAGGCTGTCGAGCACGTCGGCAGGAAGCTCGCCCTTGGTGATGAGGTCGAGCCACCAGCGGTTGTTGATGCCGCTGGTCATGCGCACGGCCTCGAGGTCCGCCTCGCTGGGGTTCTCCTTGGTGTAGACCGGGGTAAAGCAGTTGATCATGCCGATCTTGGCATCGGCGCGAATAGCGCCCTCGTCATAGGCGCGACGATAGTTGGCCACGGCCAGCGCGTGCGCCAGCGAGATGTGATACTGCACGGTGCGGGCGCGGTTGAAGTCGTGGAGCTGCGGGAACCACACGCCCTCCTGATAGCGCTGCTCGGGCTCGACGATGGGCTCGTTAAAGGTGAACCAGTACTTAATCTCCTGGCCAAACTCGTGGAAGGCGACGTCGGCGTAATGTGCGTAAGCCTCGACAACCTCACGGCTCTCCCAGCCGCCACGGTTAAAGAGGTAGGTGGGCATGTCAAAGTGGTACAAGTTGACAAACGGCTCCAAGCCGGCTTCGCGAGAGGCGCGGAACAACTCGTGATACCACGCGGCACCTTCCTCGTTGAGGTTGCCGTCGGCATCGAGCAGACGGCTCCACTGGATGGAAGTGCGATAGGTATCCAGACCCAAGTCCTTCAAAATGCGAAGGTCTTCCTGGTACTTGGCCATAAAGTCATTGCCGGCGTAAGAGCCAACGCGGTTGTAGAACGAACCCAGATCCTGGATGGACCAGGTGTCCCACAGGTTCTCGAGCTTGCCGCCCTGGTTCCACTGACCCTCAGTCTGCGGGCCGGACATAGCAGCGCCAAAGAAGAAGTCGTTGGGCAGCTGATACTGTGCCATCAAAGTCCTCGCTTTCGTGTTCTAGAGCTTCCGGTTGGAGACGGGTTTGCTTTGGCAGGTTATCCGGCGCGGGCGCGCACCGGCCATACCGATATCCAACCCGCCAAAACAAAACCGTCCCCAAACGGTCGATCCTGTTGTGCGGAAGGATTCCGTTCGTTGCTTAAACTATAGCGCTCTAATTTTAAAAGTAAAGCGTCTTTTTCTTTTTTCTTTCTCGAACTTCTTAGATAAAAGTAATATGGATGCCCTGTTGAGGGTTATACTTACTTTTTGTATTCATATATGTCGGAAAGGAGGTTCCATGATTCCCAAATACGAGGCGATATCTGCAGATATTCGTCGAAGTATCGAGGATGGCGCTCTTAAACCGGGCGACAAGCTTCCCACCGTCGTTGAGTTCTGTGAGCTCTATAGCGTTTCCAAAATCACCGTCAAACGAGCTATCGAGCAAATCACCGAGGAAGGTCTTATTACCAGCCGTCGTGGATCGGGTACCTACGTTAAGGACACGGCGGGACTTCCCGGCCAGGCGTTTTTCCAGGGCAAAAACGACCGTGCCCAGGGTTTTTCGTATGAGCACCGCGGGGAGAAGGTGACCTCGGTGGTCTACGATTTCTCGATTGTTAATCCACCAGCGGACATCGCAGCCCCGCTGGGAATTGCCGAGGATGACTTTGCCTATCACATCGTGCGCGTGCGTCAGGCCGATGAGAAGCCCATCGTTATCGAGTACACCTACATGCCCCTCGAGCTGATTCCAGGCCTTAAAAAGAAGGACCTGTACGGATCGGTCTACCACTTCATCCGCGAGGAATGTGGGCTGAAGATATCGAGCTTCCACCGTACCATTCGCGCCGTGGCAGCAACCGAGGAAGAAGCCAAGCGCCTGGACACCAAACTTGGCTCTCCCCTGCTCGAGCTCACCCAGATTGGCTTTTTGGACAGCGGCGCCGCCTTTGAGTATTCGGTCTCGCGCAACGTTGGCGACCGCTTTGAGTTGCACAACGTAACGTTGGCATAGGTTTTTGTAGTCATCCGGGCGCTCGCTTTGAGCTGTTTCGTGCAGCGTCCGCGCAACACAATGGGGGTATGAACATGTCCGATTTGATTAAACTGACGCCGATCTTTCACGAGAAGATCTGGGGCGGCCGCCAGCTCGAAACCGTATTTGGTTACGACATT
Source organism: uncultured Collinsella sp. (assembly GCA_902497025.1). Taxonomy (GTDB): domain Bacteria; phylum Actinomycetota; class Coriobacteriia; order Coriobacteriales; family Coriobacteriaceae; genus Collinsella. The sequence continues at coordinate 39,595 of CABVDJ010000003.1, read as the reverse complement.
CCCAAGGGTCCCATCGGTGAGTGCTGGGCCATCTCGGCCCACCCCAATGGCGACTGCCAGATTGCGGAGGGCCCGTATGCCGGTCACACGCTGTCGTGGCTGTGGGCCGAGCATCGCGAGCTCTTTGGCAACTGCGAGGGCAAGGAGTTCCCGCTACTCGTTAAGATTCTGGACGCCAAGGACGACCTTTCGATCCAGATTCACCCCAACGACGAGTACGCCGCCGAGCACGAGAACGGCAGCCTGGGCAAAACCGAGTGCTGGTATGTGCTGGACTGCGAGCCCGGCTCCACGATTATCGTCGGCCAGCGCGCGCATGACCGCGCCGAGGCCGCACAGATGATCGAGGACGGCCGCTGGGACGACATGCTCAACGTGCTGCCGATCCACAAGGGCGACTTTTTCCAGATTGATTCCGGCACCGTGCACGCCATCAAGACCGGCACGCTCATTTTGGAGACGCAGCAGTCGAGCGACGTGACATATCGCCTGTACGACTACGACCGTCCCGGCACCGATGGCAAGCTGCGCCCGCTGCACATTGAGCAGAGCCTCGACTGCATCGACTTTGATGCTCAGGCTCCGACCGACGGCACGGTGACCGCGCCCGAAGTCGATGGCGTGACCGAGCTCGAGTCTAACTCCTGCTACACCGTCGATCGTGTGCGCGTCGACGGCAGCAAGACCCTCGACCAGCGCTGGCCCTTCATGTGCCTGTCGGTCATCGACGGCGAAGGCACCGTCTGCGGCGACCCCGTCCACAAGGGAAGCCACCTGCTGGCCCCCAGCACCGTCAGTTCCATCGACCTCGAAGGCAAGATGGAACTGATCATCAGCCACCTCTAGGTCGCACCAACAACCCAAACGCAACAAGGGGCTCCCCCGTTCTTCAACGGGGGAGCCCCTTGCCATGTCTAAGTATTCAGCCCACCCGGCTCTCCAGATCAAAAAGCGAACGAGCAAAGCGACGTTCGTCCAGCAACGTTACCCAAGGACCTGGGCGGGCGTATAGGGCAACATCGATCGCGAGATCCGCACGAGCCGGAGAGCACTTAATGTGCTCTCCGTGCGAGCAGGACTGCCCGAGCAGGCGACCAAAGCCCCCGGCGCGCCCGCCTAGCCGGATGTACGGGTTTTCCAGGTGCGGCAGATCGGCCTGAAAGAGGAGGGCATAGACCTTGAGGTCATGCCCGACGATTGAAGGCCGAGGTGCCGTGCCTGGGAAAGCCGCCTAGGTCAGTTTTACTATAGGAGCGAAGCCCTTCATTAGCTTTTTGGTCTGGCCGGTCTTTTCGAATTGAACCTCGATCATGTCTCCGGCGACCGAGATCACGGTACCCGTACCAAAGGTCTTGTGGCTCACGGTATCGCCCGCGGCAAAGTCCTGCGATGCGCTGGCGCGATCGACCTTGCGCTCCACCGTCGGCGACACCTTGGACGACGGCTTTTTGGCTCGCGGCGCGCCCGAACCAAAGGTCGAGGCAACACGGCCGGCATCGGGCGAGACCCCACGATGGCGTTCGGTCCCGTAGCTGCTGCCGCCAAAGAAATCGTCAAAGCTCGATCCGCCGCGCGAACCGGAACCGCCGGTCGAGCGCGTATGCGAGCCGAACACCTTGCCGCCATACATATCCGAGCCCATGCCCGAGCCAAAGGTGCCGTGACGGTCGCCGCGCTTCTCCCAGCCCGTGCCTTCAAAGCCGGCAGAGCCGATACCGCTAAACTCGATATCCTCAAACGGAATCTCGTTGAGGAAGCGCGAACGCGGGTTGGCAGAGGTCGAGCCGTAGGTGCGACGCGTGGCCGCATAGGTCAAGAACAGGCGCTTACGGGCGCGCGTGATGGCGACGTAGGCCAGGCGACGCTCCTCCTCGAGCTTACCCGGGTCATCGCTGCCGCCAAAGTCGTGCACGTGCGGGAAGATACCCTCCTCCATGCCGGCCACGAACACCGCCGGGAACTCCAGGCCCTTGGCGGAGTGGATGGTCATCATGGTAATGGCATGCGTCTCGCCGGCTAGGGAATCCAAGTCGGAGCGCAGGGCCAGCCACTCCATGAGCGCCGGCAGCGCCTTACAGGTGAGCGGACCGTAGGTGCGCTCGATCTCGTCGGCATGCACGGCACCCGCCGGCATCTCCGTCGACGCGGCATATGCGTTGCCCGCGATGGCGGCGGCCAGAGCATCCTGCGGCGAGAGCGCCGGGGCGGCTAGGCTATCGAGCGGATTGGAACCTGCGGCATCGCGCGCGCCGACCAGCGCCTCAAACGAGGACGCGGGCGCGGACGGTCCCGGCTCGGGCGCAGGCGCGCTCACCACAACGGGCTCGGGCTCAGCGTCGGCAGGCACATCGGCAACGCCAGCCGCGCGCAGCTCTTCCAAGCTCTCAAGCGTACCCTCGATATCCTCGTGTGTCTCTTCAAATTCGGCCGCAACGCCCAGGAATTCCTGGATGTTCTCGGCGCGGCTCTCGGACTCCATGGTGCCCTCGGCGCGGAATGCCTGCAGCAGGCCCGTCTTGTCGACAATCATCTCGACGACGTCCTTGAGCTCGCCATCCATGCGACGGCCCTCGCGCACCAGCGACACAAAGCTCGACAGGCCATTGCGCACCTTGGCGCTAAACATGCCGGTTTCGGCGCACGCGATCTCGCAGGCCTGGAAGAACGAGCAACGGTTGTCGCGCGCCAGCTGCTCGATCTTTTGGATCGAGGTGGAACCGATGCCGCGGCGCGGTGTGTTGATGACGCGCTTGACGCTCATCTCGTCGGCCGGGTTCACGATCATCTTGAGGTAAGCCATGACGTCGCGGATCTCGGCGCGGTCGAAGAATCGCGTGCCACCCACGATCTTGTAGGGCACGCCCGCACGCAGGAACATATCTTCGAGAATACGCGACTGGGCGTTGGTGCGATAGAACACGGCGATATCGTCGTAGCTCATGCCCTTGGAGTGCAGCTTCTCGATCTCGCCGGCAATCCAGCGGCCCTCGTCGCGCTCGTCGCTCGCCTGGAAGGCCTGGATCTTCTCGCCATCGCCCTCGGCCGTAAACAGGCGCTTGTCCTTGCGCTGCGAGTTGTGACGCACCACGGCGTTGGCGGCACTCAGGATATGACCAGTAGAGCGGTAGTTCTGCTCCAGCTTAACGGTCTTGCAGTTTTTAAAGTCCTTCTCAAAGTCCAGGATGTTGGTGATGTCGGCGCCGCGCCAGCTGTAAATGGACTGGTCATCGTCGCCTACGACCATGAGGTTTTGGTACTTGGCGGCCAGCAGGTTGGCGATCTCGTACTGGACGTGGTTGGTGTCCTGATACTCGTCGACGCTAATGTAGCGGAAACGCTCTTGGTACTTATCGAGCACCTCGGGGCGGGTGCGCAGCAGCTCAAGCGTGCGCATGAGCAAGTCGTCGAAGTCCATCGCATTGGCGGCGCGCAGGCGGCGCTCCAGTTCCAGGTAGACCTGCGCGGCCTTTTTGTCGTTGGGGCTATCGGCACTCTTGAGCATGTCCTCGGGGCCGACCATGGCGTTTTTGGCCGAACTGATCTTGCTGCGGATCATATTGATGGGGAATTGCTTTTGCTCGATACCGAGCGCCTGCATAATATCGCGCACCATGCGCTTGGAATCGTCGTCATCGTAGATGGTGAACTGACCGGTGTAGCCCAGCAGGTCAGCGTCCTCGCGCAGCATGCGCACGCACATAGCATGGAAGGTGCACACCCACATGCCACGGGTGCCGCTGGGAATGAGTGCCGCCAGACGCTCACGCATCTCGGCCGCGGCCTTGTTGGTAAACGTGATGGCAAGGATCTGCCAGGGCTTAACACCCAGGTCGCCGAGCATATGTGCGATGCGGAAGGTCAAGACGCGGGTCTTGCCCGAGCCGGCTCCGGCGAGCACCAGCAGCGGGCCCTCGGTGGTCAGGACCGCCTCGCGCTGAGCGGGATTAAGGCTGTCGATGTCGACGAGCGGCTTGGCGGGCTTGGGCGCCGGCGCGGGAGCGTCGTAGATGTCGAGCGGAACGAGCTCGGGCTCCGGCGCTGCAGGGGCGGTGTATGCATCGAGCGGCACAGGTTCCGGCGCGGGCGGCACAGGTACCGCGGCATTCTTTTCCCAGGGCAAGGGCTGGGTCATGGGCGACTCCTCATCTGACGGACGGCGCGCCTGCGGGCGGCGCCATAGTTTGAGCCGTACCAGTATACCGAGCCGCGCGGACACCGACGCAAATCACACCACGACTCCGCGCGCCACCGTCAGGCCCGCCCCTGCGGATTTGGCGCAATGGGGTCAGGTTAGTCTGCACCAATCTATTGACAATCACGAAACCGCCGATGTCATGGCAGCAGCAGCGAGCGACGGTCAGGGCGAACAAATTGGCATGAAAAGGGGGCGGCATAGACCTTTTGGTCATGCCGCCCCCTTTGAATGACAAGTTGTCGCTCTGGCCGCCGCGCAGCGTCAACCAAGTTACAGGCCGAGCATAGGCTCCAGAACAAAGAAGTACGCAAGCACCACGATGCCCAGAATGATGCGGTAGACGCCGAAGCACTTGAAGTCGTGACGGCGGACGAAGCCCATAAGCCACTTGATAGCGATGAGCGAAACCACAAAGGCCACAACGCAGCCCACGCCCAGGATAGCGACCTCGTTGGCGCCGAACGTACCGCCCTTGATGAAATACTTGACCAGCTTGAGCGCACTCGCGCCAAACATGACAGGGATGGCCAGGAAGAACGTAAACTTGGACGCCACCGAACGCGTGCAGCCCAAAAGCAGGCCGCCGATGATGGTAGAACCGGAGCGAGACGTGCCCGGCACCAGCGAGAGCACCTGGAAGCATCCGATACCAAGCGCGGTCTTCCAGCTCAGATCCTCGAGCGTAGTGATGGAGCCAAAGTCCAGATTATCGTCATCGTCTGCAGCGGCAGTCGCAGCGGGCGCGGCAAAATGCGCACCAGCGGGTCGTCCGCCCGCCACCACGGCACGCGAACCAAACGAACCGGCAAGAGCGGCCTGGTCGCGCTTGTTCGCGCGCCAGTTCTCGATCACGATAAACAGCACGCCGTACACAATGAGCGCCAGCGCCACGACGGGAGCATTATAGAAATGCTCCTCCATCCAGTCGTTAAGCGGCAGACCGATCGCCGCGGCGGGAATGCAACCGAGCACAATCTTGCCCCACAGCACCCAGGTGTCGCGACGGCCCTCCTTGCCCTTGCTGGGAGAAAACGGGTTGAGATCGTAGAAGAACAGGACGCAGACGGCCAAAATGGCGCCAAGCTGAATCACGACCAGGAACATATTCCAGAACGTCTCGCTCACGTTCATCTTGACGAACTCGTCCACCAAGATCATGTGACCGGTCGACGAAACAGGCAGCCATTCGGTGATGCCCTCGACCAGGCCCATGAAGGCAGATTTTAGAAGCTCGATGATATCCAAAGGGACCCCCTCGTTAGACACCCGCCGATAGTTGTTCTGCGGACGGTTGCGGGCGATGTCCCATTATCAACCGTTGGAGGCGCGCCCGCGCCTACCCTTACCAAAAAACTCGCCCGTTCACAGAATTGCGAGCGGTCAAACCCAAATCCTTGGGTATAACTGCAACAAGATAAAGTGTCCGGCGGCCACGCATCCGCGTCCGCCCGATGCACGAGCCCCACGCCCGTGCGATAGACCAAGGAGGAAACCATGAACGAGGGCTACACCAAGGTATTTGTTTCACTCGACGGTACTGAGCAGCAGGATTTTGTGCTCGCACGCGCCATCAAGGTTGCCGCGAACAACGGCGCCAAGCTGATTATCGGCCACGTTATCGATTCCACGGCACTCGAGAGTGCTGGCTCCTATCCGGTCGATCTGGTCAACGGCCTAGAGGAGGCATTTAAGAACTCCATCGCCAAGCAGCTCGAAGAGGCCAAGGCCAATCCCGACATTCCCGAGGTCGAGGTCATGATTCGCGCCGGCCGTATTCGCGAGACGCTCAAGGACGAGATGCTCGACGTGGTTAAGCCCGACCTGGTGCTCTGCGGCGCCCGCGGCCTGTCCTCGATCAAGTATGCGCTGCTGGGTTCGATTTCGACGTTCCTGCTGCGCAACACGGACTGCGACATCTTGGTCGTGAAGTAGGTTCCTTCCCGCCGGCGCAAGGCCTGTGGGGTTATCACGCCGACGTCCTCGCCGCTTCGCGGCTGCGGGATGTCGGCTTAGATAACCCCTCCCGGCCTTGCGCCTTCGTCACCGCACTTCAGCGAGTTGGCTGATAAAAGATGGCGTGCCGCCCCGTTTGGGGCGGCACGTTTTTGTTTGGGCGGGCGTCTGCCGCGTGCGTTACTCGAAGTATTGGAACTTGTTGGTTGAGAAAGCGAACGTTACGACGAAGCCTTTGCCGGGCTCGGATGCTGCGGTGACGTCGATGCCCATCTTGGAGCACAGACGCGCCACCAGGTAGAGGCCGATGCCCGTTGCGCGCTTGGTGGTGCGGCCGTTGTCGCCGGTAAAGCCCTTCTCGAACACGCGCGGCAGGTCGGCCGCGCTCACGCCGCAGCCGTTGTCCGCGACGGTGAGCTCGATGCGTTCGCTCGCCAGGCCCTCGTCCAGCAACGCGCCCGAAAACACGATCTTCGCGCCGTCCTCGCGCGCATATTTAATACTGTTCTGAATAAGCTGGCCCAGAATAAACTCGAGCCATTTCTCGTCGGTAAAGACCTCGAAGTCGAGGTTCTCGCACACCGGGGCCACGTGCGCCGCGATGAGCTCACGCGCGTTGGCCTTAATCGCGCCCGTCACCAAGGTCTTGAGATCCCAACGGCGAATCAGGTAGTCGCGCTCCACGACTTCCGAGCGCGCGTAGTACAGCGCCTGGTCGATATAGCGCTCCACGCGAGCCAGCTCACGGCCCAGGTCATCCACGCGCGACAGGTCGTCTTCGCTGCCATCCAGGTTTTCCAAAATCAGGTGAGCCGCCGCCAGGGGCAGCTTGGCCTCGTGGACCCAGCTCTCGATATAGTCGCGATAGTCATCGGTCTGACGCCGGCCTTCGGCAACCTCGTCGCAAGCGGCTTTGCCCACCCGGCGCAAGACCTCGTACTCGAGCTCGCCCTCGGCATAGGTCGGGCATTGCACCATCTCCTGCACCCATGCGGGACTCTCGAGCTCCTCTGCCGCACGCTCCAGCTGGCGCAGAAAACGGCGGCGACGCGCATACTCGATCACGATGCCGAGCATACCAAAGATAAAGGACACGCCAACCGCCACGACCACAATAGATATCGAAGCGCCAGCGACCGTCAGCACAAAGCAACTCAGCAACACGCCGCACGTCCACACGGCGACGGGAAGCAGCGCGTCTTTAAAGAACTTGCCAAACGACATAGCCGGCCCCTAGACCGAATAGCCTTGGCCGCGATGCGTCGTCAAATACCCCTTGATGCCGATTTTTTCGAGCGTGGTACGCAGGCGGTTGATGTTGACGGTGAGCGTATTGTCGTCCACGAAGGCGTCGGAGTCCCACAGGTCCTGCATGATGGCCGAGCGCGAAACGATCTTGCCCGCGCGGCTCAGAAGCAGTGAGAGGATACGCAGCTCGTTTTTGGTGAGCTCGGTGCTAGCACCGGTTTGTGTGTTGGTGACCATTGAGCGGGCGAGGTCGAGCTCCAGCCCCTTGTGGACAAGTGTGCTGCGCTCGCCTGACGCCGCGGTGCGACGCAGTAGTGCGTTGATGCGCGCCACGAGCACGCGCGCGCTGTAGGGCTTGGGAACAAAGTCATCCGCGCCGAGCGTCATGGCCATAACCTCGTCAATCTCGGTCGTGCGCGACGTGAGGACGATGATGGGAACCTCGGATTCGCGGCGAACCTCATGGCAGATATGCTGGCCGTCCTTGACGGGAAGCGTGAGGTCGAGCAGCACCAGGTCGGGCGCGGCAGCGAGAATATCGCGCGAGACATGCTCAAACGATTCGCAGGCCTCGATTTCAAACCCGGCGCGGGCAAGAATGTCGACAAGCTCACGACGAATGGGCTCGTCGTCCTCAACGACATAGATCAGCGCCATGTGTCCTCCCATTTCGCGTAACTTGCACCTTCCACACCATTATGCCCACGGCGTCGCGGCGATACGACCCCGTGGGCACCTAATATGACAAAAGTGTTCGGTAGCCTTGAGAGAAAATAGGGGCCCTCGGTCCTAAACCGATCGACCCCATCACTTCGCCCTCGAGCCTCTACTCGAGCGTACGCATGTACGCGGAGATGGCATCCAGACCCTTCTGCAGGTCGTCGGTGTTATCGGAATATGCATAGCCGATGCGCATGCTCTTGGGCTTCTCGAAGCAATCGCCCGGGGTGACGAGCGCGCCGGACTTCTTAATCATGTCGATGCAGAACGTCCTGGAGTCGATGTCGTAGTCGTAATACACGAGCGCGGTGGTACCCGCCTCGGGCTTGACAAACGACAGGTGCGGCTCGCTCTCGACCCACTTCTCCAGAACAGCAAAGTTCTGACGGACGATGCGACGGCTGCGCTCAAGGATCACGGAAGCGTTGCTCAGAATCAGCTCCGCCACCGTCTCGCTGAATATGCCGGCGGAAATCAGGTTGTAGTCGCGATGCGAGAGCAGCGCGCGACGAAGTTCCGGGCTCTTGGTGACCGCCCAGCCCAGACGCAGGCCAGCGAACGACCAGACCTTGGACATGGATGCGGTGACGACGGCCTTGTCGTACAGGTCGATCACGGACTCGCAGTATTCATCCGTCTGAGTAAGCAGACGGTAGACCTCGTCGCAGAGCAGCCATGCGTCGTGTTTGCGCGCAACCTCGACAATCGCCTTGAGCGTATCGGTGTCGAGCAGGGCGCCCGTGGGGTTGTCCGGGTTATTGATGCAGATGAGCTTGGTATCGTCGGTCACCAGGGCATCGAGCGCGTCGACGTCGACGTGGTAGCCGTTCTTGCGATCGAGCTGAAGAATATCGACCTTCGCGCCGCACATCTCGGGAATCGAGTAAAGCTGCTGGTAGGTGGGCTTGACGGAGACTACACGATCGCCCGGTTCGACAAGCGTGGAAATAACCAGGGAGTTGGCACCGGTCGCGCCGTGCGTGGGCACGATATGCCCGGGCTCGACCGTCTTATAGAGACGCGCGACCCCCTCGAGGAAGCCGGGCTGCCCCTCGATGTCTCCGTAGGTGAATCGGCGCGAGCACAGGCTATCGAGCCACGCCTTCTTGTCGGTGTTCGTAAGCTCGAACAGCTGGTCAAGCGTGAGGGAGTAGACGCACGTCTCTGCAACGTTGTGGGTGCACTTGGTCTCCCACTCGTTCATCCACTGCTCGACAGCGAAATCCTTGATCTGCATTGTCGTTTCCTTTCCTTGGCTTTCTTACAGTTCCACCACGGTGCCCAGCCCCGCCTCGACGGCGCGGTCGTAGGCGATTTTCGATGCCGAAAGGTCCTGAACGGCGATGCCCGACGTATCGAACACTGTCACCTGTTCGTCATCCGAACGCCCCGTAGCCGTACCGGCGATGACTTCGCCGAGCTCCGCTTTGATGTCCTCGGGCGTGATGGCACCCTCGGCAGCCGGAATCTCCAGCTCGCCGGACTCGACCGATTGCTCGCGGTCGTCGACGTAAACAGCGGCACGGGCGACAAGCGCCGAGGCGAGCTCCTGCTTGCCGGGCATGTCGGCACCGACGCAGGAGATATGCGTACCGGGGCGCACCCATGCATCGGGGATGATGGGCTTGGTCGCCGGCGTGATCGTCACGATGATGTCGGCCTCTGCCGCAGCACCTTGGCCGTCGGCCGTCGCCTCGATGGAATAGGTGGATGCCTCGCGAGCATGCTCGCAGGCGCCCAAGATATGGGCGACCTCGTCTCGCATGCGCTCGACGCGGGCCTCGGGCGCGGCGTCGGAAACCGGCTCCCACACCTTGACCTCGCTCACTTTGGGACAGGCGGCGAGCACGCCCGCCACCATATAGGTGCTCATATGGCCGGCACCCGCAACAAGCAGTTTGGACGCATCCGCCCGAGCCAGCCACTTGGCACCGAGCGCAGCGGCGGCACCGGTGCGAAGCCCAGTGACGGCGGAGGCATTAAGCAGCGCCAGCGGCTCGCCCGTCGCGTTGTCGCACAGTAGCGTGGTGCCAAAGATCTCGGGCAGCCCCTTTTTGGGATTCTGAGAAAACCAAGCAGTGAGCTTGAGACCGAAGAGGCCGCTTCCCGCCAACTCGCCCGAGCGGATATCCATATCGGCCACACCGGGTTCAAACTGCTCATATATCATCGGCCACGCAACACCCTTGCCCGTTGCCTTCTGGCGATATGCCTCCTCCACGGCAGCTATTGCATCCTCGATCGTCAGCACCTTGGAAACTTCCTCGGCCGAAAGCACCACCATCTGCCCCATCATCGCTCCTCTCAGCGAAAGCTTTACGTTGCTTCACTGTACGGTTTAGTAACGATGCCGCCAAGGATCATTTCTTGTTGTAATCTACAACGATTCTCGATCTGACTTTTCGTTATATCAGCATGTATTTGAACTATTTCTTGCATCAAAGGCATACGAATGTGCGATTATCCTATTTATACCTGTACTTATTGTAGTGATTTACAAGGTGATGTTGATGCTATACACCATCTCGGACTTCTCACGGGAATATGAGGGGTCGGTCCGTCTAATCGCCGGCAGCGATGGCGTCTCGCGCGCCGTCTCTGGCGTCGGGATTCTCGATTATGAACTCATGCCCGGCCTCAAGAACAAGTACCAGCGCGTCAACTTCAGCCCAGACGAGATCGTCCTCAGCACCTTCCTCTATGCGAAGGACGACCCATACCTCATCACTGAAGCCGTGAAATACCTCGTCGCCAAGGGAACGAGCGGTCTTATCATCAAAAATGTCCTGCACATTCCGATTCCCGACCAAGCCATCCGCTACGCCAACGCGCGGCACTACCCGGTCTTTCTCACGACCGACGACTCACTGTTCTTTGACGGCGTCATCTATGAGGTCAAACGGCATATCGAGCAGCTCGCGTCCATCGACTTCGCGCAGCGCGAGATCGATGCCCTAAGGACAGACGTATCGCCCGAGTCCATCTGCCGACGCATCCGAGGTCTCAACCCGTCATTTCTGGACGAAGCGGTCGCCCTGTTCGCATCGTTTGCAGAGCCCCTCGACCCGCGTACGTTTTTGCAAATCGAACGTCTCTGTGCAAAATCGACCCTCGCCGGATGCCACAACATGTTGGCACCCTATGACGGAGGTCTGTTATTCGTAGCGACAAGTGACTCGGAGCAGACGCTCGATGTGGAGCGGATCGTGCAGGCGCTCATGGAGCTCATCGAGGCCAGCGGTATCGATGGCGGAGCGGAAGGGCTCGGCATCAGCGATATTCTGTTTGGAGACGAGGCAGTGGCGCAGGCGATCTCTCAGGCGATTTACGCACAGCGCCTATCTTGTCAACGAGCCGAGGGCCCCATCCGCTATGCACAGCTCGGCATCCTGAGAACCGTGATGCCTTTTGCGGAAACCCCGGAGATGCGATCGTTCTCGGAGGCGATTCTCTCGCCGATACGCGAGCATGACAGTGAGCACGGCAGCGAACTGGAATCCACGCTCGCCGCATTCATCGAGAACGACCGACGTATCGAGCAAACCGCCAAGCAGACTGGCCAGCACCCGAACACGATTCGATATCGCCTCGATAAGGTGACGGCTCTCACCGGACTGAGCTACAAATGCGCCCCGGAGATGGAGCAGCTGTCGCTCGCCTACGCCATCGAACGCGCTCGCTCGCTTCAGTAAGCCCACCCCGCCTTGAGGTTAGGAGCGGCGGGCGCGGAGCTTTTCGTAGCCGTCGGCGAAGAAGGCGACCGTGGCGGCGTCGGCCTCGGCGGTGTCTGTCTCGGTCGCGGGGACCACGCCGTGCTCGTCGCTCACTAGGAACAGCGCGCCCTTAAGCTGCGCGGGAATGTCTACGCGCGTGACCGGGATGCCCTTGGTCTGGGCCAGCTGCTCAATGAGCGTCGCCGTGCCACACAGGCGCTCGTCCGCCGGCGCCACAAAGGCAAGCTCGCCGTTGTTGACGGCGGCGAGCAGCTCGGGCGCCACGCCGGTCTCGTCGGCCTCGGAGCGGGCCTCGGCGGAGCGAGCACGCAGCGCCTTGGCCGACGTATCGGCTAGCGGCTCGTACTCCCCCACCGTCATGGCGGCGTTGCCGTTGATGTCGATCACCAGCATGAGCACGCCGTCGCGCGCGGTGTAATCGCCCTCGGCAAGCGACCACTCAACGTGCTGTTTGGCCCAGCTGAGCATGTTATGGGTAAGCGGCTCGCCCTGCACCAGACGCTCGGACAGCGCGCGAATGTGACGGTTGAGCATGGGCACCTTTTTGTTGGACATGCGCCAACGGCAGACAAGCGCGGGCTTGTCGAGCGTAAACTTCTCGACCGCCTCCTGATTGGCGCAAAAGTCCTCGTACGCACGCTGATCCTCGGCATTGCCAAACAGCTCGGCATCATCAATCTGGGGCATGGTCATACCTTTCGTGTTAGTCATTCCGTCCTCTTATACCAAAAAGACGGCCCTCCAAACGGAGCGACCGTCTTTTGCAGAGATTATTTTGTCCCGGGGCGAAACTTAGTGGCGGAAGTGGCGAGCGCCGGTGAAGACCATCGCGATGCCATGCTCATTGCAGGCCTGGATGCTTTCGTCGTCGCGCTTGGAGCCGCCGGGCTGGATGATGCAGGTCACACCATGCTCGGCAAGCACGTCGACGTTGTCGCGGAACGGGAAGAATGCGTCGCTTGCACAGGCAAAGCCGCCCTTCTCCACGCCCTCGCGCTCGCAGAAGTCCTCGGCACGCCCGCAGGCCAGCAACGCGGAGTCAACGCGGTTGGGCTGACCCGGGCCCATGCCAATGCCGGCCTTGCCCTTGGAGACCAGGATGGCATTGGACTTAACGCCCTTGCAGACCTTCCAGGCAAACTCGAGCTCGGCCATCTCGGCGTCGGTGGGCTTGCGGTCGGTGGGGAACGTAAAGGTCGCGGGGTCCTCGGTCACGTGGTCGACCTCCTGCACCAGCATGCCGCCGTCGATGGAGCGCAGCTCCACCTGGGCGCCGTGGTCCACGCCGCCGGTAGCCAGCACGCGCAGATTGGGGCGCTTGGCCATGCGCTCGAGCGCCTCGGCGGTGTAGCTCGGGGCGATGATGACCTCGACGAACTGCTTGTTCTGATCGGCAAAGTGCTCAACCAGCTCAAAGGGAACCTCGCGGTTGCAGGCGATGATGCCGCCGAAGGCGCTCTTGGGATCGCAGGCAAAAGCGCGGTCGTAGGCGGCCGTGATGTCCTCGGCAACGGCGGAACCGCAGGGGTTCTGATGCTTGAGGATCACGCAGGCCGGCTCGTCGAACTCGCGGACCAGGTTCCAAGCGGCGTCGGCATCCAGATAGTTGTTGTAGCTGAGCGGCTTGCCCTGGATCTGCTCGGAGCCAACGAGCGGGAACTGCGAGCTCGCGGTGTTCTCGCAGCCCTCGGCAAAGCGGTAGACCGTAGCCTTCTGCTGAGGATTCTCGCCATAGCGCAGGTCGTCGACCTTCTCCAGCGAGATCTCGAGCTTGGCAGAGGTGTCCGCCACGTCGCTTGCCTGGGCGGCAAGCCAACGGGAGATAGCCGTGTCGTAGGCGGCGGTGGTCTGGTAGACCTTCACCTGCAGGCGACGACGGGTGGAAAGCGTGGTGCAGCCACCGGTCTCGTGCATCTCGGCCAGGACGGCATCATAGTCGGCCGGGTCGGAAATGACGGTAACGCTCGTGGCGTTCTTGGCAGCAGAGCGCAGCATGGAGGGACCGCCGATGTCGATGTGCTCGATGGCATCCGCGAAGGTGACCTCGGGATTGGCGACGGTCTTCTCGAACTCGTACAGGTTGACGACGACCAGGTCGATCAGCTTAATGCCGTGCTGAGCGGCCTCCTGCATGTGCTGCTCGGAATCGCGGCGGGCCAGCAGCGCGCCGTGAACCTTGGGGTGCAGGGTCTTAACGCGGCCGTCCATCATCTCGGGATAGCCCGTGAACTCCTCGATGGGGGTTACGGGAACGCCCGCGTCCTCGATGGCACGAGCCGTGCCGCCCGTAGAGATGATCTCGACGCCAAAGTCATCGACCAGCGTCCGTGCGAAATCGACGACGCCCGTCTTATCGGTAACCGAGATCAACGCGCGTGCGATCTTCACATCAGATCCCATGCAGTCCTCCTGTCTGGTACGCCGCCGTGCTCTGTGAGTCGGTGATACGTCGATCTGCAGCGCTCGCGCAGCGGCATTGAAAATACTGATTTAATGTAGCGCATCGAGCGCATCGATGCACCCCGCAACGGGCGCATGTGCAGAAAAAGTTTGCGAGCGGAGGGGATGGGCACGGCACTGGGCACGGTGAGTTCATGGAACACAGGGGCACCATAATTTGATGCCAATGGCGTGGTAGAACTGTGCTCGATATGCATCCGCAAAAGAAAGAGGCACCATGGTCTCGCGGGTTCTCTACCGACCGTTTGATACCGAAGACTTCGACGCCATCGCGCTGATTCTGCAACAGCTTTGGCATAACAATTCGGATAACGATGAGTACAACCGCCTTGAGGCCGCGTGCGACCTCGCCTATTGCCTTTCGTCATCGACGTTTTCGCAGGTTGCGGTGATTGACGGCGAGGCGCGCGGCATTGCACTTGCACGCGCAGGACAGAACTCCGGCGTCACTATCAACGAGCATTGGATGGATACCGAACGCGCCTTGCTGTCGCAGATGCGTGAGCTGGAGCCTGATGCCTGCGCCGAATATCTCTCGTTTGTGCGCGCAACCATCCGAACCAACAACCGCCTGCTCGAGAGCAGCCCGTTGCCGCACGACAACGAGGTCACGCTGCTTGCCGTGGATCGCGATGTCCATGGCCTGGGCGTTGGCACGGTTCTGCTCGATGCCGCGGTCTCGCACCTGTCCTCGCTTGGAGCGACGAGGGCGCACCTGTACACCGACTCCAACTGCTCGTGGAAGTTCTACGAGCTGCACGGCTTTAAGCGCACGGCCACGCACCGCGCCAACCGCGAAGAGCGCCGTCACGACATGCCGCGCGAAAGCTTCCTCTACGAACTCGACCTAACAGCCTAGGCCCAGCAGCCATACCTAGTCATTTAGGAACGTCCCCAGTGACTAGTCGTTGGGGACAGTCTTCGTAGGTAGCGCATAAAAAGGGGATGGATCCGTCGGCAGTCGCCGGAGAAGATCCATCCCAAAAATCAGAACTCGCTAGAACGTTCCGCCGCCGCCTCCGCCGACGCCGCCACCGCCGCCACCGGAAAAGCCGCCGCCGCTGCCGCCGCTCGAGCTATCGGAACTCGAAGCCAGCTCGCGGATGGTCTCGTGATACACGTCATCGAACGAATCGAGCGGAGACTCGATACCGTAATGATGGTAGTACCACCAGTAGCAGGGATAATTGTCATAGAAGCCGTCGGCCTCGCGCACCTCGGGCGGCACGGCCTCGGCAAGCTGACGCAGCACTTCCTTGGAAACACCCAGGGCAACGCCCATCACCAGCAGCTTGTTCCACAGCACCAGATCGCCGGGGACGGCTTCCTTTAGACGCGTGAAGTCCTCGAGCCAGTGCTTAAGTGCCTTGCAGCGAGCCGCCACCTCGGCGCCCTCCGGCGTAAAGCGGCGGAACGTAAGGCCCACGCCAATACCCACCAGCACAATCGGCACCGAGATAACCGCGGCGATAATGTTCGCCTGTGCGCCGTCGGTAAAGAAAATGGATCCCATGGGAACAAAGGCGATCAGAATACCAAGAACCAGGCAGAACACCATTGCGACAATGCCGTCCGAGGCAACGTACTCGCTATCGGCCAACTTGCCCTTAACGGTGTTCTGATAGTCCTCGAGCTTGTCGCCCACGGGCGTAGCGTGCTGCTTGACGTAGTGCTGCAGCTCGTCAAACGTGCGCGAGCGATCGCCGTTCTCGTCGGGCTTAGCACCGGCAAAGAAGACCTTGAGCACCATGTGGTCAATGCCCTTGGCCAACTTCCAGCCTGCATCACTCACCGTCACGCGATACGTCTGCTCTTCTTTTTCACGCCCCAGCAGGCCCTTCTTAGCCTTAGTCACGGTCGCCTGCTCCAGCTTGATCACACGGTCGTCAGTGAGCTTCATGAGCGTGGCGATATATGCCTGATCGGGTACCTCGTTCCAGCTCATGAGGGCCGAAAGCACGGCGGGATGGTCGGCCGAAGGCACATCGCGGAAATATTCGTCCTGGAAAAGCGGCTTGGGCTTGCGGCGGCGCAGCTTGAGCATAACGATTGTGCCGGTAAAGGCCACCGCCGCGACAACACTTAGTACGGCAAGCGCATTGGCAATCATGCGAGCGTGAGCGCGGCGGGCGTTAGCTTCGTCGGCCCATGCCTTCTCCTCGCTCAGGATCGTTGACATGCGCTCCTCGCTCGAGGCGGAAAGCCATGGCACCCAGTCGCTGGGGAAGGCGATGCGTGCCTCGGCGAATTCGCCCTGATGCACGCAGGGAATGGTATAGGCGACCATGGGCTCGTCCGCATCGAGCGACACGTCGCCCGTCAGCGGACCGTGGCCCCATGCGCGGAAGTTATCGCCCTTGACGGCCGCCGTCCCGGCAGCGGCATTTGCGAAGTACACTTCCATCTCGACATCGTCGGAATCCGCGGACCAGCCGTCACCTACAAATTTCCAGTAGAGCTCAGCGGTATCGGCCCAGTTCATGACCGCACCGGTCATGGTGTAGCTCACGTAATAGATCACGCTATCGCCGCTCTCGTGGGGGCTGAAAACCTTGATCTTTACGCCGCCGTCGGACTGCTCAACCGTATAGACGCCGCTGTCGCCTTTGTTTGCGCTGTCGACCTTGTTAAACGCGGTGTCATCTTCCTCGACGCTCAACACATTGATGCTCGCCGCGCCGCCCTGCTGGTTGGTGCCTGCATTGATCTCCCAAAACACGCCGTTGATGTCGTCGTCGAAATCGAACTGGCGTCCCTCGACAACGGTCAGCGAGCCATCGGCCTCGACCGTGGCGCCGATGTAGGTTTGGCTCATGGAGTAGCCGTCGGCGTGCGCGGCGGCAGGCAGCAGCAACAACGCAAGCGCGACGAGCGCGCAGACGGAAGCAAATCGCGCGAATAGGCGGCGCTGCCGACAGGTCTTGGCAACGGGGGCGTTCATAGGCACATCCTTTGTCTGTGATACCAACAGCGCCATTGTCCCACGTTTACGGGCACACATGACGAATATCTAGGCGACCGGAGCGCCAAATGGGACAAAAGTCCCACCCGAGCCTGGCACTTAGGGACCTTCCTTATCTGCCGGCAGTCTGGGACACTCCTTGGCATGGCCTGCACCAACGATAGATACCACTTCACAGCTCCGTCACAGGTGTAGCGGCTTTGTGTGGGCGCGGCATGCGCTGATTGAGCCGCCAGCCGAGGGGCATAAAGCAGTTGAGCGAAAACGGTTTGCCCCTTTGCCGTTCGCTCGAGGATCATGTCCCCCTTTTCCGCGGAAACCCCGGCAGTTGCGAAGAGCTGCCGGGGTTTCTGTCGTTTGTGGGGTTGAAGGGGCTGAGCTTGCGGGCGGTAATCGAGGTGTTGAGTCGGTGCCCGCCGCGCACAACACGCGGCCTCGGCAACTTGCGAGCCACGGCAACGCCTTCCCTACCGTGTCCCGCGCTATACTCGTCCGCATGGATATCAACGCACGCAACATAGCAGCGCCCGCCGCGGACGCGCCAACGACGACCTCCTCTCCCGCTCCCACGCCCGTCGTGGGTCGCTTTGCCCCGTCGCCCTCGGGCCGCATGCACCTGGGCAACGTGTTCAGCTGCCTGTGCGCGTGGCTTTCGGCCCGCAGCCAGGGCGGCAGCATCGTGTTACGCATTGAGGACCTGGACGATCGCTGCAAGCGCCCGGAACTTGCCGCTCAATTGATTGACGACCTGGCTTGGCTAGGGCTTGAGTGGGACGAAGGCCCCTACTACCAGCACGATCGCTTGGATCTGTACGAGAGCGCCCTGCGCCGGCTGCAAGACGCCGGCCTCACCTACCCCTGCTTTTGCACGCGCGCTGAGCTCCATGCCGCAAGCGCGCCGCACGCCAGCGACGGCACGCCCATCTACCGCGGCGCTTGCCGAGGGCTTTCGGCCGAGGAGATCGCCCGCCGCAGCACCTTGCGCACACCGGCAACACGCCTGCGCGTGCCCGCCGTTGACGATCTGGTAGATGACGTAATCGAGTTTGTAGACCGCACGTACGGCGCCCAATGCGAGGCGCTCGCCACCGAATGCGGCGACTTTTTGGTGCGCCGCAGCGACGGCGTCTTTGCCTATCAGCTGGCCGTGGTGGTCGACGACGCCGCCATGGGCGTCACCGAAGCTGTGCGCGGATGCGACCTGCTGGGCTCCACCCCTCGCCAAATCTACCTGCAGCGCCTGCTGGGACTTCCCACGCCGCACTACGCGCACATTCCGCTGCTCATGGCACCGGACGGCCGCCGCCTTTCCAAGCGCGACCGCGATCTGGACCTGGGCGAGCTGCGCACCCGCTTTGGCACGCCCGAAGCACTGCTGGGCTGGCTCGCTGGGCAAACGGGCATCGCGCCGGACACTACACCGCGCTCTGCCGAGCAGCTGGTCGAGCACTTTAGCTGGGATGTTATCCGCGAGCACCGCGAGAACATCACCATAACGGCCGAATAGCCAAACGCCCCGTCCCCTTCATGCCCACCCCTCGACGAGTGTATAATCCTGCGTCTTGTTATGTACGGAATAATTCCGTACAATAAAGCAAAGGAGGTTTTACCATGCCAACGATTGAAAAGCAGCGCCGTATGGATCTAAGGCTGACCGAGCGTCAACGCCTTACTTACGAGCGCGCCGCGGCCTTGCGCGGGCAAACTCTCACCCAATGGGCCACGGCTCACCTTGACGAGAGCTCCGCACGTGACATCGCCGAGGCGTCAACAACCTATCTTTCTCCTGATGGTTTTGATGCATTTTGCGAAATGCTCGATTCGCCCATGCCTCAAGCCGCAAAAGCGTTGCTTGACCGTAAGGCGATTTGGGAATGAGCACGTTTACCAAGCCCGTTCAACTCCCCGTTGGCCAAGGCATCGAAGCTTTCCACTGTGGAAATACTCTTGTAGACGGATGGGCTAAAAACAGATCGGCCTCGGCGCGGAAAAGAGGGTCAGCGGTTATATACGCATCGTATTGCGACGGCGCAGTCGCTGGGTTCTATACGCTATGCACGCACTCCGTAGCCCGCGAAAATGTTGATGGAGGATGGTTCGTGCGAAACTCCCCTTCCCAAGTTCCCGCAGTGTTGCTTGGAATGATGGGGGTTGACGAGAAGTTCAAGGGGCTTGGTCTTGGGGCATCACTGCTCAAAGATGCCATCGAGAATGCCCTGAAAATTTCTGCCCTGGCAGGAGCGCGAGCTTTGATTGTCGATCCAGTAGATGATGAGGCTGCAGCGTTCTATGCGCATTTTGGCTTTGTAACCCTACCCGGCACCAACCGAATGGCGCTGAAACTCTAAACCGTCGGCGACATCTCCTCCGGCTCGCAGTATGTCTTAAGTTACCCTACAGATAATCACCATTGCCGAAATGTAGGGTAACTACCCAAGACATCGTATGAAAAGCTCGCTACGCCCCTCCCCTACACAGCATCCCAGGGCTGGAGCTCGTCACCAAGGCGGACGATGCGATCGTAGAGCACGGTGTGGCGCTCCGCTGGGTTTGCATCGCGATGAAAATGCCCGTAATACCAGCGCTTGTAGTCCAAGCGATCCTCCAGCTCATCGAAAAATGCCGTAAGCCGGTCGACGTCAGGAAGATTCCAACCAGGCGCCGGATAGAGCGTGGGCGAGAGCATGCGCGTGGAGCAGGTGTGAGTGACCACGTAGTCGACCTTCCAGCCCACGCTATCGAGCTTTGCCCGCGCTTCCTCAAAGTTGCGCTCATCCGGCAGCTCCTGCGGCCACCAGCTGGAATACGGGATGCGGTATTCCTTGTCCACACTCGTGGCGCCGCCCATGGTAAAGATTGTTGAGCCGTCGAGCTCAAAGACCTCGCCGCGCGTCAGGCGCCGTATGGGCGAGGTATCCGACAGGCGCTGCGTCAGGCCGCCGTGCCACATCTCCATGGGGCGCTCCGCCCAATGGTCGAAGCGTTCGTGATTGCCGTCGACGAACAGCACCGTATAGGGGAGCGATTCCAGCCAAGCGGTATCGGCGCATTCCTCGGCGGAGAAATCCCACGGAAAACCAAAGTCGCCCGCGACAATCAGATAGTCGTCGCTCGTCAGACTATCCCCGAGCTCCCAATCGCGGAGCTTTTGCATGTCGATGCCACCGTGGACATCGCCCGTCACATAGACCGTCATCGGATCACCACTTCCCTCTTATAGACCTCGAGATCGCGCTCGATCTGCTCGTCGCCCGTGGCGTTGACCCACCACGGCCACTTAACGCGACGCGCCGGCTCGTCGACCTGCGCAAACCACGACTTGAGCTCCTCCAGGCTCACCGGGGCGTAGCCGTTGGCGTCCACACCCACGTCATAGCGCAAAAGCCCCTGCCTGAGGTTAAACCTGTTGTACGCGCCGCCGCGGCTGTGGATATGCCCGTGAAGATGCCAGCTGCCGTGCGACATACTCTGCCAGTCGGCCATGGGATAGTGGCTCAGCACGATTTTTTGACGGTCGATTTTGAGCACGCAAATGGGTGGCTCGACGATAAAGGCATCCGCTACCGCAGGCTGCGTCCAGTCTTTGTCGTGGTTGCCGGGCAGCAGATGGACGCGCTTGCATGCGATGCTTTTGCGCAGCTCGTAGGCCTCTTGGACCGTCATCTTAAAGCTGAAGTCACCCAAAATGTAAAGCTCGTCGTCCACAGCGACCTTGCTATTAACGCTCGCGACCATGGCGTCGTTCATCTGCGCAACAGTCGACCAAGGCCTGTCGGCGAACCGTAGCACGTTCTCATGTCCAAAGTGAGTATCACTGGTAAACCAGATCATAGGGGCCTCCTATCGTTCTTGCTTGGAATAACAGCTCGCCAGCTCGCTCAATCCATCGGTGCGCCGCGCATCTATCGGAACGATATCTGGGTAGATAAGGCGATGTTTGTCATCGCGCCATTCGTCGTCATGGTAATGGCCAAAAAACCAGGTACGGTAGTCGAGCCGCCCGTCCAGCTCGCCCAGAAAGTTCTGCAGCGAATCATCGTAGAACTCGCGATTGCACTCCATACACAGCTCGTCCGCCAGATCGACCGGCGCTTCGTGAGTCACCACGTAGTCGACCCGCCAGCCCACGCGGTCGAGCGAGGCGCGGCAATGTTCCATCTCCGCTTCGCTCGGCATTTCCCCGGGCCACCAGGTCTTTCCCTCCTGGCGCCACTGCTTGTCGTGGCTCGCAGCGCCGCCCATCGCGAGCACCGTAAGCCCTGCAATGTCAAACACCTCGCCGCGCATCAGATGTAGCACGTGCGGGCGCGCCACATGGACGAGGCCGCCGTTCCACTCCCTCACCGGCAGCTCCGCCAGCAGGTGATGGTTCTCGTGGTTGCCGTCGACAAAGCACGTGGTCCAGGGCTTAGACTCAAACCAATCGAGCCAGTATTTGTCGGTGTTTGAGCCGCTCCATATAAAACCAAAGTCGCCGGCAACGACCACCACGTCATCGCGCGTTAGCGTTCGACCCAATGGCCAAGCGCGTGACGAGAAGCGGCTCGCCCCGTTCTCGGCAACACCGTGAACGTCTCCGGTAACGAAAATGGACATCAAACAACACCTCCGCACGGTGCGGCCCTGGGCAAGTCGACGAGAAGGATCACAGACCGGTCTGGGCCCGCTCCTTAGGGCTTACCCCTCGTTCTTCCATCCAAACGGGTCAAACACCCAAAAAACCAGATCGAGCACGCCACCGGTCATCATGGCACCGGCAAGGGCCATGCAAACGTGCAGAGAGCTGGCACTTCTGAGCACGTCGAACGGCCCCAGAACAGCCAGCAGCGCGACCGCTGCGCCGGCGAGGCACAACGCGAGGCACGGTCCGGCGTCCTTGACGCGCTTCTTTGCGAGATGCTTGGTGTTGTCACTCATTACTATCGAGCTCCTTAGAGGGTCGTTGTTCAGTGCATGCCGTCGCAGCAGAGCATGGCAGCAGGTTAAGTGTCACATGTCGTGCGGACACGTTTTTAAACCCGCGCGTCCGCAGGGAACCATGTCCTTGCAAAACAGCCCTGAAGAATCTCCTAAACCGCCGACGGGCAACATGCTGAACGGGGAATCTTTCCTCGTTTGAGCGCGGTCGCTAAAGGCACGCTTGTTTTAATTGCGTTTTGAGGAAGGCTTTTACATCCCGCAGAGCGGTGATAGATTTTGCCGTTCTTGGTGACGATTACCTTGATTTTTGAAGTATCCACGCTGTAGGGCTTGGCCGGCGTGGCCATCTTTTGACAGACTGGCTCCGGTTCTTGGGACCTACTTCTCGAAAAACCAGGGTCGCGGAATCGATTGATGTAACTGTCGAAACATCCATCGAACAGCAGTCCCGTTGCCAAGCCCGCCATGAACCCACAGGCAATCGCCGCTTCTCCTCTAATTTGCATATGTCCCTCCATAATCAATCTCGAAGATTAAAAACGGTGCGCGCCGCAGGACTTGTCCCTTGCGGCGCGCACCGAAAATGATCCGTTTTCCTCCGTCCCTAACGGATCAGTTGGCGGCGCTTGTCGGAGAGGAAGACGCCGGCGGCAACCAGGACCGTGCCACCGATCACGAACGTCTCGCCCAGCAGGTTGGAGACGTCGCCCGTGGCGGGCATCGTCGTCTGCTGCGCGGTGGCCTCGGACGCCGAGGTCATGTGCTTGGCCTGGTACGTCACCTGCGTCGCAGGCTGAATCTGCTCGCCATTTCCGCGCTCGGCAGCTTCCTGGCGAGCGATCTCGGCGTTGAGCTCGGCAATAGCCTGGTTGAGCTCGGCCTTGGCGGCGGTATAGTTGGCAAGCGCCTCCAAGTAGGCAGGTGCCACAGCATCCGTCGTAGCAACGGCAGCGTCGAGCTCAATCTTGGCAGCTGCGGCACGCTCGGCGGCATCATGAGCTGCGGCGATCTTAGCGTCGAGCGTCTCATCCGCATCGTTGGCACGGCCGCTAGCGATGGCGTCGGCAAGGTTGATCCTGCGCAGGCGGGCAACCGCGGCGGCAGAAGCATCGCGATCAGCGGTCGCATCTGCTACGGCGTCGTCCGCCGCAGTCACGCCAGACTCGGCATCGGTCTTCGCCGAAGCCGCGGCCTCAACAGCAGCATCGGCAGCGGCCTTGTACTCCGTCGCCTGAGCAAGCGCCGCGGCGGCATCATGTAGCTGAGCTGCACGAGCAGCAGCCGCAACGGATGCGGCCTGGGCCGCGGTCACTGCCGTGCCGGCACCGCTCGCGGCAGCCTGGGCGGCAACAAGCTCGGCCTGGGCAGCAGTGACGTCGGAATCCGCCTGATCGGCCACGCCCTGGGCGGCGTCCAGCGCAGCCTGCGCGTCAGCCTGGACGGCACGTGCCCCCTCGAGCGCCGCCGAAGCCGCATCAAACGCACGCTGTGCAGCGGCAACGTCGGCAGAGTACGCAGCAAGCTCGTCCTGGGCGGCAGCAAGCGCGCCCTCCTTGTCGCCAACGTCGGCGCGAGCGGCATCCAACGCACGCTGGGCAGCAGCCGCTTTGCCCTTGGCGACATCGAGTTCATCTGACTTGGCAGTCACGACGCCCTGCGCCGCGGCAACCGCAGCGCTGGCAGCATCCACGTCGGCGCGGGCATCAGCCACGGCACGCGCAGCGGCCTCAGCCGCGGCCTGCTTTTCCCCCACGGTAGCCTGGGTATCCGAGACCCCAGCGGTAGCAGCGTCAACACCGGCGGCAGCAGCATCGACTTGAGCCTGCCTTGCGGCAACGGTCTGCAATGCCGCGTTCGCCTTGTTGCCGGCATCGGCGGCAACGCCCTGTGCCGCGACAAGCTCCTTGCGAGCCGCATCCACACCCTGCCCAGGATTTGCCAGGAAGTCGCACCATGCGTTCAGTGCAGCCTCGTATTCGGCAACCGTCATCGGATTGGCGTTGTACGGCTCGTACCATTGACCCGACGTGGAGAATGTCTGCGCCTGAGTAAGCCAACGGTTCATCGTTCCGCGTGTGCAAACGCCCATGCCCGTCACGGTGTAGTCGGGATTAATCACGTTCATGTAGTGGCCAACCGTGTGCACAAATCCGCCATGCGCAGCCACGTAGCGATCGATTTCGTCGCCATGCTGCTCGTAGAAATCAAAAGCAGCCTTTCCCGTAAGGCCCGTCGCTCCCAGCGTAGCCGCAGCGCGGTCAAAGACGGCCTTCTCCTGATCGACCCACTGGATGAACGGGTCGCTTCCGTAGTTCCACGCCACGTTTTCGCCCACGTTGAACTGCATGGCGTGCGCAGTCTTGGTATCGGAGAAATTCGCATCGGCAATCGCGGTCGCCATCATGGCATACGTCACCTTGAGCTCACCCAGGCCAACGCTCGCACGATACTTGTTGCACGCCTTGAGCCACACAATCGCTTGCTTCATGTTGGTCAGACTCGTCGCATCGACCTCCTCGCCCACCTTGGTGAGGCTGGCATATTTGCAGTTGAGAATCAGGTCCGCCGCATCGTCGGCACCCACGCTCTTAAAGAACGCAATGGCGCCCTGGCGGTAGTTTTCCGCCGAGGCGTTCGCCGTAGCCTGAGCGGCGTCGAGCTTGGCCTGCGCTTGAGCTACAGCCTGATCGGCCTGCTGCTTTTGAGCCTTTGCCTGGTCGAGCGCCTTGTCGGCAGCGTTCTTCTCGTCCTTAGCGGCCGAGAGCTTGGCCTGAGCGTCGGCCAGCGCCGCAAGCGCATTGGCATGCTCGGCCTTAGCCTGATCGACGGCGGCGTCTGCCGCGGTCGCAGCAGCCGTGGCAGCGTCCAACTTGGACTGCGCGTCAGCCGCAGCCTGCTGCTGGACGGCGAGCGCCTGCTGAGCAGCCTGCACCTCACCCTCGGCAGTGGTCACTTCCTGCGAGGCAGCAGCGAGTTCGCCCTCGCGCTGCGCCTGGACCGACTTGGCGGCGTCCAGCGCGGCAGCGGCGGCGTCCACCTTGGCCTTGGCAGCCTCGTACTCCGGGCCCGCGGCACCCTGCTCGGCACGGTCGAGATCGGCCTTGGCGGCGTCATAGCTCGCCTGAGCGGCATTCACATCCTTATCGGCCGCATCCTTTGCCTGCTGAGCTGCCGAAAGCTTGCCTTGCGCGTCCTGCTGTTTGGCCGCGGCGGCATCAACGCCAGCCTGGACATTCGAAAGCCTGACCTGCGCGTCGGCGGCCTGCTGCTTTGCCTGCTCCAGCTCGCTCGCGGCCTGCTCGGCAGCGGCCTGAGCCGCGGCAACAGCCTCGGGCGTGGCATCGGCAGCAGCGGCCTGCGCGGACTTGAGCGCAGCCTGGGCATCGTCGGCGGTCTTCTGGGCAGCGGTCAGGGCTTCACCCTTGTCCGTCAGATCCCTCTTTGCGGCATCGAGTGCAGCTTGAGCGTCCTCGAGCGCCTTCACGTCCGCATCGGCCTTGTCCTGCGCGGCACCCATCTGCTGCTCCAGCTCGGCCGAAGCTGCAGAAGCGGCAGCGTCGCTTGTGCCACGGGCCGCATCGTAGGCGCTCTGAGCCTGCTGCTGGTTGGCAGCGGCGGCGTCGTAAGGAGCGGCGGCCGCATCCAAATCGGCCTTGGCAGCAGCGGCCTTAGCGCGAGCCGCATCGACCGCAGCCTGCAGGTTGGCGACCTTCTGCACCGCTGACACCGTGCCCGCGCCAGCGCTAGCAGCAGCCGCGCTCGTCAACGGAAACAGCACCGCAGCCGGCTTCGCAGTAGCGTCGGCACCGTTCGCACCCTGCGCCACCGCAGTCAGCGGAGACAGCAGCGACCCGCCCGTCATGGCGATCGTTGCCGCAGCAACTGTCGCCATACGCCCGGCGGCCTTCGCCTTACCCGCAGCGCCGCCATTGATGTTCTTGTTCACGTTCTTGCTCATTGCCGATTCCTTCCCACGATGAGCTGATGTTTGACACATAATCGATCCAATATGCCTCGCTAAAAAGAGGTGATAACGGGGTAATTAAATCGGAGGAGTTGGAGACAAGCCCACATCCATCAGCGGATGCCGAGCTCATACTCCCGCTCGCGCTCAATATCATTCAGGTACTCATAATCTTCGGAGCTAAGCTCTAGATCATCTTGAGCGAACATGTAGTTCTCGGCCTTAGAACCAATACTGCAACCGTAGATGGTATTGAGATCGATATGGTCGGTATTGTCGTTGTAAAGGGGGAAAATTCTGCTGGTCATGCTCAAGTACCTCTCAACATAAACTGAAAACTCGTTTGCTTGGTCTCTTTTTGAGACCCCATCTGATGTGCTATGGCTGCAGTATATGTTCTCCCCTTTTACAATGCAAGCGTAATTTCAAAAAGTTCTAGGAGCGATAATTGCGCAACACCATCACTTGTCGCCACCGCCATCCTCTACCGCGCCCTCACGCGCAGCGCACTCGTTGAGATACTTGACCGGAATCGGCCACACGGACGGAGCCTTATAGCGCGAAAGGCCTATGTTGGCCAGCTGAACCAACAACTCAGACAAATCATCGCCGTCGAGTACCTCAATCGAACGCACGTGAATCGCAGTCGCCATATCCTCCTGGGTGCCGTTGTTGACGCCCACAAAATAGCAAGTCTTGCCCGCACGCTCGAACGTTCCAATGCCGTAATAAGGCGAGTTGTAGCTCTCGAAAATCTCTTTCTTACGCCCTGCTTTGCCTGTGAGCTGATGCTCACCCACCAAGGCCATAAAGTTATTGGAAAACGTCGTCAGTCCCGTATCCCGCACGCGCACAAGCATAGACTGCCCGTTCGCATGCACGTCAAAGACATAGGCGCCCTTATCGAGTTTGCCGTCCGCGGTCAGCAGATCGAGCTCCATCTCGTCCTCGGGACCATCCTCTGCCGAATGTGAGGCATAGCGCATGCCCCCATCCGCGCCAATCGCCAACGTAGCGATACGCGAATCCAGCTCAATCTTGTCCTTTGTTTTATGCGGCACATCGACCAAGCCACACACCGTCACCGACTCAATATCCAAAGCATCAAGATCAAACGCCGTCACCCGCTCGTCGACAACATCCTGCTTTACCAGCAGTTCTTTGAGCATGGCGCCCAGGATCGCCTCTTGCGCATTGCGATCCTTTTGCTTTGGCGCCACCTTAAACAGTGGCTCGCACACATCCGGTGTCACGTGCTGTTCCACCACGCCAGCATGTAAGGCATAGCCGTCGTCCTCAGCAACCTCATTGGGCACAACGACAAGGTTCAGCGCCCGCGAATCCACGGCCCTTCCGCCATACGTTGCGCGAACGCCCCACGAGGAATCGTTAAGTCGATCGGCCAGCTGGCGCGCCACTTCGGCAAGCCCATTGCGCGCAAACGACACCACGATTCGCTGCCCCGCCATGCGCTCCGCAACCACGCGCGCGTACTCATCACCCTTGAGCACCTCGTAGAAACTCTTACGCGGGTATTCCATGAGCGTCACCCGGGCGAAGTCGCTGTAACGGCGTTCGAGAATCTGCAGCTCTCGATACAAAATGCCCTTCTTGGTATAGGCGACCTTGTCCGCCTGGGCCGAGAACGTCAGATCACGGCGCTTGGACGGCTTGTCGCCCTTGGCTCGGCGCAGGATGTACTCGTCTTTTTGTTCGTGGGCAAGCACCATCGTCGCCACGGGCGATAGCCTGTAGCCCACTTGGCTCTTAATCTTTTCGAGCTCTTTCTCGTCACCTTGTGCCCTGCCAATAAGCACACGGCGCTTGGTAAACGTCCGAATCTTAAGATCAAAGGTGCAATCCTCATCGATAACGATTTCAACCGTTTCGATCTTGGCAGGTCCCCTTCCGTCGCTTTCGACAGCATCGCGGCGGGCACCCTTGGCGCTAATGACATACAGGTGCCCGGTGTCATTGGGAACTTCGTCCTCAATCCCCTCAAACTGAGAGCAGGAGTTGAACAGCAAGCGGAGCGCAACGTAATCGTCCAACTCGTTCCAATTAGTTTTAATCGGAACTATCTGCTCCTGATAAAGCGAGGCATTAAGGTCGCCCGTCTGCACGCCCGCTTTGACCATCAGAAAGACGCGGTTGTCTGCAAGCTGCGTGAGCGCGACGACCTGACCCGTCTGGCACACATCGGCCATAAAGTTCGCCACGGCATGCTTGCCCGCATCGCCGACGTTGCACCAAAAGACCGAGTAGCGCTCCTCGGCAGCAGCGGCATCGAGCTGCAACACGAGCTCTGATACGGCGATGTCTCCCAAACCGCACGGCTGGTTATGCTTCGATTGCACGGCCGATCGCCTCCATCATCTCCAAATTGATTGCACCGTCGGCGGCCATATAAGGAACGGAGAACACAGTCCCCTCAGCATCGAGTGCCTTGGGCACGCACTCAAGCGCTGCCTCATCTGCCAAAACGTTGACGATTAGCAGGCGTTTCGCCCCAACCTTTTGAGCCTTCGCCCTAAAGCGCTCGGCATCCGACGCCTCGCGACCGTCGCGAACATAAGCGATATAGGCACCGATGCGATAGTGCTTAAAATCGATCCATACCCCGGTCGTGTTGCCAGCAGCATCGAGCACCTCAAAGTCGCCACCTGTCTCGGCGTGTGCCGCATCGCCACGCGTAAGCGAATAGCGGCCGTCGTAATATGCCTCAAAGATTGCCCTTCCGGCAGATTCTCCCAGCTCACCCAGGTAGACCGCCTGGAACATATAGGGCGTCATGTGCGCCGTCGCCGCCGGCTGCAGCGTTGTGGGCACCCCGTCGCTCGACCAACGCTCACGCACTTCGCGAATTGACAGCAGCTCGGGTACGCGCGCCGCCGCCTGGCTCACCTGGCGAACCGTCGCGCCCTTTAAGCCCTCCTTGCAGTGGCAACGATCCTCCAGACGAGCAGCAATCTGCTCGACGGGCTCACCATCGTAGCTAGGGAATTCAAAGTGCGGCACCTTGCATGCCCCGCCTTCTGCATAGGCATAGCCATTTGCAGCATGCGACATGCGCAGCGCGGTACTCCGGCGCTCTGGGTATTGCGCGAGATCTTCCCACGGCAGGCAAAAATGATGCAGGTAAAAGTCGCGCTCGCCATCAAAAGCAGTGAGATCTTCGTCCCCGGCATTGAGCGAGGTAACTTTCCACGCCAGCTTTTCGTGCTTTTGCTTGGCAAGGTTGTTCCTAAAGGCGGCAAGGTTCTGCTGCTTAACGGCAGCGTGTTCCTTGTTGTCCGTCATATGGTTGTTGGCAGCGGCGCAGGCACCAACCACCTGCTCAAGCTCGTAGCCCATCGGCAAATCATGCAAGAACGAAAAGTTGCAATCGTTCGCAATCTCGCGGTCGAGCAGCACCTGCACGCAAGGCATCTTTACACTCGTGCGCATCAGGCGACCCACAGCCTGTGCCACAATGCGAGCGCCTTCGACCTGATAAGAGAGGGTGTCGCGCACCGGCAGGCTCTTATTAACGCCAGATAGAAGCATCCGTACGTTCCGGCGCTTTTGAGTAAACGGAACCTCGCCGCGCGCTACCAGTTCCTCCTGCTCCACCACGCCAAGTAGCGCCTGCTGGACAAACTTATTTGAGTTGATCTCCACTCCCCAGGTCAAACGACTTGTGGGCGACTCGATATATAAGAAATCAAGATCCATCTTGGGGCGACGGTCGGCATTTTCAAAGCCGCAATCGACCTGATGAACCATGTCGCACAGATTCTCCGGCACCTTGTATTTGAGATTCTTGGAAAAGCCACCGGCCGAAAGATTGATAAACATCAGGGTCGGCTGGCCCAGCTCGAGACGTTTTTGAGCGCCACGCCAACCTGCATCCCATTCCGCAGCGTTAAAGCACGGCACCATGTCCTTGGCGGCCTCAAGCGATTTCTCGTACGACATCTCGGGGCACTTGATGTTTCTAATCACCAGCTCCGCGACAATCTCGCGCGCAAGATCCAGCGCCAGACTATTGAATTCGCCATGGTTTCCCATGTGGCGCGTGGTAAAAACGGCTCCCGCCCGTTGCTCGTTACGCGCCACACCACGGGCCCAAGTACTCACGGCAACAAGCGTCTTGCTCAGGCGCTTCAGCTCAAACTCGATGCTCTTGGCGTCGCTCACGCCCACCCTGTCAGCAATCTTTAAGCGCAAGCGCACCGCAAGTCCCTCACTCACGCCAATCCCGTCAAAGAACCGCATCGCGCGCTCGTACACCTCGTCGGGCGACACAATGATGCCGCCAAAGGCGCCGCCTGCCAGCGCGACCATGCCGGCAATTTCCTTGGACTCATCCACCCAGGCAATATCGACGTCGTACTCCTTCGCAGCCTGTTTGTTAAACAGCTTAGTCTGTCGCACGATTTCCTGGTTGAGCTCGCCAATCCAAGCGTCCTTGCGAACCACGCCATGAACCTCGTCAAGGTAATCGAGGTTGAAGTTTTTGACGGTCGGCGCACTCCATGTTGCGCTCATGCACACGCAAGGCGCTTTGGCGGCAATGGAGGCAAGGTAGGCCTCGGGCATGCGCTCAATGCCGTGGCTGGTTAGGTACGTGGTAAACATGTGCTCGATGGTGGTTTCCATCACTAGATAATCGACACCACGCGCATACATCGAGTCGTCGGCGGCATCGATCTCGTCATTCTTGCGATCTTTAAAGAACAGCGCCAGCATCAACGAATCCCAAAAATACTTCTCGCTGGTCTGGTTGTTCCTAATGCCCAGGGCATCGATGATGTTCTTGCGCGAAAGGTCGTCCTTGTACGAAATGCTGCCGTAGTACAGCTTGTCCATAAGCGTGGCGCAACGGGCGAGATGACCCACCACCATCCTGACCAGACCGCGTGCACGACGCACCGCCTTGCTGACGGTTTGCTGCCCACTCCCTCCGCGAGTGATAATCATATTGCGAGTACCGCCCTCATTGAGTTTGAAGCGCAACGGATTCGCCGAGTTGTCGCCCACCGAAATATCGTCGCTGCCAAACAGATGTCGACCGGAGAGCTGCTCTTCTTTCGCCTCGTCAGACAGCGCAAAAGGCGGACGCAGTTTCATGTCCTTAATACAAGAGGCGAGTGCCTTTTGAATTTTCTTGGCATCCTTGGCGATTTCTTCGGCATCTTCCTCTACGCTCGCCCGCGAAACCCTGTTCCTCTCGGCGTTTGACCCTTTGTGATCGCCCGACGTGGAAGCGTGCGTATAGACCGCCATCCATTGATCTCGATTCCCCAGTAGCAAGGGGTCCACCACACCGCCGTTAAAATGACGATCGAGGATACGCAATACTTCGTCCGGTTGAAACGTCACGGGATCGTCTGTCAGCGTCGACAGTATGTCGGCCTTCATGTGGTCGATTTCATCAAAGATAAACAGGCCCTTCTCGGCAGCCATTGCGTTAAAGAGCACAACGCCTGCACCGGTCACTGTATCGATCCTATTGATGAGCTTTTGCGGCGTCAGGGCAATCACATGCGGTATGCTCTCGTCATTGAGCAGGGCAGACGGCCAAATCTGGGGGATCACCTCCATGCCGCGCGTGATGTTTTTGAGCTCGTGGCTCACAGCCCAACGCAAGCTCGCATCCGCCGACGATAGCTTGTCGCGAAGGGCGGGGGTCAAACGGTCTGCAACACCTCCCAGACGATTTCGAGTGTCAAGGATGCCCAAAAGGTCATCGGCGATCTCCATCGCGTTGCCCCACGCTCGCTTAATGATGCGATGAGAGCTCTCGTCGTCCGCCTCGATGGGACACGGAATGTCGCGCACGCCCACGGCGCCCTTACCGCGCGTAGTCTCAATCCAATGCAGGATGTTATCGCCCGCACGCGGAAGATCGAACACCATGCGCTGCGCGGCATCGCCATCCATGCCCTGTTCAACCAGCAATTTGCGCACGCTCGCAACGTAGTTGTCGCGGTTGTCCTTACCCGGCACCACAAACACCAGGTAACGACGGCCCGGGCACTTGTTAAAACAGCCCGAATCGTCCCAGCCACCGGCGATGAGGTCGGCTGTGACCTGCTCGGCCGTATAGTTTTTACCCGAGCCCGTCGTGGCGCCCAAAAAGTACAGGCCATTGTTGCCCTGATCCTTGGGGGCAAACAGCGCACGCTCAAAAAACTCGCGCATCGCCTTTTGACGTGCAAGATAGGGAGCGAGCTCCTTGTCGTCCGCAGACGACGGATTCGATTGGCAGTTGAGATCCCACATAGCCATGGTCAAACCTCCGATTTAGTTGTTACACGTGTTTGATACCATCCCGTGCGGACAAAACTCGCGCTGGGCGGTCAAGGCGGCGGCGTCCATGCCGCTTGAGAGAAGAAAGAAAGGAAAGAGGAGCAGTCAGCGACTACTCGCACGAAGCGAGCAGTTTCTTAAGATCGCACTCCAACGCCTCGCGCTCTTTGGCATCGATCACTGCAAGGGCGACACGCATCAGGGATGCATCGGCGGCAGACTCCTGAACCTGGTCGGGGCGCTTGCTAAAGCTTTTCCCGGCAGCCTTCCGATCGGTCGCGCCGTTCAGTGCGGTGGCTAAAGATTGTCATCGGACTTTGCGCTGGCTTTGGCCGCCTCTTCGCCCGCGATCAGGTCCTTAACCGTTATATACGCACTGTACGTAGCATCCTCGATCTTTTCCAAAACATCATCAGGGTCGCAAGTGCCCCAAGTTTCTTCGAGGACTCGAGCCAATCCCCAAGCAGCGCTGAGCAGGACGTCAACGTCCTTTAGATCTAAATGATCGACCGTAAAGGGATAGTCCGCGCACTCCAGTAGATACGTGTCAACTGCGCCAATTGCCTCAGCCACGTATGGCTCAAGATCGCAATGGGGTTGGAGGGCGCACAGCGCCTTGTGCGGATCGGTCGGCTCGATCCAATACAGCGTTGTCGCATCCTCGCATTTCTCGAGCGGATAACGCTCAACCGCCTTCTCCCAACTTTCATACCAAGGATCGGCATCGCCGTCCGTCATCGACCTGCAAAGATCAATCGCCGCAGAAACAGTCGCACACGAGCATCTACAACTGGCGCCTTTCCTAAAATCATCATTGAGCTCGTCGTCGCCAGACAGCCTCGCCTCCATGATCAGAAACGGGCCGTCATCATCTGTAATGCTCATGGGATAGTTGTCACATTCGTAGTACGGATACATTTTGTCTCCAATCAACCGTTCGGTCACATTAACAAGCAATATCAAAACCGCGCTCACGCGGAGGGTTGTCGTCCTCGATCCATTCGAGCCCGTCGTTCTCATCGATTCCGGCATCGGGGACTGACGACCATCTGAACTCGAAACCAAGCTGGTCAAGCTCATCGACTCGCTCACTGATTACTCCGTACGCATCCAACGCATTCTCGAAATCCTCCGAAGACACATAGCCGCGCTCGCACTGCTTGCGCATCTGGTGCAAACGACCCATGGCGGCAGCGATGATCTCGCGAAGAACGATAACCTCGCGCTCGCATACATCGATGTTTCCTTTGTTGAGCTTGATGCAATCGGACATAACGGCCTCCCTGGTTTTAAGCCTTTTCGCTTGATTCCATTGAACAGCCGCAAACAGCCGCGTAATATGACTTTTATCGGGTTTTAAATTTTGGCTGTTTGGAGCATTAATGCTTGATTCCGAAAAAGAGCCGTTTAGCTGGGGTTTCGAGGCTGGCTTTCTTCGCTCTCCCGTCAATCCCCGCATGCTTCTTCTTAACAGAACGCCAGAGATTGATTGCGCCGATGACGGAAACGCAACCGGCAATGCAAGCGCATGGAATCTCGTCTCCGTAGCCAACGACCTATTACGCGTCGACTTAAGCTCGCTTTTCAACGAGATTGGGGGCCACTTTCGTGAGCGAGCAAAATTGCGCTTTTACATCGATTTGCAGAACGCCATTCGTCAGCCCCCTGCTCCCCACGATGCGCAACACGCTTCGATGGACTACGCAGCCGAACCAGACCATGACGACTGGCTCGATCCAGACGATTCCGACCAAGAGTCCGCGCAAGCAGAATTGAACGAAGCCGAAATCGAAGTCAACCTTCAAAAACAAAAGGAACGCGACCTCGATTTCTTTGCTCCGATATTCGATAAAGCCATTACGCGCCATGCACACGGAGAGATATCTGGCATGGCCAGGTATCTCCTTGAAAATGTCTGCAGGCAGTGTGTCATGAACATCACAGCGATTCCCGACTATCGCTATTACAGCTGCTGGATGAACAACAACGCTATTGAGTGCAACGAAATCAACCGCCTGTACCGCGCGGTGATCACGACATCGGCCCAACTCAATAAGCAAGAAATGGCGTCCCTCTTCAGCTCCTATCTCAAGCTCGTGTCGAACGACATGGACATTACAACTACCAACGGCAAGACCGGGCTAACAGAACCGGTGCCGTATAAACGCGACAATCCAAGAGACAACTATCCAAAGGTCAACTCGCAGATAGAAACAGCTTGCGTTTGCACCAATACCGATCTCTTTCGAGCGCTTCTCATTGTTTTTTATCAGGAATGTCTGGAGCTTGCCCCGCTGCTTAAAAACACCGAGGCACCTAGCCTGCTCGCGCAAAACGAAGAGTTTTTCCCAGCCGCCATCAAAACAAGCGACCCGCGACAATTTCGATTATTCGATAATCAGCTGCCGGCAATCATCCGCTTTGGCGACGCTTTTGCATACGCAGCCAAAAAGCACTTGCCCGGAAACGAAACGGCTCAAAAGCTCGAAGAACATTTGAGCGATATAAAACGCATGAATAGCGCCCCCTTTATGCAGGCGTTTCGCAAGAACTATCTCGAGGCTATGCGCGAGAACCAAATCTACGCAAATGGAGACTTCCATACGTATGCAGAGCTTAACGACCAGGAAAACCTCAATAGGCTCGTAAGGCTTCAAGCTGTTATTGCAAAGGCAGGAGAGCTTTACTTCACCGAAGAGGAATGTTCCTTTGCAAGCCTTTATGCCCGCATCCTCCACGAGCTGCTGCTGTGCGGCATTATGCCGATAACATGCCAAACCTGTGGTTCGCTCTTTTTTCCGACCGGCCCTAACAGCAAGTACTGCGATCGATATAACGCGGCGACCAAGCTCTATTGCAACCCGCGGCACAACGCCAAAAAACATCTTGGTCGCAAATCACCCCGCGACGTCGCACTCAATATACGGAGAAAAGCCGACACGGCATACGAAAAGGGTTTAACGGATTGTGCCCACTATTTTGACAGCCTTGGCAATTTTGTTCTCGATGGTCTTGGCCCAACATACCAAGCGAGCGACCTAATTTCCGACGAGCTCTATGCGGCATGGCTGTCTATCGTCAACCAGCCCAATTGCAGGACAAAAATCAGGCGACCAGATAGGAACGGTTTTCCATACCCCGTACTGTGGTACGGATTCATCCTCAATGGCATACAGTATGTACAAGTCGAGTTTCCCGAAGCCGAGTACCCGGCGCTTTTTGAACGCTTGAGCCAGCTCGCCGAAAGCCCGCAATCAAAGTGCACGCTGAAGCACAAGGGACCCGGCGAGCACCCATACAGCTCATGGCTTATCAAGTTATACGAGTTGTTGGAGATCATTGCGCAAATTAATAGCGCCGACCAGGTGGCAAAGCCCATTCCATTGCTTGGAATAGATAGGGACGATTGTGTCTCGACCGACCCGACCGCCCAAGGCACACGGAGCGCGCCCGACGCATGCGTCTACAGCACCGGCACGATAGATAGCCTTAGCTTTACCGTGTATACGAAGGGATATGACCCGGAAAAGCGGGAACGAGCCTGATGTAGCGGCTTCGAGCGAAGCCGCCGGTCACGGGGTGGCACCGGGGCGCGGACGCCGCGGGCCATTGGGAGCAACCCCCGGATTGCGCACCGAATGACGGCACGAACCTCGCGTTACCGTGGCCGGAGTCTTCCTTCGTTTTCCCCGACAGCCCCGAGTAGGTAGCGCCCACCTCTCCCAGCTTACACTGTTCCCAAGCGGGTGCCTTAAAGCAGCTCTTTAATTCCTTCCACAACATCGAAGGGCCCTTCCACGATAAAGCGTCGAAGGAGTCCGTCGATGATTCGAGACACGTCCCTTCCCTTTACTTTGCGCTCCGCAAGCGCTTCAATCCTGTTGCGAGCGGCGGCGTAATCGACTTTCTCAACAAGTGAGGTGAAGCGGTTGTGCAAATCCAGTGTGGCTTCTGTTGGATGTGTGGACATAAGTTCAAGTAGGGCTTCTTTATCCACACCAGTCAAGCGCGCGACATCGCTGACCAAATCTTGGTCGTGAGACTGTTTTGCATGGTTGATATAATCACGGAAGTTCCAGCCGTCGTCAATTTCTATCTTGCCGTCCCTTATGCCTTGGATGATCTGCTCGGCAAATACCTGGTCTTCTGCAGAGAGTTTCGAGAACTGGCTGTGCAGCTCGTCGAGCGCGGCGTTTTCCCGGTCATGCTCGTCTGAATTGGGGTCTTGGTCAGCGCTCTCGTGTATATGCAGCCAATCGGCGAACTTCTCCTCAAGATAGCTCGCATCGATGCGTTCTGTGTCGATGCGCATAAGGTTGGGGTCTATGTCGTAGGGAACCTCATCGTCGCCGTCGCCAGAGCCGCCAGAGCCGCCAGAGGCGAAGAGCTCCTTATACCTTTGAGCAAGCACGAGATAGGTCACCTCGTCCAAAGCGACCCGTATCTCCTCGTCAGCCTCGGCTCCCTCATCAACCAGAACGAGCTCGCCGTCTCGCTCCACAAAGCCATATGCAAGTCTCTCAAAGCTGAAGCCCTGCACCTTGGCAGCGCAGAGCAAGTCATTGAGGCTCCTCCACTTGAGCGCGAACTGAGCCCGGCCGGCCTGCGTATCGGGAATCCTCTCGAATCCCTCGATGCCCGAGGACGAGAAAATTCTGCGTATCTCTTCGAAAACGCCATTCATCCCCTCTATGTTGTCCTTGAGTTTCAGGACGAACATCCTGTTGGCCGCGCCCCCCGAGTAGAGGGCAAGGGCGTCTTCCACGTTCTTCTTCATGGTGTTGGGCTCTCGATAGCATCGGATAGACCCGAAGGGTTTGTCGGTGCTCAAAGTACGGTTAGTTCTACTGAAAGCTTGGATTACATGCTCGTAGTCCATAACCTTGTCCATGTAGATGGTATTCAGCCACTTAGAGTCATAGCCTGTGAGCATCTGGTCTACGACGATGAGCATGTCGAGCCGCATCTCGGGATGCAGGTCGATTCTGCTGTAGGGCTTCTTATGGGCAAGCCTTGCGGAGACGTCACGCTTGAAGGTGTCCTTGAGCGGGTTGGAGTCGGTGTAGTCGGAAAGGCTGTAGGACTTGCCGTAGCGCTCGTTATAGTCCCCGAGTATCTCAACGAGCCCATCCTCTTTGAATATATTGCCCGCGTTGTTGCCGGGGTCCGGATCGAACAACGCGGTCACGGCAAGCTCCGGCAGCATCTCCTTGCACAGGCGATAATACTCGATGGCCTCTACGATAGAGCTTGCGGCGAGCAGAGCATGGAACTTGCCGCCGATTGACAGCCTTTTCCAGTTCTTCTTTATGTCGGAGACAATCTCCCGGCGATACCCGTCCGTCTCGTATTGGCTTCGAGGCACCAAACCCTCGATCCCTTTCTTGTATTGCCCCGAGTCTTCATCCCAGTAGCGATCAACCATAGGGACCTCGTTCATGTAATGCAGATAAGTGTTCTTCTTGTCCTCATCCTCGAACGCCTCGGCGACGGAGGTCGCCTTCGCCTTTTCAAGGGCTACCTGCTCGCGTAGCTCGTCCTCGTCGTAGACGCTCGAGTAAGTGAGGTCAAAGCCCAAGACGGAGCCGTCGTAGATGCCATTGGCAATGGTGTAGTGACAAAGCTCGTTTCCGAACACGTCGACCGTCGTCACCTCGCCGCGCTTGGCGTTGGCCTCGACTATGGGCGTGCCAGTGAAGCCAAAGAGCAACGCCTGCGGGAGTTTCCGGCGAATGCCCCACATCATGTCGCCGAAGACGCTGCGGTGGCATTCATCAACGATGATGACGATCCGCTTTTCCGCAATCTTTTCGACATCATGGGCACGGGCGGCATCGCTTACGAGCACATTCATCTTTTGAATTGAGGTGACTATGAGCATCGTGGACTCGCCGGCATGTCCACCCGATGCAAGCAGTCCTTGGAGCACATCGGTATCCTCGGTCGAGTGAACTCTCTCGCGCGCGTCGGCGAACCCCCGGTATTCGTCAAGGGACTGGGTGCCGAGTTCGATGCGGTCAACAAGGAAGACGACCTTGTCCACATTGCCCCCCGCCGCAATGAGCTGGGCGGCCTTGAAGCTCGTGAGCGTTTTGCCCGAGCCGGTGGTATGCCACACGTAGCCGCCGACTGGACGCCCTGCGCCCCAAACGACGTTCTCACAGGCAAGTCGTATCCTGTCGGCCGCATGGTACTGATAGCTCCTCATGACTTTGAGAACGTTGTCGGAATGGTCGGCCACGGTGTAGAACCCAACGAGCTTATGAGCCATGGGTATTGAGAGCAGCTGCTCGGCCACCGCGTCCCAACGATCCACACGTTCGTTGTCAACGGTGCCCCAATGGAACATGAACTTTTCGTTGAAAGATTCGTCTGAGCCCGGGTTTGCAAAGTAGAGTGCTTCAGTCGGGTTCATGGCAACGAACACCTGCACGAGCGAGAGCAGGCCTTCGAACACTCCTTCGTGGTAATACTTCCGAATCTGGTTCACGGCCTGCGTCACGGACACACCGCTACGCTTCAACTCGATGTGAATGACGGGCATACCGTTGATGAGGAGGATAAGATCCCCGCGCCGGTTGGGAAGGATCTCCTTGCGGGCACGGAACTCAGGCTGCTCGGCAATCTGATAGACGGATTTCCCACCTGCTATCGACATGCGGTCATAGATGGTGAGCGCCACCTCACGCCCGAAATTCAGCTTATCGGCCTCGGCATCGCGCTTGATGGTAACGGATCGACCATTGATGAACTCGTTTGCCTCCACGGGGGACGAGCAGGCGCGAACCTGCTCCATAAGCTGAGCTTTTTCGCCGTCCGTCAATGGGACGCCGTTGAGGCGGTTAGGCATGTTGTTATTCTCGAAAAGGATACGGGCCCAGTTGTCGAGAAGATCCTGCTCTGTGGGATGTGAAAGAACGCGGGACTGACCGCCCAGCCCGGTCCATCCCTTTCGCGTGATGAGCAAATTCACAAGATCGTGCTCGAATTCCAACTCATCGGTGTACGTAACCTTGGCCATGGGGCCAACCTCCTAAACAAACATTTTTTGGAGCATCGACTGCTTTACTTTTCTGAGCAAATCCAGCTCACGCTGATGAAGGGTGATGAGGTTGTCAAGCCCGGCTAAGCTCTTCGCAATTGCT
>CABVDJ010000002.1 GCA_902497025.1 uncultured Collinsella sp. | reverse complement strand
GCCCCACCACTCCACCCCCAATATGTTGTAAAACACCCCCGAGCATATGTTCGAAAACACAATATGTTGTGTTTGCAGCAAAGGCGGGATGCCACCTGTAGAACCACGCCCGCGAACCTCAACCTTCAAGTTGACCTTGAGGCGATTTTTACGTCCCTTTACACGCCGTTCACATCGCCCCCAAACTCCTCCCACCCACGGTACACACGGCCCACCACCGCGTCGGTGTCTGGCGAAAAATGGGACGGGCCCCAGATTGCCCATGCGCGCAAAAGTGCGTCTCGGCAATCTGGGGCCCATCCCCTTTAATATTTATAAATATGCAGGTCAGCGAGGTGCTAGCGATGTGCCAGCGGATGCGCCGCCAGATAGACCTCGGTCAGTTGCGTGCGGTCGACATGCGTGTAGACCTGCGTGGTCGAAATATCGGCATGGCCCAAAATCTCCTGCAGTACACGCAAGTCGGCACCGCCCGCGAGCATGTGGGTGGCAAAGGAGTGGCGCAGGGTGTGGGGGTGGAGCCCCACCAGCCCCACCTGGCGCCCGTACCGCTCGCATATCGCATGCACGGCCTGGCGCGACAGGCGACGTCCGTTCTTATTTAAAAAGACCGCCGAGGTCTCCGTCCCGTGAGCATGGGCGGCCAGGAGAGTGCGCCCGTCACCTATATAGTGTGTCAGGGCGCGAGCCGCGCTTCCCACCAACGGGGCCAGACGCTCCTTGGAGCCCTTACCGCGCACCAGGACAAACCCGTCATCGATATGGATATCGCCCACATCGAGCCCAACCAGCTCACTCACGCGCAAGCCGCAACCGTAAAGCACTTCCAAGATGGCATGATCGCGCAGCCCCATCTCGCCCTCGGGAAAGTCTTGATCGAGCAGTGCCGAGACATCCTCCACCGAAAGGTATTCCGGCAGGCGATCTGCCTTTTTGGGCAGGCGCAACGCCGCCGTCGGGTTTTGGGCCACGGCCCCATCGCGCACCAAAAAGGCATGCAGGCCCTTCACGGCAGCAAGCGCGCGCTCCACCGAGGCGTCGGAATAGCCTCCGTCGCGGCGATCGGCAACAAAGCTCTCCACGACCTGACGGCTCACATCTTCAAAAGACGCAATGTCAGCCCGCTCCAGATAGGCGCAGTACGTCGTCAGGTCACGACGGTAGGCCGCAATCGTATTGCGCGCCAAACCCCGCTCGACCGCAAGGTAATCGAGATACTCCCCCGCCACCACAGCAAGCGACGAGGGAGTAGCTTCGGTATGTTCCTGGTTCTCCGGCACCCTTAGTCCGTAGCGAGGTTCTTGGGCGTCACCTGCAGACGGTCGACACCCTCATGCTGGCCAATCGAGGCGCGCACGAACTCGCGGAACAGCGGCTGCGGGTTGGTCGGACGGCTCTTGAACTCGGGATGAGCCTGGGTGGCCACATACCACGGATGTACGTCGCGCGGTAGCTCGACCATCTCGACTAGACGCTCGTCGGGCGAAAGGCCCGAGATAACCAGACCGGCGTCCTCGAGCTGGTCACGGAAGGCGTTGTTGAACTCAAAACGGTGACGGTGACGCTCGTAGACGAGCTCCTCGCCATAGGCCTCGCGCGCGAGGGAATTGGCAGCAAGCTTGCACGGATAGGCACCCAGACGCATGGTGCCACCCTTCTCGGTCACGTCCTCCTGCGAGCTCATCAGGTCGATGACACTATACGGGCCATCAGGATCGAACTCGGAAGAGCTGGCGCCGGCAAGGCCGACCACGTTGCGGGCAAATTCGCACACGGCCACCTGCATACCCAGGCAAATGCCCAGATACGGAATCTTGTGCTCGCGGGCGAACTCGGCCGCGAGGATCTTGCCCTCCAGGGCGCGCTTGCCAAAGCCGCCAGGGACCAAGATGCCCGAGGCGTCACCCAGGACCTCGGAGACGTTCTGCTCGTCGAGGCTCTCGCCATCGACCAGCTGCACGTCAACGTGGCGATCGTAGAACACGCCCGCATGGTGCAGGGCCTCGAT
The DNA here is from genome assembly GCA_902497025.1 of uncultured Collinsella sp. Classification (GTDB taxonomy): domain Bacteria; phylum Actinomycetota; class Coriobacteriia; order Coriobacteriales; family Coriobacteriaceae; genus Collinsella. The sequence continues at coordinate 175,329 of CABVDJ010000002.1, read as the reverse complement.
AACCGACAGGTAGGCATCGGGCAGCTGCGTATACTTGCCCACGACGGCGATCTTCACCTTGTCGGCGTGCTGGTTGGCATGGTTCTGCTTGCGCAGGAACTCGTTCCACTGACTCATGTCGCGCTCACGCGGGTCCAGACCCAGACGCTCGCAAATGCGCAGGTCAAAGTCCTGCTCGGCGAGCAGCTGCGGAACATCGTAGATGCTCGCGCAGTCCTCGTTGGTAAAGACGCAGTCGGTGTCGACGTCGCAGAAGCTTGCGATCTTGCCGCGGATGGCATCGTCGATATGGTGATCGGAGCGCAGAACGATAATATCGGGCTGGATACCAAAGCTGCGGAGCTCCTTGACGGAGTGCTGCGTCGGCTTGGTCTTGACCTCGTGGGCGGCGGCGATATAGGGAACGAGCGACACGTGGATGTAGCAGACGTTCTCGGGGCCGGCCTCCTTGCGATACTGGCGGATGGCCTCGACAAACGGCTGCGACTCGATGTCACCGATGGTGCCGCCCAACTCAGTGATGACCACGTCGGAGCCGGTCTGCTCCTCAATACGACGGAACTTATCCTTAATGGCGTTCGTGACGTGCGGAATCACCTGCACGGTGCCGCCCAAAAAGTCACCGCGACGTTCACGGGCGATCAGGCTCTTATAGATGGCACCAGTCGTAAAGTTGGAATCGCGGGTCAGGTTCTCATCAATAAAGCGCTCGTAGTGGCCCAGGTCCAGATCGGACTCGTAGCCGTCCTCGGTCACAAAGACCTCGCCATGCTGGAACGGGCTCATGGTGCCGGGGTCGACGTTCAGATACGGGTCGGCCTTTTGCATCGTTACCTTGTAGCCGCGCGACTTGAGCAGACGGCCCAGCGAGGCCGCGGTAATACCCTTGCCCAGAGACGAAACCACGCCGCCGGTCACGAACACATGCTTGGACATATTGAGTTACCTGCGCTTCCCGTAGAAGTTGTCCATACACATCTTACGGGTCTTCATTGTAATACTCGCGACGCGCGCCGCACACAATTTTTCTTACGCGCAATCGCATTTCTCCATCTCGAAACAAAACGCCGTCCGGTTGCCCAGACGGCGTCGTTTCCACTATGAATGCGCGCCATTATCGATCGGCGACTTCGTCCTTGATCAAGTCCTGCACGAGCATACCGGCACGGATGCCCTCCAGATACCATTCGCCACGCTCCGTAAGACAAATACCATTTGCGAGCTGGCCGCCGTCGTCGCTGTAGCGCGAGACGACCTCAATGATGTCTTCGGATTCCAAGCGTTCAATTGCCGCGCGGGCGCGATACGGAGAGACCCCCACACGCTCGGCAAGCGTCTTTCGCGAAAAGCCATAAAATCCGCCGTTGTCTTCGGACTGCTGTGCGATCTCCATCAGCACCTGCACCTCGACACGCTTCATATCGTTGACACTCGCACGACCCTTGCCAGCCATGGCAGCCTCCTCAAACCGGGCACGGGCATCACTTGCACCGTGCGCGACCGGCACACCCCATGATGGCCGGCAACATCCATCATGCGGCATCCCCGCAAAAGGATGAAACAATTAGGGTTATTGTATACCGCCCAAATCGCTTATAGGCAGGTAAACGGGCTAATTTTAGGTTAAACGGTAGCTTTTGTTGATAAAAGAGGCACACCGAATGTATACCCGATGTGCCCCTTTCAGACCAATTTCTCCAGGCTTAGCGGTGGAAGAAACCACGACGCTCGAACTTGGGCTCGCAGCACACGTTGATGCCCAGCTTGCGCAACACCGTCTCGTCCGTCGGCGAGATGATCACGCTAAAGAAGGCATCGCAGCCGCGCAGCTGCTCCAAGCCCGAAAGGACGCGGGCCGCCGTCTCGCTCGTTGCCGAGGTGATCGAGAGCGCCATAAGCGTCTCGTCGGTGTGCAGGCGCGGGTTCTTGCTACCCAGGAAATGCGTCTTGAGCTTGCTGATAGGCTCGATCGCCTCATCGCTAATGACCTCGAGCTCAAGGTCAACGCCCGAGACATGCTTAAGTGCATTCATGATGAGCGAGCTCGCGGCGCCCAGGCGCGTGGAAGTCTTGCCGGTCACCACGGAGCCATCAGGCATGACCATGGCGCCTACGGGGCCACCTGTCAGCTGCTCCCTGGTAAGGGCGGCCGAGCGTGCCGGCGAGTAATTCTTGTCGATACCGGCCTTCTTCATAATGATCTTGAGACGGTCGACTTGCTCATCGCCCACGCCGGTACGGCGCACATTTTCGACCGCGGTAAAGTAGCGGCGGACGATCTCCATCTTGGAAGCGTCGCGGCAGGCATCGTCATCGGTAATGGCAAAACCGACCATATTGACGCCCATGTCGGTGGGGCTCTGGTAGGGGCTCTTGCCCAGGATCTTTTCCATCAGAGCACGGACCACCGGGAAGGCCTCGACGTCACGGTTGTAGTTGACCGTGGTCTTGTTGTAGGCCTCCAAGTGGAAGGAGTCGATGATATTGGCATCGTCGAGGTCAGCCGTGGCGGCCTCATAGGCGATGTTGACCGGATGCGTGAGGGGCAGATTCCAAACCGGGAAAGTCTCGAACTTGGCGTAGCCGGCGGCAGTGCCGTGCTTGTGCTCGTGATAGAGCTGAGACAGGCAGGTGGCGAGCTTGCCCGAGCCAGGGCCGGGAGCGGTGACCACAACGAGCGGACGAGTGGTCTCGACAAACTCGTTCTTGCCATAGCCGTCGTCGGACACGATCAGGTCGACGTCGTGCGGATAGCCCTCGATGGGATAGTGCAGCTTGGCAGGAATGCCGAGCGCGTTCAGGCGATTGCGGAACACATCGGCGGCGGGCTGGCCGGCGTACTGGGTGATGACCACGGCCGCGACAGCAAAACCGTTGCCGCGGAACAGGTCGACCAGGCGCAAAACGTCCTCGTCATAGGTAATGCCCAGGTCACCGCGAGCCTTGTTCTTCTCGATGTGGTTCGCGTTGATCGCGATGATGACCTCAACGTCATCGGCAATGCTCTTGAGCATGCGAAACTTGCTGTCCGGTTCAAAACCCGGCAGCACGCGACTCGCGTGATAGTCGTCAAACAGCTTGCCGCCAAACTCCAAATACAGCTTGCCGCCAAACTGCGAGATACGCTCTTTAATATGAGCGGCCTGCAGCTCGATATACTTCGCGTTGTCGAAACCCTGGCGCATATATGGCTCCCGTCCCGTTTCCATTTAATGTTCTAGGCGATTATAGCGGAGCCCGCCCTCCCCGATACCCAGACCATCAACAGGCACCAACCAAACACGCCACCGATAAGTTGCGGTGGAATAGTTCCTGTTTAACCCCTCATGACGGCCAAACAGGAACTATTCCACCGCAACTTCCCCTTTTGGCGCGAAGTAACCTGACCCCTTTGCACCAACAACAGAAACGTCGCGGGCAGAGAACGGACAGCGAACGGGTACCAGAGCGAACAAGCAGCCCCCTGCACCAATTAAGGGGAACGTCGCAGGTTGAGCATAAGTCAGCGAGCGACGTCCAGGACGTACAAGTTGGCATGAAAAAGGCAAGGCATAGACCTTCTGGTCATGCCTTGCCTTTTGAATGACAAATTGTCGTCCTGGGCAGCGCGCAGCGTCGACTGGTTGCGCGGTTCGTAGAACCGCGCAACATGAGAGCGCCCCCTCCCGCGCACGGAACGGAAGGGGGCTAAAGGTAGGAGTCTACCGGTGGGTTTACCCTACCGGACAGACGATGACCAGGTGATCCTTTACAGGATCGTCAAGGTTTCCGTGGGGTACCCGTTGGGTACTTAGAGCAGCACGCAGGCGACGGTCAGGATGACGGCGCAGACGACGGAGAGCGCGACGATGAGCTTAAGGGCAAACTTGAGCCAGGTCGTCCACTCGATCTTGGCCAGGGCGAGACCGCCCATGATGGCGCCGGAGGTCGGGGTGAACAGGTTCACGACACCGATGGCGGCGGAGAAGATCATGACCATGACCTCGGGCGAGAAGCCGAGCTTAACAGCCAGCGGTCCCATGATGGGCATGGAGACGGTGGCCATACCGGAGGTCGAGGGGATCAGGAAGGACAGGCCGAAGTAGACCAGGAAGCTCATGGGAGCGAAGATCACGCCGGACAGGCCAGCCAGAGCATTGGCGGCAGCGTCGAGGACGTAGACATCGAGGCCGGTGTTAGCCATGAGGACGGAGATACCACGGGCGAGGGCGATGACGAGAACAACGGACATCATGTCGGCAGCGCCGGTGATGAAGGTGTTAACGATCTGCTTCTCGGACAGGCCACCGATGATACCGATCAGGACGGCCATGAGGAAGAACCAGGTGGAAGCCTCGTCGAAGTACCACTGGCCAATGGGCAGGCCGGTGATCAGGGCAGACCAGCCCTGGACGACGGCGTTACCGTCGGCGTCGTAGACAGCGCCAGCGTCGAAGAAGTTGGCGACGCCCTCGTTGAGGTCGGCCAGCGGGATGAAGCCGACGATCATGACGACGAAGGTGAAGGCGAAGGCGATCAGAACACCCTTCTGACGACCGGTGAGCTTGACCTCCTTGTGGACCTCGGAAGCAGCCTTGCCATGTGCCTCTTCGGCGTCCTTGAGCTCCTGCATCGACAGGATGGTGGAACCCTTGTCAGCCTTGACCTTCTTGGCATAGTTCATCACGAAGACGATGGACATGACGGTGGTAACAAGCCACAGGACGGCACCGAGGCCGATGATGATGGACTGGTTCACGGCAATGTCAACGCCGGTCAGGGCGTCGACGGCAGCGCCGACGGCGAACGGGTTAACCGTGGAGCCGAGGCAGCCGCAGCCAGCGCCGAGCAGGACGGTAGCGGCGCCGACCATGGGGTCGAAGCCAGCGGCCATCATGGTAGCGGCGAGCAGGGCGTAGAAGGGAACGGTCTCCTCGCACATACCATAGGTGGTACCACCGAGGGAGAAGATGAGCATCAGCACGGGAACGAGCATGATCTCGTTGCCCTTAAGCTTCTGCACCAGGACGGCAATGCCGTTGTCCAGAGCGCCGGTCTCGGTCATCATGCCAAGGAAGCCGCCCAGAATCATAACGAAGAGGCAGACGGGCAGAGCGTCAGCGAAGCCCTTAATCGGGGCGGTGCAGAAATCGCTCAGGCGGGCTGCGGTAACCGCGCCGCCGGACGTGCCGGAGACGATAACGGTAATTACTGCAACAATTGCCAGCAGAGCAAGAAGAATGGTGAACGATGAAGGCATACCGCGCTTTTTCTTAGCGGTCTCAGTCATGGTTCTCATCCCCCTTCCATAAATCATTTAACTGTCTCGCGCGAAGCGGATCTTCCGTGCCGTGCCCACCGCCCGACGCGAGATATTTACCAGACAAAACCGCTCGGGGTGAGCAGCAATACACCCCGAGCGAGATGCTAGATGCTCTTACTTGAGCGTGGCGTACATGACAGCCTTGATGGTGTGCATGCGGTTCTCGGCCTCATCGAAGACCTTGGAAGCGGGGCTCTCGAAGACCTCGTCGGTGACCTCCTGCTCGGTGATGCCGAACTGCTCGCACTTCTCGGCGCCAATGGTGGTGTTGGTGTCGTGGAAGCTGGGCAGGCAGTGCAGGAAGATGGCGCCCGGGTTGGCCATAGCCATGACCTCGGAGGTAACACGATACGGGGTGAGCTGAGCGATGCGCTCGGCCCAGACCTCGTCGGGCTCGCCCATGGAGACCCACACGTCGGTGTAGATAACGTCGGCACCGGTGACGCCGTCCTTGACGTCGGTGGTCAGCTTGATGGTGCAGCCGTTGGCCTCGGCGATGGGCTTGCAGGCCTCGATGACGTCGTCGGCGGGCATGCACTCCTCGGGGCCGCAGGCCACGAAGTTCATGCCGAGCTTGGAGCAGACAACCATGAGGGAGCGAGCGACATTGTTCTTGCAGTCGCCCATGAAGACGAGGGTCTTGCCCTTGATGTCGTAGTTGAAGTTCTCCTGGACGGTCAGGATGTCGGCGAGCATCTGGGTGGGGTGCCACTCGGTGGTCAGGCCGTTCCACACAGGCACGCCGGACTTAGCAGCGAGCTCCTCGACGTCGTCCTGGGCAAAGCCACGGAACTCGATGCCGTCATACATGCGGCCAAGAACGCGGGCGGTGTCCTCGATGGACTCCTTCTTGCCCATCTGCGACGAACCCGGATCGAGGTAGGTGACGCCCATGCCCAGATCCATGCCGCCGACCTCGAAGGCGCAGCGGGTGCGAGTGGAGGTCTTCTGGAAGAGCAGAACGATGTTCTTGCCCTCGAGATAGCGGTGCGGAACGCCAGCGCGCTTCATATCCTTGAAGTTCTTGGAGAGCTTGAGCAGGTACTCAATCTCCTCGGTGGTGAGGTCGAGAAGCTTGAGGAAGCTACGGCCGGAGAGGTTAACACCCATGGTTCGTTTCCTTTCGAAAAAATGAATTACGTAAGTATTAGTGTTGCCCGTTTGACGGGCGAAACCGGTGCGGTTGTAGGGGGACCGCACCGGAAACGGAAAGACTTAGAGGTCCTCGCGCCAGAAGGGCATGCTCATGCAGCGCGGGCCGCCGCGGCCGCGGGAGAGCTCGGCGGAGGGCACGACGAGAAGGTCCAGGCCCTCCTTGTACAGCACGTCGTTGGTGACGGTGTTGCGGGCGTAGACGCAGATCTTGCCGGGCTCGACGCACAGGGTGTTGGAGCCGTCGTTCCACTGCTCGCGGGAGGCCGCGATCGGGTCGCCGCCGCCGCAGGGGATCAGCTTGACCTGGTCGACGCCGGTGGCGTCCTCCAGGACGTGCTCGAGGGTGTCCTCGATCAGGCGGATGTTCACGTCGCCCGGGTTCTTGCCGGCGGTCAGCTCGTAGACGCGCAGGGTGCCCATGATGGCGGGGTGGATCGTGAACTTATCGACGTCGATCTGGGTGAAGACCGTGTCGAGGTGCATGAAGGCGCGCGAGACCGGGATGTCGAAGGCCAGGATGCGCTCGACCTTGGAGTCGGAGTTCCAGAAGATGTTCTGGGCCATGACGTCGATAGCGGCGGCCTGGGTGCGCTGGGAGATGCCGACGGCGAGGGTCTTCTCGTTGATGTTCAGCACGTCGCCGCCCTCGGTGTGGAACTGGCAGTCGCGGCGGAAGTACAGGGAGACGTCCTTGTAGTCGGGGTGGTACTTGAAGACGTACTTGCCGTACAGGGTCTCGCGGTTGCGGGTGACCGAGTACATGCGGTTGAGGTTGACGCCCTCGCCGACGACCGCGAACGGGTCGCGGGTGAAGTAGAGGTTGGGCATCGGGTCGATGATCAGGTCGGACTCGGACTCGGAGTTGACCAGGGAGTCGAGGGTCGTGGACGCCGTGAGGGGCAGGTCGATCTCGGCCTTGGTCATGCCGGCCATGGTCTTCTTGACGAACTCGAGGTTGTCCTCGATGGAGTCCAGCTTCTCGCGGACGATCTGCGGCATGTGCTGGCCGCGGATGCCGGCCTCGGCGATGTACTGGTCGGTGAACTCGGCGCGGGCGCCGGGGACCTGGTCGAACACCTCGGCGACGAGGTTCTCGAGGTAGAGGACCTCCACGCCCTGGTCCCTCAGGATCTGGGCGAAGGTGTCGTGCTCCTGCTGTGCGACCTCCAGGAACGGGACGTCGTCGAACAGGAGTCGCTCGAGCTCGTCGGGCGGCAGGTTGAGGAGCTCGTCGCCGGGACGGTGCAGGCAGACCTTCCTGAGCTTGCCGATCTCGGAAGGCACGTGCAGACCTTTCGTCATGGCCTCCTACCTTTCTTTCGGGCCCCTGTCAGGGCCGATTCGTTAGCGCCCCTCCGTGTGAGGCGTTATTGCTGACGACATATTTATATCCAAAATCTGTTCATACTTCCACCTCGCCCCCGAACGGTTTTATATGAGGGGTGAACGGCATACACATATACTTCACGCATGGCACACTTTGATTTAATAAAGTTTATTTACGTGCTTAAACGCGTTTTCAATCCAGATAGCAAATGGAACTAAACTTTATTAAACCACCCTCAAATTGCATATTTCGCGCAACGATATGAATAGAATTCGCAATTCTCGCTGTGTCTCAACCATTTTGATTTTTATTCAGAAAGAAGTTCGTCCTATTCATTTTTGGCAAACAGATTACCGTTTACCAGACGTTGGATACCGTTCACTGGAAGCTCAGTATAAGGCCCAGCGAATACCGGCTCGCTTTACGGCCTCATTTGTAACAACTTGACTTCTCGGTATAGAAAAAAGTCCCGCTCCCCTCATGGGAAACGGGACTGTTATCGATAATCGTAGATAGATTTGAGCGGCTTTGAGAGCCGTCGGAATCCTAGCGATCGAACTCCGCCAGTGCCTCGCCCAGAAGCCTCAGACCCTCGCGCAGAACGTCCTCGCTCGCGCAGTAGCCCAGGCGTGCGCCGCAGGGAAGCTCGAAGCGGCTGCCGGGAACCAACAGCACCCCCCTCTCGGACAGCAGGCGCTTGCAGAACTCCTCGTCATCCTCGGGAATATCAAGCTGGATAAACGAGGTGGACACGCCCTGCGGGGCCGTCCAGGAAACGCGGTGCTGCGTATCGATCCAAGCCTGCGCGATATCGCGGTTTCCAAACACGATCTTGCGATTGCGCTTGAGGATCTTGTCCTTGTGCTCAAGCACATAGGTCGCCAAGGTGTCGTTGAACACGCCGCCGCAGATCATGGTGTAATCGCGATAGGTGCGTATGCGGTTGGACACCTCTTCGTCGGCCACAACCCAGCCCACGCGGGCCGCAGGCGTCGAATAGGTCTTGGACGCCGAGTTGGTGACGATGGCCTTCTCGTACACATCGGCCATCGACAAAAAGTCCTCGGTGTTCTCGAGCGGCAGATACACCTCGTCGCACAGCACGTAGGCGCCCACCGAACGGGCAATCTCGGCAATCTGGCCGAGCATATCGGCATCAAGCACCGTACCGATGGGGTTCGATGCGTTGTTGATGCAGATGAGCTTGGTGTTGGGGCGCACCAAGCGCTTGAGCTCCTCGATATCGGGCTTCCATCCGAGCTCCTCGCGAAGCTCCCAGTACTCGACCTCGGCACCCAGCGTGCGCGGAATCTCGTAGAGCGGCGCATAGGTGGGCCACTCGGCAATCACTTGGTCGCCGGGCTCGACCACGGCCATGATGGCGTTGAGGTTCGCACCCGTACAGCCGTTGGTTTGCAGGATGTGGTCGGGATTGACCTCGCGGCGATACAGTTTGGCGACCTCGGCCTTAAAGTCAGGCGAACCCTCGATCCAGCCGCAGTTCATCTTCTCGCGGTCCAGGCGCTCATAGAACGTGGCACCGTCCTGCTCGTCGAGCGCGCGCAGCTCGCCCATGGTAAGCGACGAAATCGTCGACTGGGCGATATCCCACGTGGCGCTCTTCTCCCAAACGTTAAGCCACTCCTCAACGCCGATTGTCTTGATATCCATGGCCAAGCTCCTTACAAAAGCTGTCATCCAATCGTGTTGACGTTCCTCATACAAGAATGGGGCGGTGCGAATACCCGCACCGCCCCAATGGGAGACATCTAATGGCAGCTAGATGTATGTATTAAGACCTGTACGGGTCCTTGAAGACCTTAGAGGTCCTCGCGCCAGAAGGGCATGCTCATGCAGCGCGGGCCGCCGCGGCCGCGGGAGAGCTCGGCGGAGGGCACGACGAGAAGGTCCAGGCCCTCCTTGTACAGCACGTCGTTGGTGACGGTGTTGCGGGCGTAGACGCAGATCTTGCCGGGCTCGACGCACAGGGTGTTGGAGCCGTCGTTCCACTGCTCGCGGGAGGCCGCGATCGGGTCGCCGCCGCCGCAGGGGATCAGCTTGACCTGGTCGACGCCGGTGGCGTCCTCCAGGACGTGCTCGAGGGTGTCCTCGATCAGGCGGATGTTCACGTCGCCCGGGTTCTTGCCGGCGGTCAGCTCGTAGACGCGCAGGGTGCCCATGATGGCGGGGTGGATCGTGAACTTATCGACGTCGATCTGGGTGAAGACCGTGTCGAGGTGCATGAAGGCGCGCGAGACCGGGATGTCGAAGGCCAGGATGCGCTCGACCTTGGAGTCGGAGTTCCAGAAGATGTTCTGGGCCATGACGTCGATAGCGGCGGCCTGGGTGCGCTGGGAGATGCCGACGGCGAGGGTCTTCTCGTTGATGTTCAGCACGTCGCCGCCCTCGGTGTGGAACTGGCAGTCGCGGCGGAAGTACAGGGAGACGTCCTTGTAGTCGGGGTGGTACTTGAAGACGTACTTGCCGTACAGGGTCTCGCGGTTGCGGGTGACCGAGTACATGCGGTTGAGGTTGACGCCCTCGCCGACGACCGCGAACGGGTCGCGGGTGAAGTAGAGGTTGGGCATCGGGTCGATGATCAGGTCGGACTCGGACTCGGAGTTGACCAGGGAGTCGAGGGTCGTGGACGCCGTGAGGGGCAGGTCGATCTCGGCCTTGGTCATGCCGGCCATGGTCTTCTTGACGAACTCGAGGTTGTCCTCGATGGAGTCCAGCTTCTCGCGGACGATCTGCGGCATGTGCTGGCCGCGGATGCCGGCCTCGGCGATGTACTGGTCGGTGAACTCGGCGCGGGCGCCGGGGACCTGGTCGAACACCTCGGCGACGAGGTTCTCGAGGTAGAGGACCTCCACGCCCTGGTCCCTCAGGATCTGGGCGAAGGTGTCGTGCTCCTGCTGTGCGACCTCCAGGAACGGGACGTCGTCGAACAGGAGTCGCTCGAGCTCGTCGGGCGGCAGGTTGAGGAGCTCGTCGCCGGGACGGTGCAGGCAGACCTTCCTGAGCTTGCCGATCTCGGAAGGCACGTGCAGACCTTTCGTCATGGCCTCCTACCTTTCTTTCGGGCCTTACTGGCCGAATGTATCAGCGCCCCTCCGTATGGGACGCTGCTTGCTGACAGCTCTAGTTATATCCAAAAACCACCCGCAATTCCACCTCCCCCCCGAACGGTCAGCAAAGTGCGATGAACGGTATATCGCATATGATTCCCCCATGATGCACTTCAGTTCTCTAAAGCAGGTTTTCAAAGGTAATCGTTCTTTTTTCTAATGAATTGAGCAAGATTGCACAAATAATTTCATGTTTAGGAATTGCATAGCTAAAACTGTTTTCTGCATATATATGTCGTCTGTCCATGATTCAATTTGGATTCGATTATATTCAGCTAGCAATCATTCTTATTCATACATCCTCATCAGTTGAGTATGGATATAGATTGTTTTCAAAACGAGTTGGACAGTTAGTCGCATGCCTTGACAGCGTAAGAAGTAGGTAAAGATACCGTTCGCACAATACGTCCGTGCCACAAGTCGACTAAATTGAGACAATAGTGAATAGGGTTAGGCTACCGTCCCCTGCGGGGACTGAACGGACAGATGCATATGCCGAGCAAAATCGAAAAAAAGCAAGCCGCCGCAAAGCTGCGCAAACCGCCGCGCGACTTCTCGTACACGCAGAACCGAGAGCTCAGCTGGCTACGCTTTGACAACCGTGTGCTCGACGAGGCTTTTGATGAGTCCGTGCCGCTGTTCGAGCGCCTTAAGTTCGTCTCGATCTTCGAGTCAAACCTCGACGAGTTTCTCATGGTGCGCGTGGGTGGCCTGTCCGACCTTGCCGAGCTCAAAAAACAGCCTGTCGATAACAAGAGCAATATGACCGCCTCCGAACAGGTCGATGCTGTCATGGCCGAAATGCCCGGGCTCCTTACCCGTTGGGAGTCCATCTTTAAGAGCATCGAGGGCAAGCTCGATACCTTGGGCGTTCACCGCGCCCGCATCGATTCGCTTACGCCCGAGGAGCGCACCTTTGTAACCCGCTACTTCCAGGCCTACGTGTCGCCGGTCATCTCACCGCTGGTGATCGACCCGCGCCACCCCTTCCCCAACCTGCGCAACGGCGCGCTCTACCTGGCGTGCGGCCTGGACGGCGTCACCGACGAGGAAAGTCTGCTGGGCCTGATCGAGATTCCCGCCTCGATGAACCGCGTGGTCGAGATCCCCTCGCCCACCGGCACCTACTCCTACATCTTGCTCGAGGACGTCATCCTCGCCTGCCTGGACAGCTGCTTTGGCTCCTATAAGCCGCTCGACCGCGCGCTCATCCGCGTCACCCGCAACGCCGACATCGACCCGGACGGCGAGGGCGTCGAGGAAGAAGAGGATTACCGCCAGCACATGAAGCGCATCCTCAAGAAGCGCCTGCGCCTGCAGCCGGTAGTGCTCGCCGTCTCGGGCTCACTCGAGAAGCAGACGCTCAAGACTATCCGCAAGGCGCTCGAGCTTTCTCGCCGCTCGGTGTTTACATGCGATATCCCCCTTGACCTGGGCTACGTCTTTGGCATTGAGGGCAAGATTCCCGAACACCTACGCAACGAGCTGCTCTTTACGCCGTTTAAGCCGCAGCCCAACCCCACCATCGATATGGCCCACTCCATCCGCGAGCAGGTGTTGCAGCACGACAAGCTGCTCTTTTACCCTTACGAGGCCATGAACCCGTTCTTGGACCTGGTGCACGAAGCAGCCTACGACCCCGAGTGCATCTCGCTGCGCATCACGCTCTACCGCGTGGCCAAACAAAGCCGCCTGTGCGAGTCGCTCATCGATGCTGCCGAAAACGGCAAAGAGGTCACGGTACTCATGGAGCTCCGCGCCCGCTTTGACGAGCAGAACAACATCGAGTGGGCCGAGCGTCTGGAAGAGGCCGGCTGCACCGTTATCTACGGCTCCGAGGGCTTTAAGTGCCACTCCAAGATCTGCCAGCTCACCTATCGCGAGGGCATGGCGCTTACCCGTCTGACGCTTTTGGGCACCGGCAACTTTAACGAGAAGACGGCCAAGCTCTACAGTGACTTTATGCTCATGACCGCCCATCCCGGTATCGGCGAGGACGCCAACCTGTTCTTCCGCAACCTGTCGCTGGGCAACCTGCGCGGCGACTACCGATTCCTGGGCGTGGCGCCCGTGGGCCTCAAGCCGCTCATCATGCGCGGTCTGGACCGCGAGATTCAACGCGCCCTTGTCGGCGAGCCCGCCCGCGTGTTCTTTAAGCTCAACTCGCTTACCGACCGCGAGGTCATCGACAAGATTGCCGAGGCATCGTGTGCCGGCGTGCGCGTGGACATGATCATCCGCGGCATCTCGTGCCTCAAGCCGGGTGTTGCCGGCAAGACCGAGAACGTGCACGTTCGCTCCATCGTCGGACGCTTTCTGGAGCATGCGCGCGTCTATGCCTTTGGCGTGGACTCGGACATGATCTACCTGAGCTCGGCAGACATGATGACGCGCAACACCGAACACCGCGTGGAGATCGCCTTCCCCGTGCTCGACCCCACCTGCCGTGCCCTGGTGCACGAGTACATGGGCATGCAGTTGCGGGACAACGTGAAGGCCCGCAGCCTCACGAGCGACGGCACCTGGGTCCCCGTGGAGCGTGCAGAGGGTGAGAAACCCTTCAACTCGCAGGAAGCCCTGCTGGAGCGTGCCTATCGCAACGCCGAGGCCGCCGCGCAGCAGCGTGCGCAGGAGAAGGAACGTGTGGCCGAGGAGGCCATTCAGGCCGAGGTTGAACACGGGGCAGCTGCCAAACCGGAAGCGGTTGCAGCTCCCCCGGTGAATGAGCCCGAGGCTGCCGCAGAGCCCGCCGTGGAGAAAGCGCCCGAGCCCGCTACCGCGACTCCGGAGCCCGCCGCCGAGGCAAAGCCCGCACCTGCACCTGAGCCGCAGCCGTCCACAACCGAGGTTCAGAAGGTCCAGGCGACCGTCATTGAGCCCGAGCCCGCACCTGCACCTCAGCCCGAGCCGCAGGTCACCAAACCCGCACCCGAAACGAGCGCCCGTCGCGATAAGCCCGCCGGCAAGACCAAAGCCATTGAGCGCCATCGCCCCGGTCGCGTGCGCATGGGCCTGGGCCTGATCGGCCTGGGTCTTAAGACGCTCATTACCGGCAAGACGAAATAGACGTTTGTAGAAGCGCCCCGTATTTGAGGAATGCCCCAGATACGGGGCGCTTTTCCCTGCTACCATGGTTGCGAACAAAACCGCGAATGGCAGGCAGGAATATGAAGCTCACCATAGAATCGATGACGTACGGCACCGACGGTCTGGCACATGCCGACAACGGCAAGGCCGTCTTTGTGCAGGGCGCCGTGGCAGGCGACACCGTCGAAGCCGAGGTCGTGCAGGACGGCAAGTCGTTTATGCGCGCCCGCACGACCGAGATTCTGGAGCCGAGCCCCGATCGCATTCAGCCCCCCTGCCCCTTCGTGGGCATCTGCGGTGGTTGTTCGTGGGGCAACCTCTCGCGCACGGCGCAGCTTGCCGCCAAGGAGCAAAACCTGCGTTCCGCACTCGAGCGTATCGGCAAGTTCAGCCCCGATCAGGTCGATGAGTTGGTACAGCCCATCTGCCACACCAAGGACGACTGGGGTTACCGCAATAAAATCGAGCTCGAACCGACCGTCGTCAACGGTCGCGTGCGCCTTGGCATGCACGGCGTCGACCCCAGCAAGATCGTGACCGTCGATTCGTGCCCGCTGTTCGATAAGCGTTTTCCCAAGGCGCTCAAGTCAGTCGTCGGCGCGCTCAACTATCTGAGCGGCAGCCACAACCTGGGTCTGGAGCGCGTGGGCATTCGTGCCTCGCGTCGCACCAAGGCACTCGAGATCGCGCTTTGGACGCCCACAGGCTCTTTTCCGCGCTCGCAGGTCTCCCGCGTGCTGGCGGACGCCGCTCATCCCACGAGCATCGTGCGCGTGATGAGCAAGGGCGAAAAGAAGGCCCGCCGTGTCTCCAAGGTCGAAATGCTCGCCGGAGAGGGCTCATGGACCGAGAATATCGCCGAGGGTCAGATGCGCTTGTCTGCCCCGTCTTTTTTCCAGGTCAACACCAAGGGTGCCGAGATTTTGATCGATCTTGTCATGAAAGCGCTCGACCCGCAGGAAGACGAGCTTGCCGTGGACCTGTACTGCGGTGCCGGCACCTTTACCCTGCCGCTCGCCCGCCGCTGCGACTTTGTCGCCGCCGTCGAGGCCTACGGCCCCGCCGTGCGCGATCTACGCCGTAACCTGGAGATCAACAAGCTTGATAACGTCGACGTCATTGGCGGAGACGCGGTGCGCGAGTTCCCCGACCAGGACGCCGATGTCCTAGTAGTCGACCCGCCGCGTGCAGGCCTCGCCCCCGAAGCGATCGACCTTATCGCCAGCACGAGTGCTCGCGATGTCGCCTACGTGAGCTGCGACCCGGCCACCCTGGCGCGCGATCTCAAACGCTTTGTCGAAGAAGGCACCTTCTCCCCCGTAAAGATCACGCCAGTCGACCTGTTCCCGCAAACCTTCCACTGCGAGACCGTCGTCCACCTTAGGCGCAACTAGACTATTTGCCCAAGACCACGCCCGATGATTTTTCAAGGACGGGGAAAATAAATTTGTACCGAATGATTATTTAATCCCCGTCCCGAAATAGAACCGCCCCCTTATTACTTGAACATTAGAAATGGGGGCTTCTTTATGGACGGGAGAGTCAGGCACGACGCCACGCTGAGAACTCTTGCAGCAGAGCTTTGCGACAGGGGGTACGGGCGCGCCGAAGGCCGGCGGGAGGCCGAAGGGTGCCCGGACCCGGCCGGGGCCGGCGGCGTGCGAGGGCAAGCTCATGCGACAGAGCTGCTGCCCGGGCGCCTGAAGGACGAGTTCTACAGGAACCGGACGTAGCGGAGCTTCGAGGAGTTCAAGCGGGACCTCGACGCCTACACCGTTCACCGGAACAAGAGGAGGCAGGTTAAGCAAAAGGGACTGACCCCGGAGGAGTTCCGGAATCAGTCCCCATGCGTGGCATAGGCCGCTAATTGACCCGTCTAAGTTTCGGGGGCAGTTCATTTCAGCACCGCCCGAGAAAGCTAAACGCCTTCTGGCAGGTTGTCCCGGACCGAGGGCGGCCACCTTGATCGCCCTCGGCCCTCACCCACCTCAACTGCTCCTCAATTACATAGAGCTGGTCGAAAAGGGCGCAAGCTAGCGGGCGCCTTCCTCGTCGTCGTTGGGTCGGTAGGTGATGAACTCGATAACAAAGGCCAGAACGGCAGAGACGAGTGAGGCGATGATCGCGTAGATCATGTGGGAGATCCCGGCGCCACCAGGGGTCGCGTCGATGAAGTTGAGCAGGTTGAAGACGCCGAGGCCGCCCGAGATGTACATGAGGGCGCCCGTCATTCCCACGATGGCGCCGCCCACGGCGGAGCTCAGGCATGCCACGACGAACGCGCGCTTGTTGGGCAGGGCGATGCCGTAGATGCCCGGCTCGGTGACGCCGAAGAAGAAGGCGGAGATCATCGCGGGAAGGGCGATGCCGCGGAAGCGCTCGTCCTTGTTTTTGAGGTACATGGCAAAGATGACCGCTCCGAGCGCGAACGCGTGGCCGATGGTGGCGGCGAGCACGCTGTCGTGGCCGAGGGTGTTCAGGTTCATGATGGAGATGGGGATGAGGCTCCAGTGGAAGCCAAAGATGACGAGACACATCCACAGTCCGCCGACCAGGGCGCTGCCCAGGACGGAACCAACCACGGGAAGCTGGAAGATGAACGAGAACGCCGCGCTCAGCAGGTTGGTGATGAGGGTGGCCACCGGGCCGATGACGAGGTAGCCCAAGACGATGGAGACCGTCATCGTGGCGAGCGGGACGAGGAACATCTTGAGTGCAGTCGGCATCCAGCTCTTGAGCCAGCGCTCAAGGATAGAGCCGAACCACACCATGAGAAGGACGGGGATCACCGAGCTCACGTAGCCGGACACGGGCATGATGATGGGGACCCCGAGGGCGGTGGCGTACCACGAGAACGTGCCGGCCACGCCGAGGTCGATGCTGCCGAGCGCCTCGCCCGAGGTCAGGGCGACCATCGTCGGGTAGAGGAGCGCCACGCCGATTGCCACGCCGGTGAACTCGTTCATGCGGAACTTGCGCGCGGCACTGAACGCCAGGGCGACGGGAAGGAAGTAGAAGAAGCCGTCAGCCACGGTGTAGAGCAGCGTGTAGAGGCCGTCGTTTGCAAAGGCCGGGACGAAGTAGGTGATGAGGGCAAGCAGTCCCTTCATGATGCCTGCGGCGGCAAGCGGTCCCAGGATGGGCTGGAAGATGCCAGAGATGAGGTCGATGATGACGGAGGCAACGGTCTTATCGCCCTGGGGCTCGTCGTCGGCGCTTGCGCCGCTCGAGAAGTTGCCGGCCTCCATGACCGCGTCGTAGACGTCCTCGACGATGTTACCCACGACCACCTGGTACTGGCCGTTGGCCTGGATGACCTGGATGACGCCCTTGAGGGTCTCAATCTTGGCCGTGTTGGCGCGGGACTCGTCCTTGAGCTTGAAGCGCACGCGCGTGATGCAGTGCGCGACGCTGGCGACGTTCTCGGCGCCGCCTACGTTCTCGAGTATGGATCTGGCCAGGTCGTCGTATTTTTCAGCCATTATTTTCTCCTTAGTGATATTGCCCGGGCGGCTAGCCCAGGTCGCCTCCGTTGGTGGCAATGGCCTGTTGATACCAGTAGAAGCTCTTCTTGCGCCTGCGCTCGAGCGTGCCGTTGCCCAGGTTGTCGCGGTCCACGTAGATGAAGCCGTAGCGCTTCTCCATCTCGCCGGAGCCCGCGCTCACGAGGTCGATCGGCCCCCAGGTGGTGTAGCCGAGCATCTCGACGCCGTCCTGCTCGATGGCGTCGCGCATGGCCTCGATGTGCTCGCGCAGGTAGGCGATGCGGTAGTCGTCCTCGATCGTGCCGTCGGGGAGTACCTCGTCATAGGCGCCGAGGCCGTTCTCCACCACAAAGAGCGGCTTCTGGTAGCGGTCCCAGAGGTCGTTGATCGTGATGCGGAATCCCAGCGGGTCGATGACCCAGCCCCAGTCGCTCGTGCGCACGTAGGGGTTCTCCACGCCGGCGAAGGCGTTGCCCTCGGCGATGCCGCCCACGGAGTCGGGGTCGCCCGCGGTGCAGCGCGAGGAGTAGTAGCTAAACGAGATGAAGTCGACGGTGTTCTCCGCAAGGATGCGCTCGTCCTCGGCGGTCATGCCCACGTCGATGCCCTCGCGCTCGAGCATCTTGAGCGCGTAGCCGGGGTAGCGACCGCGCGCCTGCACGTCCACGAAGAAGAGGTCCTCCTGGTTCTTGACCTGCGCCGCGCGAACGTCCTCGGGACGACAGGAGTAGGGGTAGTAGCTTCCCGCGGCGAGCATGCAGCCCACCCTGTTCTCCGGATCGACCTCGTGGGCGATCTTGGTGGCCCAGGCGCTCGCCACGAGCTCGTTGTGCGCGGCGCGGTACTCGGCCTCGCGGGCATTCTCCCCGGGCTCGAGGACGATGCCGGCACCCATGAAGGGACGGTGCAAGATCATGTTCATCTCGTTGAACGTGATCCACCAGCGCACGAGGCCGCGGTAGCGGTTGAAGAGCACCGTCACAAGCCGCTTGTAGAGCTCGATAAGGGTGCGGTTTCGCCAGGCGCCGTACTTCTTGACGAGGTGGATGGGGCAGTCGAAGTGCGTGATGGTCACGAGGGGCTCGATCCCGTGCTCGCGGCAGCAGCGGAACACGTCCTCGTAGAAGGCGAGCCCGGCCTCGTTGGGCTCCTCCTCGTCGCCATTGGGAAAGACGCGGCTCCAGGCGATGGAGAGGCGAAAGACCTTAAAGCCCATCTCCGCGAAGAGGGCTATGTCCTCGCGGTAGTGGTGGTAGAAGTCGATGCCCGTCTGGGCCGGGTAGTAGTACCCGGGCTCAAAGTCGAGCATGCGCCTCAGGCCGCGGCTTACGTCGTTGCGCTCCGGCCCGTGTGGGATGACGTCGACGTTGGCAAGGCCGCGGCCGCCCTCGTCATAACCTCCCTCGCATTGGTTGGCGGCGGTGGCTCCTCCCCAAAGGAACCCTTTTGGAAATGGCATGGTGCCTCCTTCTCTCTGGCGCCCCCATCTCTGCGGGGGACGCTTTATAACGTCCTTGCGGCCTCGCGCGCCGGGCCCGTGGCCCTTTCCCTGATGCGCGCGGGCCGCCTGTGAAGGGGTGACTAGCTGACGGCTTGTCCTGCGGCGGCGCGACGTGCCTCCCGGCCTCCAAGCAGGGAGGGGACTTGTGCCAGGCACACGCCGGCGAGGATGATGGCGACGCCCAGCCACTCGACGACGCCGAGCGGCTCGCCGAGGACGATCATGGCGATGAACAGGCCGGCGGGGAGTTCCGCGGCGGCCATGACAGTGGAGAGGCCCGCGGGCAGGTGCGGAGAGCCCATGCCGAAGAGCAGGACCGGGCAGAGCATGCCAAAGAAGCCGGCGATGACGGCAAAGGGCAGGATGCCCTGGGCGAGGACGCCCGAGACGACGTAGTCCGGGCACACCGTGAGCGACATGACCACGGAACCCGCGCATACGATGACGCCACGCTGCTCGGACGAGCAGGGGGCCTCGACCTTGCCGGAGAGGGTGACAAAGAGGGAGCAGGACACGGCCGCCCCCAGCGCGCAGAGCAGGGCCACGGGGTCGTACCCGGTGATGCCGGTCTTGTAGACGCCGCTGGCGAACACCGTTCCGAAGACGATGACCAGGGCGGAGACCACTTGGAGGAGCCTCGGCGGCCGGCGCGTCATGACGGTCTGCCACACGAGCCCCAGCCACGTGAACTGGAAGAGGAGCGTGAGCGCCACCGGGGCGGGCAGCACGCTCATGGCGTAGCAGTAGAGAATTGAGGTGAGGCAGGTGAGGGCTCCCAGGACCATGAGCTTAAGGGCGAGCTTCCAGCCCACGCGCTGCCAGCGGTGCCCGAGTGCGTGCCCTGCGAGCGTGGCGAGGGCGAAGAAGATGCAGCCAAACCACGCCTGGCTCGCCACCACCTGTGCCGAGGTGAAGCCCGCGGCGTAGGCGAGCTTGTAGGTCGTGGCCATCGCGCCGTAGCAGGCGCCGCCCGCAAAGACCTGGAGCGCCGCCTTGGCCTGTCCCGCGCCCGTGACTCCTGCCCCGGCGGCCTGTTGCTTGATTGTGTTTGTTCCTGCCATTAGGCTCCCTTCCGTCTGCTGTCTTGCAGATGCACGTCTCGTGCGTCTGTTCCCTGCAGTCGGAAGGTGGGCTCGTGCGGTCTTCTGGCGGTGCATGTGGTACCTGCTGCCAAGACGAAAAAAGCCACGCAACCGACTGCTCGGTTGCGTGGCAAAAAGGTGGCTAGCGCCCAGAAAAGTCCACGCGTTTTTAGACTGGGACAAAATACTACAACAGGTGAGATTCCGTCAAGAAAAACCGAGGAAAAAGTGAGCCTCTGCCCGCCGTACCTGTGGCGGTCGTTCCCCGAACGGGGCGGTGCTGTTGGGGACTGTCTCGCTCTGTAACAGTAAGACCCGGTTTTGGTCCGTAGATGTTACAGATTTAGACGTTTTGTCGGGGCAGTTTCCGTTTGTCTTGATCTGTAACAGTTAGGGGTCAAAAGTGGGTCTAGATGTTACAGATTGAGATTGTTGAGGATGGGTGAGAGTAGCTAATTCGGACGGGGCTATTTTAAACATTGGGAAATCGAGCGTGGCAAGCGGAGGTCTTCGGGGTATAAGACGGCTAATTGTATGCCGCCTATGAAAGGAACCCTCATGCCCAGCGTTGCCGTTCTCGCCGCCGATGGCTTTGAAACTATTGAATGCTTGACCATGGTCGATGTCATGCGTCGCGGCGGCGTGCGTGCCACGCTCGTCTCGATCATGCCCACGCGCGAGGTCGTAAGCTCGCTGCAGATCCCCGTGACCTGCGATGCGCTCTTTGATGAGATCAACTTTGACGAGTACGACTGCGTCGTGCTGCCCGGCGGCCTGCCCGGTGCCACCAACCTGCGCGCAGATCAGCGCGTCTGCGACGTGGTCTGCGAGTTCGCCGCAACCAAGCACGTCGCCGCCATCTGCGCCGCCCCGTTTATCCTGGGCGAGCTCGACCTGCTCGAGGGGCGCCATGCCACGTGCTTCCCTGGCTTTGAGAAAAGCTTCCCCGAAGGCGCCTATACCGGCGAGAAGGTCACGCAAGACGGCAACATCATCACTGCCAGCGGCATGGCACAGTCCCTCCCCTTTGCATTGGAGCTGCTGCGCACGCTCGCCGGCGACAAGGCCGTCGAGAAGGTCGCCGAGGGCATCCAACTATGATTTTGGCTTCGCAATCGCCGCGCCGCATAGAGCTGATGCGCGAGGCAGGCTACAACATTCGCGTGATTCCCGCGGATATCGACGAAACGCCCTTTGATGGCGAGGCCCCGCTCACGCTTGTCGAGCGCTTGGCACGCGCCAAGGCGGCTGCCGTTGCTGCCGAGTATGCCGAGCCCAATGAGCTGACGGTCGCGGCCGACACCATCGTCACCTTTGACGGCAAGATTCTGGGCAAGCCGGCAACCGAGGACGAGGCGCGCACTATGCTCCGTGAGCTTTCGGGCCGCACGCACCAGGTCGCAACCGGCGTCTGCATCGTTAAGGCAGGCGATACGGCCGCCCCGCATGCCGCCGAAAGCCTGTCCTTTGTCGATGTGACCGACGTGACGTTCTACGAGCTCACCGACGAGCAGATCGAGCACTACGTCGCCTCGGGTGAGCCCATGGACAAGGCCGGCGCCTACGGCATTCAGGGCACAGGAGGACGCATGCTCGTGCACGATATTTCGGGCGACTTCTATAACGTGGTGGGCCTACCCATCGCCCGCGTCGCGCGCGCGATTCAAAAACTCTCGTAATTGCATCTGGCGCTGGGTATCCCCCGGCGCCTACAATTTTGGCGTACCGTACGGATCCCGACCGGGCACAAGGCGCGGCGGAAAACCGATAGGAGTTAAACATGGATACACTGCTCGAGGCCATTGACGTCTGCGATGTCGATGGCTTTTGCTATGGCAACTATACGGACGAGGAGGCCGGCACCGGTTGCACCGTAATCGTGGCACCCGAGGGCGCCACCGGCGGCGTTGACGTACGCGGTGGCGCTCCCGCTTCGCGCGAGACCGACCTGCTACGACCCGAGAACACCGTCGACAAGGTCCACGCCGTCTGCCTTTCGGGCGGATCGGCCTTTGGCCTCGAAGCTGCAAGCGGCGTCGCTCGCGAGCTTGAGAGCCGCGGCATCGGCCTTCCCGTCGGCCCCACGCAGGTGCCTATCGTGTGCTCCAGCTGTATCTTCGACCTTGCCTTTGGCGACCCCACCGTGCGCCCCGACATTGAGGCCGGCATCGCCGCCGTGCGCGAAGCACTCGACCACACCCCCACCAAGCTCGAACAGGGCAACGTAGGCGCCGGCACGGGCGCCACCGTGGGTAAGCTCATGGGGCCTGCCACCTGCATGAAGGCCGGTCTTGGAGCTGCCGCCGTGGCACTCGGTCCCGTCAAGGTGGGCGCCGTGGTCTCGGTCAACGCCTGCGGCAACGTTGTCGACCCCTTCACCGGCGAGTGGGTCGCCGGCATGCGCGCCGCAGCCGATAGCGACCAGATCGTCGACATGGAACTCGCAGCCTTTGCCGCCGCCGGATCCATGCAGATGCCGCTCGACCGCACCAACACCACCATCAGCTGCATCATCACCAACGTGGAACTCACTAAGGCACAAGCCACCAAGGTCTCCCAGATGGCCGCAGACGCCTACGCACACGCCATCCGTCCCACGCACACCACCAACGACGGCGACACCATCTACACCCTCGCCAGCGGCAAACTGGGCGCCCAGGCAAGCGCCGCCGTTCCCCTAGACCTGCTGGGCATGCTCGCCGTAAGGGCCTTGGAAACCGCCATCGTAAACGGAGCCAAAACCGCCAAAACCTCCCACGGCATCCCCGGCGCCGCGAAGTAGCCTAACCTGACCGGTTGCCCGGTGGGGCTTGGTTATGTTTGCTGCTCTACAGTCCTGACTCGCACGAAGAGCACATTAAGTGCTCTTCGGCTCGTGCGGAACTCGCGACAAACATAACAAAGCCCCACCGGGCAACCTACCAACCAGATTCTTTTCAGCCCAGGCCCCTGTGTACCGCGCGTCGAAGATCTTCAAATTCAGGCAGCCTGACAATCGATTCTTATAGTAGAGGCCCCTTGGCCTTTAGTTTGATACAAGTTCCGCACGAGCCGGAAAGCACTTAATGTGCTTTCCGTGCGAGCAGGACTGTTCGCAGTAGCAAACTAAAGGCCAAGGGGCCCAGTCAACCTATCAGCAGCGATTACTCAGCAGCTAGTTGAATTTGAAGATCTTTGAGGCAAGACGGTATAGGCCGAGTGTGGTTTTGTCTCCGGCCCGTCCACGCAGGTTAGTGAAGAAGCCGACCACGCCGTAGCGGGCACGACGATACATGCGCTCGTCGTAGGCCTTCAAATCATTCCACAGCGTCTTTAGGCGCTCGTCGGCGCAATCTTCCTCGGAAAGCTTGGTGAGCACCGAGCAGATCGCCATCATCATGGTGAAGTAGCCCATCATGTACGAACGCAGGCGCGACGACTCAACATCGCTGTACAGGTGGTACGAATCCATCATGATACGCGTAACACGGAATTGCTGGTCCAGACGCTTGACCATCGTTGCCTCGTTGACGCTCTGGCCTTCGCGACCGATAAAGTAACGGTAGAGGTCGATGTCGGCGTAGTACATGGTCTTGCAACGCGGCAGCGGCACGTAGGCGTAGATGTTGTCCACATAGAACGTGTGCGGCGGCATGGGAAGGTTGGACTCGCGCAGCACATCCGTGCGATAGCACAGGCTGTGCATGAGTAGGTTCTGGTCCAGGCGGAAATGACCGATCTGATCCCAGGAAAAGATCTTTTTGCGCGGCAGGGCAAATTTGTAGCCAATAGCGGTATGCGTGCCCTCGTAAACCTTCTCGTACACGTAGTTCGAGATAAACAGGTCAACGCGCTGGTCACGCTCTTCAAAGCCACGCAGAATCGACAGCATGGTCGAAAGAGCCGCAGCGTCGAGCCAGTCATCCGAGTCGACGACCTTGTAGTAGGTGCCCTGCGCCTCGCGCAGACCCGAAAGGACGGCAATACCGTGGCCGCCGTTCTCCTGGTGTACCGCGCGAATGATACCGGGATAACGTGCCTCCCACTCATCGGCCTTATCGGCCGTCTCGTCCTTGGAGCCGTCGTCCACTACGATAATCTCGATATCGGTGGCGTAATTGCTCCCCTCCAAGATGGAGGTGATGCAATGGTCCATGTCCTTGGCAGCGTTATACGAGGGAATACCGAA
Organism: uncultured Collinsella sp.; assembly: GCA_902497025.1. GTDB lineage: Bacteria > Actinomycetota > Coriobacteriia > Coriobacteriales > Coriobacteriaceae > Collinsella. Next base: position 151,094 of record CABVDJ010000002.1, on the reverse strand, counting down.
TGTTATGACTTTATGCATGGCAGGCGATAATCTCATCCGAAAGATCGAGGGCGGAATTGGTCACGGCGTCCATATCGTAGTAACGATACTCGGCCAGACGACCCACCGGGTGGAAGTTCGTCAGGTTCTGGACGCGCTCAAGATAGCGCTCATAGAGCTCACGGTTCTCGGGCTCAAGAATGGCGTAGTACGGCGTCTCGCCCGAGCCGGGCGTATAGGCCTTGGAGTACTCCTTCATGATGGTGGTCTTGCCGGGCAGGACCTGACCGGTCATGTTCTTGAACTCGGTGATGCGCGTGTAGTCCTCGCTCGTGGTGTAGTTGACGGTGCCCACGGGCTGGAACTGATCCATATCGAGCGTCTCGAACTTCATGTCGAGCGTGCGGTACGGCAGCGCACCCAGATCGAGGTTGAACAGCTCGTCGAGTGGACCGGTGTAGACAATCTCGCCGCCATAGACCTTACCGTCGATCTTGACGGTAGTCTCGTCGATCTCAAAGAGGTCACGGGCGTCTACGTCACAGAATACGTCGATCAGATCGTGATCGAGCATATGCGCGAACAGCGCGGTATAGCCGTCCTGCGGCATGCCCTGGAAAGGAGCCTGCGGGAAGTAGCGATCGTCATCGCCCACAAAGACGGGGACGCGGCCGGTGATCGAGGGGTCGATCTGGTCGGGCGTCTGGCCCCACTGCTTCATGGTGTAATGCAAAAAGACGTTCTCATAGACATAATCGGCGACCTCGGCAAGATCCGGGTCGTTCTTCTTGCGCAGCTCCATAATGGGCACCTTGACGTCCTTGCCAAAGGTCTCCACGAGCTTTTGGTACAGTTCCTCGCCGCGCTCATCGCCAAAGGCGAGCTTGAGGCTCGCATGGTTAAAGGGCACGGGCATAAGGGTACCGTTGATGTTGGCGAGCACCTTGTGCTGGTAGTCCGTCCACTTGGTAAAGCGCGACAGGAAATTGTGGACGCGCTCGTTAAAGGTATGGTAGATGTGCGGACCATACTCGTGGACCAGGATTCCCGCCTCGTCAGTGCAGTCGAAGGCATTGCCCGCAATGTGGCTACGGCGTTCCAAAACGGCAACACGATAGCCGATAGTTTCGGCAAGACGGCGGGCGCAAACGGCACCGGCATAACCGGCGCCGACAACGATCATGTCGTACGCACCGGCATTAAAGCCTTCAGGCAGGCCTGAGGTAATCTGCATCGATACTCCTTGTCAAAAGCCACGGGCTCGTTAGCTGGGCTTTTCTCGAACATTCTTCGAGACATATTTATCAGAGCGATTATAGCGCTAATGCGTCCTATAATGAGCTTGCCACACAAGGAAAGCTCAAGCACCGCGGCGTACATTATTGAAAGGTAAACCCGCTAGCAGCGGGTTTATTCGTGAACAGCCGGGCGCCTGGAGCTTAGCGAAACGCTTGTAAGGAGTAACATGAGCGATTTCCTTAACCGTATGAAGTCTGCCGCCAAGGCCGACCTTAAGACGATCGTCCTGCCCGAGGGCGAGGATCCGCGTACCATCGTCGCGGCAAACAAAATCATCGAGGAGGGCCTGGCAAAGCTCGTCATCCTGGGCAACCCCGACGAGATCGACGTTCCCGGCGCTACCGTCATCGACCCGCGCAACGCCGAGAAGCACGAGGAGTACGCGCAGAAGTTTGCCGAGCTCCGCGCCAAGAAGGGCGTTACCATCGAGCAGGCTCGCGCCCAGGTGATGGACGCCACCTACTTTGGCACCATGATGGTCAAGATGGGCGACGCCGACGGCCTGGTCTCCGGTGCCTGCCACTCCACCGCCGACACCCTGCGCCCCGCGCTGCAGATCCTCAAGACCGCCCCGGGCACCAAGCTGGTCTCGGCCTTCTTCGTGATGTGCACCGACACCCCGCAGTTCGGCACCGACGGCACGCTGATCTTCGCCGACTGCGGCCTCAACATTAACCCGTCCTCTGACGAGCTCTCCGAGATCGCCATCGCCTCCGCTCACTCTTGGTCCACCTTCATGGGCAATGTTGAGCCGCACGTGGCCATGCTCTCCTACTCCACCATGGGCTCCGCCGGCGGCGAGGTCGCCAAGAAGGTCCAGGAGGCCGTGAAGTTCTGCAAGGAGAAGGCTCCCGAGCTCGCCATCGACGGCGACCTGCAGCTCGATGCCGCTATCGTCCCCACCGTCGCCCAGCTCAAGGCTCCCGGCTCCTCCGTCGCCGGTAAGGCCAACGTGCTCGTGTTCCCCGACCTCGAGGCAGGCAACATCGGCTACAAGCTGGTCCAGCGCTTCGCCGGCGCTGACGCCTACGGTCCCATCCTGCAGGGCATCGCCAAACCGGTCAACGACCTTTCGCGCGGCTGCTCTGCCGACGACATCGTGGGTGTCGTGGCCATCACCGCCGTCCAGGCTCAGATGGCTGAGTAGCGTACATATCCCCTCGGGACCCTACAGGGTAAAGCTCTGAAAACGTCCTCGGACATGTCGGAAGCCCCCGCTGCGCACTACGTGCGGCGGGGGCTTCCTCCGTCCTGCGGAAAATTTTCAGAGCTTTACCCTGTAGGGTCCCTGCCGCTACGTGGCAATCGGGGCATCTGGAGTGGACGGCGGCTTGGCTACGAGCTGGGGCTGAAAATCTGAATGGATGGGTGCCGTTGTTGGGAGTGCAGGCGTTGCTGGCGGTGATCACTTTGGGACTGGAATTTCCGCCTGCTAGTAAAAAGGCCTCCGGAGCTGTTGCTCAGGAGGCCTTTCGTCTACTTGCAAATGCGCGCGTTAGTTGTTCTTGGTCAGACGCTCGATGTCGTGGGCGATCATGTATTCCTCATCGGTGGGGATGACCATGACCGTGACGGAAGAGCCGGCGGCGCTGATGACCTGCGGGCCGTTGCCCACGGCCTCGCGGTTCTTGTTGTTGTCGATACGCACGCCCAGCCACTCAAAGCAGTCGCAGAAGGCCTTACGAATCGACCAGTCGTTCTCGCCGATGCCGGCGGTAAAGGTGATGGTATCCACGCCCGCCATAGAAGCAATCATGGAGCCGGCCTGCTGCATGGCCTTGTAGGCAAACATGTCGAAGGCGAGCAGGCAGCGCTCGTCGCCCTCGGAGGCGCGCGTACGGATGTCGCGGGCGTCGTTGGAGATACCCGAGATGGCAAGCAGACCAGACTGCTTGTTCATCATGTCGTCGACTTCCTGGTAGCTGTAGCCGCCCTCGCGCTGGAGGTAGCACACGGTGGCAGGGTCAATGGAACCACAACGGGTGCCCATCATCAGGCCGTCGAGCGGCGTGAGCCCCATCGTGGTGTCGCGGCAAACGCCGTCCTCAATGGCGGCGAGCGAAGCGCCGTTGCCCAGATGGCACGAAAGCAGACGGTGGCAGCACGAGCCCAGAATCTCCTTTGCCATCATCCACTCGTAACGGTGGCTCGTACCGTGGGCGCCGTACTTGCGCACGTGGTACTTGTCGCACACGTCCTTGGGCAGGGCGTAGGTGTAGGCAACCTCGGGCATGGTCATGTGGAACGAGGTGTCGAAAACCGCCACGTTGGGCAGGTCCGGATACTTCTCACGGCAATACTCAATCGCCGCGGCCTCGCCGTAGTTGTGCAGCGGAGCAAGCGGTGCCACCTCAAGAATCTTGGCCATGACCTCGTCGTCAACGACTGCGGAATCATCGAAGTGCCAGCCGCCCTGAACGATACGATGCCCAATGCCATCGATCGTAAAGTCGGTCTTCTCGAGCTCCTCGAGCACGCGAGCGATAGCAGAGCGATGATCGGGGAAGGGAACCTCCTCGGTCTGCTTGGCGCCACCGTTCTCGGAATGACCAAAGATACCCATGTCCGAGCCGATACGCTCGCAGTTGCCCTTGGCGAAAACCTCGCGGGTATCGGTATCCAGAAGCTGATATTTAAGACTTGAGCTGCCGGCGTTGACAACAAGTACGTTCATGAGACTCCTTTGCAGTGCAATACGGTCGACGCAGACCTCTTAAGGCGACCGCATTTTAATAAGAAGTTATCACATCTTGATAAATAGCTATCAGACATATCGCCAAACGAGCGCAAAAGAGGGGCTGAACGGCACTTGGTCGTCCAGCCCCTCCCCTCTTGCAATTACTTGCTGTTGACGATGCGCTCGACGTCAGAAGCGATCATGAACTCCTCATCCGTGGGGATGACGAAGATCTTGACCTTGGAATCCTTGGCGGACAGGCACCAAGCGCCGTCGCCGCGCAGGGCGTTGCGGGCATGGTCCATCTTGACGCCCATAAAGGCCAGACGGTCGGCCACGCCAGCGCGAACGGCCGGAGCGTGCTCGCCGATGCCGGCGGTAAAGACCAGGGTGTCCATGCCGCACATGGAAGTGGCCATCTCGGCGGCCTTGGCGGCAATCTTGTAGACGAACATGTCGAAGGCGAGCTGGGCCTCGGGGTCGCCGGCAGCGGCGAGCTCCTCAACGTTGCGGCAGTCGTTGGTCTTGCCGCCGGTCACAGCCAAAAGGCCGGACTTCTTGTTCATCATCTCGTCGACCTCGTCGAAGGTGTAGCCGCCTTCGCGCTGCAGGTAGCACACGGTAGCAGGGTCGATGGAGCCGCAGCGGGTGCCCATCATGACACCGTCGAGCGGCGTCAAGCCCATGGTGGTGTCCATGCACTTGCCGTCCTCGATGGCGCACAGGGAAGCGCCGGAACCGATGTGGCACACGACGACCTTGCGGGCCTCGCCGTTGGTCATCTCGGCAACCTTCTTGGAGATGTAGCGGTAGCTGGTGCCGTGGGCGCCGTACTTACGGATGTGCAGCTTGTCGCAGACGTCCTTGGGCAGGGCGTAGGTCTTGGCGACCTCGGGCATATTGAAGTGGAAAGCAGTGTCGTAGACCGTGACGTTGGGCAGGTCGGGATACTGCTCCAGGCAGTACTCGATAACGTTGGCCTCGGGGTTATTGTGCAGCGGGGCGAGCGGAGCGACCTCGCGGATCTTGGCGAGGACGTCCTCGTCGACGAGGGAGGAATCGCCGAAGTACCAACCGCCCTGAACGATACGGTGGCCGATGCCCTCGATCTTGACGCCGTTGGCCTCGAGGTCCTTCAGGACAACCTCGATGGCGACCTTGTGGTCGGGGAACTCGATGTTCTCGGTCACCTTCTTGGAACCGTTGGCAGCGTGGGTGAAGGTACCGCCGGTAAAGCAGACGCGCTCGCAGGAGCCCTTTGCGGACACCTTGTGGGACTTGGTATCGATGACCTGATACTTAAGGGTCGAAGATCCTGCGTTGACGACCAGAACGTTCATGTGTCTCCCTACTAACAGGCGGTGTGGCGCCGCCAGGTTACATACGCTTCAATAATAAACCCAAACGCCCTCGCGCTCGGGTTTATTGCGTTGATATATAAGTTATCGGTGCCTGAGCTTCCGTTTCATTGCACGGAAGAGGCGTCCTCAGATGAGGTTCTCGCCCAGGTTCTTGCCGCCGAGGACGTGCATGTGGAAGTGCATGACGGTCTGACCGGCATTAACGCCCTTGTTGGAGATGACGCGGAAACCGTCCTCCAGACCCTTGGCCTTGGCGACCTCCTGGATGGCGTGAGCCATGGCGCCCATGGTCTCGGCAGGCACGTTGTCGGCGATGTCGCTGTAGTGCTTCTTAGGGATCACGAGCGTGTGGACCGGCGCCTGGGGATTGAGGTCGTCGAACGCGATGACCTGATCGTCCTCATAGACAACGGTCGAGGGGATCTCGTGGTTGGCGATTTTGCAGAAGATGCAATCACACATGGCTGGTTCCTTTCTCACAGACCAAGGTAATTATATTTGGTCGGGATGGTTAGAACGAGAGGCTGTCGTCGGTGTTGGCGGCTTCGCCGTCGGCGAGCACGTCGTTGCCGTCGACGTCCTTCAGGAGCACCGAGACCTTCTGCTCGGCATCGGACAGGCGGGTGCGCAGGCTCTTGAGGAGCTCAACGCCGCGGGTGTAGCTCTCGAGCGACTCCTCGAGCTCCATGTCGCCCGACTCCAGGCTGCGGATGATGAGCTCCAGCTCCTGCGAGGCCTGCTTGTACGTAAGCTGCTCGACCGGGGTCTTCTCTGCCATATCTGTTTCCTTTCCTAAAGGTTTATCGCTATGAAACGCGGCCTACTCGACCGTATCGACCGTTGCCGCCACGTTGCCGTCTGCCATGCGCACGCGAATGGCATCGCCGGGCTTAAAGGTCTTGGCGCTCGTAGCCACACCGTCATCGCTGTACGCGATGGAGTAACCGCGGGCAAGCACCTTGAGCGGCGACAAGGCATCGAGCGACGCGGCAGCTCGGCCCAGGTCGGACGCGGATTTGCTGAGCATCGTGCGCCCCTGATGCTCCAGACGGGAACTCGCAAGTGTGAGCGCATGGCGCTTGCCATCGAGCCCCGAGGTGCTTGCAACCAGACGCTCGGGCAGGCGCTCAAAGTTGGAGCGGAATGTCCCGACCGAGCGTGCGATGGCGCCGGACAGACGATCGGCCGTCAGGGCGAGCTCAGACTCGCGACGCTCGACCATAAACGTGGGGTCGTTGAGGCACGGGCGGCACGCGGCCGCATCGAGCGCGTCGCCCAGACGAGCCGTATAGGTGTCCCAGGCACGACGACCGCGCTGGTCGAGCATTTCCAGATCGACCTGATCCGACCCGATCATCGAAGCCATCGCGGCGCCCAGACGCTGATGGCGCGCCTCGAGCACATCGACCAACTCCGTCATAGCCGGCGCCACCGATTCTGCCGCAGCCGTGGGCGTGGAGGCGCGACGGTCGCTCACCATGTCGCAGATCGAGGTATCGGGCTCATGTCCAATGCCCGTCACCACGGGCACGGGACAGGCTGCCACCGCACGGGCAAGCTCCTCGTCGTTAAAGGTCATAAGGTCTTCGAAGGAGCCGCCGCCACGCACCAGCAAGATGCAATCGGGCGCCGGCGTAATGGCAGCGGCGCGGTGCAAGCCTTCAATAAGCTCTACCGGCGCGCCCTCGCCTTGGACCTTTGCGCCCACGCAGACAAGCTCGACGAGCGGGTTGCGACGGCGCAGCGTACGCTTGACGTCGTCGATTACGGCGCCCGAAAGCGAGGTGACGACTGCCACGCGCGAGCAAAACACCGGAATGCGACGTTTGCGCGCCTCGTCCATCAGGCCCTCGCGACGCAGCTTTTCGGCCAACTGAGCCACTTGTTGACGCAGCAGACCCTCCCCCGCCAGCGAAAACGAGCGAGCGACAAAGCTCATGCGGCCCGTGGCCTTATAGAGATTGAAGCTGCCCTTAAAGCTCACCTGCATGCCGTCACGCAGATCGAAGGTGCGCTTAAGGTAGGCGCCCTTCCAGATGATGCAGTCAACGGCGGCCGAGTCGTCCTTGATTTGGAAGTAGCAGTGGCCGCTTCGGGCATTGGGACCACGGAAACCCGTGACCTCACCCAAAACGCTCAGCTGCGGAATGGCATCGAGCGCACCGGCGGCGATCTCCACCGCTTGGCTCACGCTGAGCTCTTTGCGCTCCCGCTCGTCCGATCCGTCGAACTCGGCGGAAACGGTATTGCCGGTCAGATTCCAGCCTGCCACGCAGCCCCCTTTCGTCATCGTGCACATGGGCTCCGGCCCTGCGCAAATTCAAGTCCAACACATAGTACAGCGCCGCGGGGACACAAATCCCCACGGCGCCCGTCGGTCCCATTTGTTATCGGTTGGAGTTTCTGTTATAGCGAGCCATCAGGTAGAGCAGCTGAATAATCGAGGTGAGCGCTGCGGCCACATAGGTAAGCGCGGCTGCCGTCAGCACCTTCTTGGCGCCGTTGAACTGCTTGGAACTCATGCCCGACTGCTCGATATACGCCACGGCGCGGCGACTGGCATCGATCTCGACCGGCAGCGTAACCAGCTGGAACAGCACGCTAAACGAGAAGAAGACCAGCGCGAGGGTCGTGAGCCCCGCGATGTTCATGAACAGGCCCATGAGCAGCACGATCGTCCAGGTGTTCTGGGTAAAGTTGACGACGGGGACCAAAGCGGTGCGTACCTTCATCATGGCATAACCACTTTGACGCTGGGCGGCATGGCCTGCCTCGTGACAGGCGACGGCAACGCTTGCGACCGACCCGCCCGAACGGTTGGCATCCGACAGATACAGGTTGTTGTCCTGCGGGTTGTAATGATCGGTGAGCTCGCCGGCAACACCCTTGATACCCACGGCGCTACAACCGTTGGCATCGAGCATGCGGCGAGCAACCGTGGCACCCGTATCGCCGTCCGAGCGCACCTTAGACCACGTCTTGTACGTCGAGTTAATATAGTTCTGCGCGGCAAGGCCAAGCACCGTGCAGACAAGAACAACCAGCAGGTACAGCGGGTCAATGCCAAAGCCGTATCCATAGTAATAAGGCATGCGAATTCCTCCGAATCGAGTTACACGTTGGAGGCATTCTACCCATTCGACTGACCAGCAAATCAACATCGATGTTTTGGCAATGTCAGCGAAAACGGCCGAGAGCGAGCAAGGTGACGTGAAAGAGAAGCGACGCGTACTTTGGTACGCGAGCGACGATTGAACGTCAGATTGCCGCTCTCGGCCGTTTGCAGCGTCGAGCTGTTACGCGGTTTGGCAAAACCGCGTAACTATATACCTATAGCAATTCAATTTTGCCATCTTTGACCGTCAACCCCATATTGCCCGAGAGCAGATCGTCCAGGCGCGAGCCCACGAGCTCAAAGCGCCAGCCTTCGCGCAGGGGGCTTTGCTCGGGATGCTCGATGTAATCGGCCAGGTCATCGCGCGAGGCAATGACCGAGGTCGCCACGCCCGAGCGCTCGGCAACCAGGCGGATGAGCGCGTACATCAGGTCGGTCACGCTCTCCAGCTCCGGCGAAATCTGGCGATGCCCGCGTACCATGAGCGGCAGGCGATCGTGCGGACAGCTCGCGCCGCGCTTGATGGCCATGAGCGCGCCGTCCACATCGCGCTCCCCCAGCTGATCGGTGCCGCGGATGCTGCGGAACTCCTCGACACGCACGGGATTGCGCTTAACCAGGGCCAGCAGCGTATCGTCGGACATGACCCACTTGCGCGGGATGTTGCGGCGCTCGGCGCGGTCCTCGCGCCAGGCGGCGAGCTCGCGCGCAATGCCCAGCTGATGGCGGCTGCAGGAGTTGATGCGCTTGACCTTGCGGAATGCCTCATGGCGGTCGGCGCGGTAGTGTGACTCGTCGGCCAGAGGACGCAACTCATCAAGCACCCAGTCCACGCGGCCCAGCTCACGCAGGCGGCTCATCATCTCGGTATAAGCGACGATCAGGTACTTGACGTCATCGATCGCGTACTCAATCTGCTTATCGGTCAGCGGGCGGCGCGACCAATCGGTCAGCGACTCGGTCTTAGGCAACGAAACGCCGCAAAACGTCTGCACGAGCGCGCCGTAGGAAATCTGCTGACGCTCGCCCAAAAAGGCGGCGGCCACCTGCGTGTCAAAAATGGGACGCGGCAACACGCCCACGGTATGGAGCATAACCTCCATATCCTGCGAGCAGGCGTGAAACACCTTGGTCACGCTCTCATCGCCCATAAGCTCGGCGAGCGGCGATAGGTCGTCGATCACCAAAGGATCGACCGCGACGCTCTCGGCAGGGGTGGCAATCTGGACCAAGCACAGGCGCGGATGGAACGTGCGCTCGCGCAAAAACTCGGTATCGACGGCAATCGCGTCGGACTCGCGAGCGCGCTGGCAAAAGTCGAGTAGAGCCTGATGTGTGGAAATGTACATATCAACCCATCGAATAAGGTTAGGCCCGAAAAACACGGGTAGGATATCGGCATTGCCTTACAACTATACTCGGTTAGTCACAGAACGGGAACGTAAGTATGCGCTGCCTTATCATCCACAACCCGGCATCGGGCCCCAGCTCAGATGAAATCTACGCGTTCACGCACGCCCTCGCGCAGGGCGGCGACGAGGTCGTGATGCGTTTTATCGGCGACGGCATGGAGCCCGAGGACGCCGTGGCGGATGTGCGCGAGTTCGATCGCGTGGTGATTTCGGGCGGCGACGGCACCGTCTCCAACGTGCTCGACCAAATGCGCGGATGCGGCGTCCCCACGCTCGTCTTCCCCTCCGGCACGGCCTGTCTGTTCTTCAATAACATTGGCAATGCCCCCGAGGCCGCGGCGCTTGCCAAGGCCTGCCGCGTCGGCCGTACCGTCAAGGCGGACATGGGCGAGCTCTTTTGGCTCGACGAGAACGGCAACGAAAAGCGCCACGGCTTTATCATCATCGCCGGCTCGGGCTTCGACGCCGAGATCATGATGAAGGCCGCCCCCGCCAAAAACGACATCGGCGAGATCGCCTATTTCCTGTCGGCGCTCGCCACACCCAACCCCACGGTGGCGCACTTTACGATTGAGCATGACGGCATTGTCGAGGAGCTCGATGGCATCTGCTGCATGGCCGGCAACACCTCGGTCATTCAAAACGACATCAACCTGTTCCCCGACTGCCGCATGAACGACGGCATGGTCGACATCGCGGTCATCGAGCCCGTAAAAACCGTCCAGCTCCTGCCCACTGTGATCACCGCCGCGCTCGACCCCGCCGGCAAGGTGCTCGGCCGTCCGCAGTTCAAGATCATCCAGACCAAGGAAGCCAAAATCACCTGCACGCCGTCGCTGGGCATGCAGTTCGATGGCGAGATCATCTCCAGCAACTCGGGCGTCTTTGGAGCCCGCGCGCTTCCGCAATGCCTCGACCTCATCGTCGACGAATTCTCCCCGCTCGGAAAATAGGAGGACCCCATGAACGACAATCCCCTGCTCGGCTTTATCGTCATTGTTCTGGCCATGCTCATCGGCTATGCGATCAACGTGATCCACCGCCGGAAGAAGTAATTCCACATTGGTATGATATTCATCCAATTATCGTCTCCCCTGCTGTTTATTCATTTGCCAAACAGTAGGGGATTTTCATTTCGGGCATTCCCAGCTACTTTATTCGGCTACAGTAATTACAGGGCGTCTTTATTAAAGTAAAGCTACAAACTGAGTACAATTAACCGCTCATCGCATATTTCATCACGCTTATCGAGTAAGTTTCTTTCATAGATGAATATTGTTTCCAGTTCGTTACGCTAATGGGGTGTCTTTATTGGCTGAAGCCCTCTGGCAACGGAGGGCTTTCGCACGCTGGGAGGGAAAATGAGGAAAACTCACCCCGTCAACGCGCTCAAGAAGCTAGGCATAGGCCTCGCCTTTGGAGCTGCAACCATCATGTCCATGCCGACCTCTGCGCTCGCCTGCACGCAGATGTACATGGGCAAAAACCTTACGGCCGACGGCAACACGTACTACGGCCGCGCCGAGGACTTTGGAGCGCGTTACCTCAAGCACTATGGCATCGAGCCCGCTCATAAACCCGGCTTTACGTACAGCTCGATTGAATCTGCTTTCGAATACACTTCGAATAAGCCTACCTATCGCTACAGCTATGTACGCGACCACCCCTCCAACTGGTTGGGTCGCACCGACGCCTACTCCGAAGCCGGAATCAACGAGAAGGGCGTGTCCTGCTCTGCCACGCTGAGCACCTCCTATAACGAGGATGCCGAAGCAGCAGACCCCATCGATGAGGGAGTGGGTCTGGGCGAATATAGCTATGCCAGCATCATCTTGGGCGAGAGCGCCACGGCCCGCGAGGGCGTCGAGCTTCTCGGCAGCCTGATCGATGATCAAGGCGTCTGCACCAACGACCAGATCATCATCGCCGACAACAACGAGACCTGGCTGTTCGCCACACTTTCCGCCCATCAGTGGATCGCCATGAAGCTCGCTGACGACGTCGCGTCGCTCAACCCTAATATCGGGAGCCTCAACTACGATGTCGACCTCAATGACACCGAGAATTGCCTCCACTCTGAAAAGATCCAATCCATGCCCGAAGAAAAGGGTTTCGCCAAATACTCCGCTGACGGCAAATTCGATGTCGCCCAAACGTATGGCGAAAGCCTCGCTGATTCCGGCGTAAACCAGTGGTCCCGCTATGTGCAAGGCCGCGATTATTTTGGTAGTCAGCTGACCGAAGGCACAGATTACGACATTATCACAGTAAAGAAGGATGGAAAACCTGACCAAAAGGGAGCCATGGTCAGCGAAATCCAGCCCCTGTTCTTCAAGCCTGGCAAGTCTGGTTGGAGCACTTTCGAGTTGATTCGCGCCTTCGGCAACCGCGGCGAGAACGTCCCTGGCCTCAACGCGAACACTGATGGTGTTTATTGCATCGGCAGCGAGCGCAGCACCGAGATCAACCTCTTCCAGATTCGTCGCGGGTATGACCCCGAAGTCGCTACCATCCAGTGGGAAATGCTCTCCCGCGCCGCGTACTCCGTCGCTATCCCGTTGTACTCCGCTCTGATAACTGAGGTCAGCCCGTACTTCAGCGATCAGACCGTCTCCTTCGATCACTGCAAACAGACTGACGTCGTGTACAACGAAGAGCCCGAGAACTCAATCAACTACGTCCTCATGGACATCAGCTCGCTCTGCTTTGAGAACCCTGACACCCTTGGTATCAGCGTCCGCGCCTACCTCGATGCGCTCCAGAACGAGCTCATCGAGCAGAACAAGGAAGTTGACGCCGCCATGCTGGCCGAGACGACCACCGAGGGCCGCACTGCCCTGGCCAACAAGGCCGGCAAGGCTGCTACCGAGAACACCTACAAGAAGTGCAAGGCCCTGCTCCAGGAGATGCGCGCCTATCAGAAGGCCGAAAACTTTGACGAGCCCTTCACTCCGAGCGATCTGAACACTGAGACCAACGGCCTCAAGGTGTCCATCACCTACGCCAAGGATGCTCTTTCCACCGATCCGGTAACCCCGGATCAGCCTGGCACTCCCGAGCAGCCTGGTACTCCTGAGCAGCCCGGTACCCCCGAGCAGCCCGCTAAGCCCGAGCAGCCCACCACCAAGCCCGAGAAGCCTGGCAAGTCGGACACCACGACCACGGTAACCACCAACAAGACGAACGCCAAGGGCGGCCTGCCCACCACCGGTGATCGTTTTGATGGCCGCGTGGTGGCTGCATTCGCCATCGCTGGCGTTGCCGTCATCTCCGCGGGCGGTTACTTCCTCTACCGTCGCAATAAGGAGTAACGTCTTAGCTGAGCGGGCAAGGCAGCAATGGCAGCCTCGCCCGCTCAGCCCGCTCTTTTGACCGGCGGGAAACCCGCCTGAAATCTTTTTAAAAAGATTTCCCCGCACACACTTCGCTGTGCTATAGTGCAGCGCAACAGCAACTAGGTGCGACCGCGCCACGGCATCACGAAAGGAGCCACCGACATGAAGAACACGATGAAGTCTCTCAACAACTGGTGGTGGCGTGATGCGAATACGATCGGTCGACAGTGAGTCCCTCACGCCTGTTTTTGCGCTCTAGGTGATTGGAAGGCCTCCGGTTTCGACCGGGGGCCTTTTTCTATCTCGAGCCCGATCGCATTCGCATCACGCGCCTCCGCTTTTCTCTTGCACCCCCATTCCGAAAGGATTTTCACCATGTCTCAGAACACCACCGCCGCCCAGCCCCGCACCGTCCAGACCGCCGACCGCGGCAAACTCGACGTCCGCGCTCTCGTCCTGCTCGCCATCCTGCTCGCTGCAGGCTTCATCCTCAACTTCACCGTCGGCAAGGCCATCTCGGGCATCTCGGGCGGCATGATCAGCCCCGAGTTCATCATCTCGGCCTTCTGCCTCACCATCCTGGTCGTTCGCCCTAACATCGGCCAGGCGCTCGTCATCGGCCTCATCTCGGCTGCCGTGATCCAGATCACCACCACTTCGCCGTTCGTCGATTTTGCCGCCGAGGGCATCGCCGCCATGCTCATGGCCGGCATCGTCAACGCCGCCGGCAAGAACGGTCAGGTCAAGCCTGCCGTCGCCATTGTTGCAACCTTCCTGACCACCTTTGTCTCCGGCGTCATCTTCATGGTCATCAAGATGGCCATGCTCGGCGTGGTAGGCGAGCTCGCCGCCGCCATGTTGCCCGTCGTCGCCATGACCGCCGTCTTTAACGCCATTCTGGTCGGCGCCCTCTACCTGCCCATCCAGAAGGCCCTTAGGCTCAACTAACCCGCTCGGCTTTACGAGCCACCCCATCTTGGCGTTCATTCGTCGCTCGCGTACCCAAGTACGCTTCGCTCCTCTTTCGCGCCAACCTGGGCCCCCTCGTAAAGCCGTCTCCGTGCTTCACCACCAAAGACCGTCCCAAACAACGAACTTTTTTGGGACGGTCTTAAACAACTGGTCATTTAAGACTGTCCCCAATGACTATGAAAGGTATCCATGGAAACGATCATCAACGTCGACGATGTCTCGTTCTCCTATGGCACGCAGACCGAGCAGGCGCTCAGCCACATCTCGCTCAGCGTGAACAAGGGAGATTTCATCGGCATCATCGGGCCCTCGGGTGCCGTGCCCCACCACTACACCGGCACGTTCTTTGGGTCCGTCATGGTCGACGGCCACGACACCTGCGAAGTCTCGCTCACCGACGTCTCGCAAATCGTCGGCAGTGTGCTGCAGGATATCGACACGCAGATGGTCGCTTCGGTCGTCGAGGACGAGATGCTCTTTGGCCTCGAGAACTTTGGCGTTCCCCACGACCAGATCGAGCAGCGCGTGAGCGAAACGCTCGAGACCGTCGGCATCAGCGACCTGCGCGACCGCGAGATCGCCACCCTCTCGGGCGGACAGAAGCAAAAGGTAGCCATCGCCGCCATCCTCGCCATGCGTCCGCGCGTCTTGGTTCTCGACGAGCCCACCGCGGCACTCGACCCCGCCAGCTCCACGTTGGTCTTCGAGACGCTGCGTGAGGCAAACCGCACACTTGGAATCACCATCGTCGTCGTTGAGCAAAAGGTCGCCCTGCTCTCGGAGTACTGCAACCGCGTGCTCGTGCTCAACCATGGCGAAATCGCGCTGCAGGGCGAGCCACACGAGGTCTTCGCGCATACCGACGAGCTTCGTGCCATCGGCGTCGACTGCCCTCGCGTCACGCGTATCTTCAATAGCCTCGAAACCGATGGTCTAGTAAGCGGTACCCCTTGCTTGGATGTCGATGAGGCCGAGTGCCTGATTTCGGGCATCGTCGACCCCGCACGCGCGGCTATCGAAGCCCAGGCGCCCGCCGGTTCCCCGCATGCACCGTCGTTGCGCCCTCATGCCAAGGACGCCGAACCCGTACTCACCTTCGACCATGTTGAGTTTGCCTATCCCAATGGCGGAGCCGCCGTACACGACCTTAGCCTGACGCTCTATCCTGGCGAGCTCGTGGGCATCGTCGGCCAAAACGGTGCCGGCAAGACCACGCTCACCAAGCTGCTCACGGGTCTGCTCAAGCCCGCCTCGGGCAGCGTGCGCGTCACGGGACTGGATACCGCAACCGTCCCCACGAGCCGCATTGCCCGCGAGGTCGCAACCCTCTTCCAAAACCCTGACCGTCAAATCTGCAAGGACACCGTGCTCGACGAGGTCGCCTTTGGCTTGGAGCTTGGCGGCATGGACCGCGCCGAGGCTCTGCGTCGTGCCCAACTCGTCATCGACCGCTTTGGCTTGCCGGCCGACGAGGCGCCTTTCTCGCTTTCGCGCGGCCAGCGACAAATGGTGGCACTCGCCTCCGTCGTGGTCGTAGAGCCCAAAATCGTGGTGCTCGACGAGCCCACGAGCGGCCTTGATTACCGCGAGTGCATGACCGTCATGGAAACGGTGCGTACCATGGCCGAGCGTGGCTGCGCCGTAATCATGGTCTGCCACGACATGGAAGTCGTCTCCGACTTTGCCGAGCGCATCGTAGTAATGGCCGACGGTCGCATCCTCGATCGCGGCCGCACGCACGAGCTGTTCTCGAACATCGAACTCATGCAGCATGCCTACGTTGAGCCGCCCCAGGTCATCGAACTCTCGCGCCGTCTGGCATCTTCCGTCTCGCCCGCTTTTGCGCAGGTGAGCGAGGTCACCGATGTCGTTCGAATTACCAAGGAGATGGTCCACCGTGGTTAACGTCATCGACTACATGCCGGGCGATACGCTGCTGCATCGCCTGAATCCCGTCGTCAAACTGGGCCTCGCCGCCGCCATCATCGTCGGCATCTTTTTGTCCGACACCTACGTGGCGCTGCTGGGCTTTCTGGCGCTCACGCTCGCACTGGGAGCTTACGCCGGCGTCGTCGACCGTCTGTTCTCGCTGCTCAAGTTGCTGATTCCGCTCGCGCTTATCATGCTGATGCTCCAGCTGGCCTTTATGCGCGATGGCAACGTGGTGTGGGGTTTTATCACCGACACGGGCCTCATCACAGGATCGAAGGCCTGCCTGCGCCTGCTGGGTGTGGCGTTACCACTCATCCTCATGCTCATGGTGACCAAGCTCAACGACCTTGCCAACGCCTGCGTCGAGGTGCTGCATGTGCCGTATCGCTATGCCTTCACCTTTACCACGGCGCTGCGCTTTGTACCGGTGTTTGGTCAGGAGATGAATGCCATCATGGAGGCGCAGACCGCACGCGGCGTCGAGTACGATACCAAGAACCCCATCAAGAAGCTTAAGCTCATGCTGCCACTGTGCGTGCCACTGCTCATCTCGAGCGTGGGCAAGACCGATGCCACAGCCTTGGCGGCAGAACAGCGCGGCTTCTATCTGCGCACACGCGCCAGCTCGTACAAGCGCTATCCCATCAAGGGTCTGGACATCGCCGTGCTCATCGTCAGCATCGCCCTCATCGCCATCGGCTTCCTGTTCTAGTTCACCACCGACAGCAACCGCCCAACGCAAAAGGCCTCGGCTCGCACCAAACGAGCCGAGGCCTTTACTGTTTCACCAGATAAAACCTACCAAAATTAACCTGTCCCTTTTTGGCGGGTCGGAAGCTAGAGGCGGTAGGGGGCGCCGCTGCGGATGATGGATTCGCGCACCAGGACATCCATGGCGTCGAGGGTGATCTCGGGCATCTCTCGGTACTTTTGCAGCACCGAGAGCTCGGTGCAGGCCAGAATGACGCGGTCGCAGCCGCTACGGGCGAACTCCCACATCACGCGGTCGAACTTATCCATATCGGGCTCACGTCCGGCCTTCACATCATCGTAGATAAGCGACATCACATCGTTCTGACGTTTCTCGCTGGGATAGACAACCTCAACACCCACAGCCTTACATTCGCGTCCGTAGACGCCCGCGCCCACGGTTCCATCGGTTCCCATAATGCCAATCTTGTGCACCGGCTCGGCCGGCATACTCAGGTTGGGGTCGAACTCGCACTCCCCCATCACCGCACCCGCAAGGGCATAGCGCACCGACTCACGCGGCATGTGGATAATCGGCACCTTCGTAAACGACTGGATCTGGTCGTAGAAGTAGTGCGACGTGTTGCAGGGAATGGCAATGTGCGCACAGCCCAGCGACTCGAGTGCCTGGGCACACTCTTTCATGGTCGCCAGCAGCTTGGCATGCTCGCCGGTCTTAATGGCCAACGTGCGGTCGGGCATGGTCGACTTGGAGAGCACCACCATGTCGATATGTTCCTGATCGCAGGCAGCAGCCGTATGACGCACCACCTGGTCGTAGTAATACGACGTGGCCTCGGCGCCCATGCCGCCGATAACTCCCAGCTTTTCCATCGCCGCCTCCTTGGTGACGCTTGCGCAATTGCGCGTATCATACCCGCGCCCGCCCGATGCAAACCGGACGGGCGCCGCGCTCATCTACTTGTAATACGTCTTGAACAGCTTAAAGTGGCGCAGCTTGGTGTGCCACATGCGCAGCCAGCGGTTAAAGACAAAGTCGCCCTTCATAAACGAAGGGTCGGCACCCTTGCCTTCCTTGTCCAGGCGATGAACCTTAGCGCGCAGCTCGGGATCCTTGACGTACTTGTCGACGACGCCCATGGGAACGACCATCCACAGGGCCTCGTCCTGCGCCGTCACAAACTCCGGCTCAAACGGGCGGTTGAACACATACTCGTCCACCACATACTTGGCAACGTTAAAGCCGCTGTTGGTAACGTAGTAGTTGCTGCGGCCCTGGCGCGTGTTGAAATCGAAGAACTTAAACGAGCCGTCGCGCTCGTCGTACTTTACGTCAAAGTTGGAATAGCCCACAAAGTGAAGGTCCTCGAGCAACTTGCGCACGCCGCCCATGAGCTCGTCGTTGGGCTCGGTAATGATACAGGCATGGTTGCCGACACCGTGGGGCTGATGTTCCTCGAGCAGCACGTGACCCAGGCACATCATGCGCACCTTGCCGTTGCGGTCGGAATAACTGGTGAGCACGCGCATGTACTCGTCGTTGCCGGGCACGCGATCCTGCAAGATCAGGTCGTCGGTGTAGCCGCTGGCATACGAATCGCGAATGACCTGTTCCAGCTCGGCGCGGTCGGCAATCTCATAGGCCTTCTTCTGGCCCTCGAACTCGTGCTGCCACCACATGATGCCGTCAGAAGGCTTCAGAATCATCGGGTAAGGAAAATCGATCTGGTCGAGCACTTCGGCAGGCGCCTCACCCTGGGCATTGAGCATCGTCTTGGTAAAGGTAAACGTGTGCGGATAGGGCACGCCATGCTTCTCGCACAGCTCGTAGAAGATCTCCTTCTTCTGGCACTGCTCGAGCATGCTGTAGGGCGCGTAGGGAGCGACGATGTTATCCGCCAGCTCATGAGCATCCTTGGCTTGAGCCACGAGAGCGACATAGTTATCGCCACAGCCCACAAGGACAATCGTCTTGTCGGCATGCGCTTGGGCAATGCCGTTGACGGTTTTGAGCATCACGGGCATGGTGTCGATATCCACGTTGGGCGTGTAGTCGATAATCTGGCTGCGGTACGCGGGACCCGTCTGATACTTGCCAAAGACCAGACTCTTGACCTGGTACTCCTCGTAGAAGGCGCGCGCCACCGAATAGGCGTTGATGTCGCCACCGAGCAGCACGGGAATGAACTCGCGCTCTGTAAATTGCAATGCCATGGAAACTTCCTATCATGAACTGCCCACACAACGGGCGGTCTTTGCGCAACTGATTTATTCTAGCGTGCCAAGCCGCCGGCGCCCAAAGCTCCACCGTATCTATGGCAATCGACGTAATCGTCCAGCACGAAGGCCAGCACGAAGACGGCGCCCACCGTTGTATGACAATGGGCAATGAACCTACCGTTGTTGTAGGATTCAGCGTATTGACATCCTCGAGCGAAAGGCGCACACGTGCCCCAAGACCATCCGACCGATAATCCCATCCTCAATGCCGCGAGGCGCGAGCTGGCGGAACGTGCGAAAGCGACCGCTCCCCTGTGCACGGCAAACGACGCCTACAACGGACCCGCCCGCATCGTCTCGATCAACACGTCGGCACGCAAGGGCACGCGCAAGTCGCCCGTCGCCGATGGACACGACACCGTTATAGAGCAATTTGGCCTCGCCTCCGACGCACACGCCGGGCATTGGCACCGTCAGGTTTCCTTTTTGGCCGCAGAGTCCATCCAGACGGCGCAGGCCCGCGGACTCGATGTGCGCAAGGGTGACTTTGGAGAGAACTTCACAACCCGGGGCATCAACCTGCTCTCGCTCCCCTTGGGCACACAGCTCAAGCTTGGCAGCGAGGTGCTTGTCGAAATCAGCCAAATCGGCAAGGTCTGCCACACACGCTGTGCCATCTACTATCTCGCCGGCGACTGCATCTTTCCCCACGAGGGCGTTTTCGGCGTGGTACTAAAGGGCGGAGAGGTCTACGCCGGCGACGATATCCAGGTAATCAAACTCGGCGACGGCACCTGTTCGTTCACCCCCGCCGAGGCCCTCGAAGAGATTGAGCAGGCTCGCCAGAGGGGCACGCTGTAGTTATAAAACCCCACGTTGAGATGGCTTTTACAGCCCAAAACTCCTCTCAAACAGGGCTCTGTAACGTTAAAGTTGAACTCTATGGTTTCTCAACAATTCATCATAACTGCAGGTCAAAGCCAAAGCCTCAAGTTCAACTTGACCCTTTGGGACCTTTAAGGTTCAAGTTGAGGTCGAAAGCAGTAGTAGAATACCGTTCGAACCATAACCTACGATTGATTGCAGAGGGACTGGATGCAGCATTCGAATCATCGCACCGCAGCGCTCATTGCGTCGAAGCCGGCTCGTATCATCACGAGCGCCGCGCTCGCCGTTGCGCTGACGGCCACGCCGATGCTCTCCCCCGTTGCGGCGTATGCCGCCTCGCAGGCAACGCAGGACCAGCTTTCCGCAGCCCAGCAGAAGATCGAAGCCGCCACGAGCGCCTACAACGACGCCCGCACCAAACTCGATGACCTGCAAAAGCAGATTGACTCCAATGAGGCAAGCATCGAGGAAATCGAGGCCAAGCTTCCCGAGCAGCAGGCCAAGGCAAGCTCCGCCATGCGCGATCTGTACAAGTATCAGAAGGGCACCAATCCCATCGTGAGCTTCCTGGTCAACGCGCAGAGCCTGGGTGAGTTCATCACGACCTGCAAATACACCAACCAGATCACGAGCTCGAGCGTCGACGAGATCGAAGAGCTCAATAACATGCAAACCGAACTCGAGCAGAACAAGGCCGAGCTCCAGCAGGCCAAGTCACAGCTTGAGGCAGAGCAGAAAAACGCCGAGGATGCGCTGACGCAGGCCCAGCAGCTCCGCAGCGAGGCACAGGCAAAAGCCGAGCAGGAAAATGCCGCTGAGCTTGCCAAGCTTGAGGCCGATAAGGCCGCTGCCGCCGAGAAGCTCTCGGGCGAGGGCGTAAGCGGCAGCAATTCCAGCAGCCAGGCCACCAACACCAACACCACCATCGACACCACGGTGAACAACGCCAATACCGGTAGCTCCGATTACGATTCGTTCATTAATGAGTGGACGAGCCGCATCGACAATTATCTCGCCGGCTCCCCCATGGCAGGCCAGGGCTACAACTTTGCCGTCGCCGCTTGGAATACCGGTGTCGACCCCCGTTGGTCCCCCGCTATCGCCTGCATCGAGAGCACCAAGGGTGCTTATTGCGCCAATTCCTACAACGCCTGGGGCTGGAGTGCACGTGGCGGCGGTTGGCGCAGCTTTGGCAGCTGGAGCGAGGGCATCTCCGCTCACGTTGCCTATCTGGGCGCCAACTATGGCTCCACCCTTACCCCGGCAGCGGCCAAAAAGTACTGCCCGCCCACGTGGCAGGACTGGTACAACAAAGTCGCCGCTCAGATGAACCGCATCTAAGTGCAACTGCAAAGGGCCCCAACGGGGCCCTTTTCTTTTAGGTAGCGGAGGTATCGACGACGCCGGTCGCATTGGCAACCGCGACTATGACGATTATGCATAGGAGCAGCACACCCAATGCCTTGAGCCAGAGTTTCGCGAGTTTCTTGCCGCGATAGCTGTCGAGCAGTGCGAATCGCCGACGAAGACGGCGCTTATCGAACAGCGCAAAATGCATAAGCACCATAAGGCCATCGACAAAGAAAAAATACTCGATTATGAGAAGCCACGTCGGGTAGCTTTGGTTTGCTCCGGTGGGGTGAAAGACGGCAAAGTGACTTCCGACAAAGAACACAAGCAGCGAGAAGCAGACGAGCGTATTCCAAATGCGCCCCAGAGACTCCGGAACGCGAGAGAGCAGACCGCATGCAGCGGAGGCGGCAGGCCTAGGAAGCCCTGCAGGGTTCTGGAGCCCTTGGGGCGTCAGCACCGTCTCCGAGGCCGGAGTACGGACAGGCGCAGGCGCAGGAGGCCGCACGGGACGACTCAGGTCGTATGCTGCGTGCGTCGCCCGTCCCAACGCCTCCGCACTCGCAAAACGCTTGGCCGGGTCGAGCGCCATCGACATGCAGACGGCATCGGCAAGTGGAGTGGGAATGCCACGCGCCTCGCATTGCTCGCGCATGTCGAGCCCTGGTTTAGGGTCGACTCCCGTCAAGCAGAAGAACAACAGGGCGCCAAGTGCGTAGACGTCGCTGCGCACACTCGTCTGCCCAAACCCATACTGCTCGGGCGGCGCATAGGGTCGCGTGCCAAACTTGACGGTGTCGGTATCGGCGCCATCGCGCCATACGCGGGCGATCCCCAAGTCGATAATCACCAGCGATGAAAATGTCAGGCCGTCATCAGGCGTATAGTTGGCACCCGTCACGATGATATTCGACGGCTTGAGGTCACGATGGATCACCGACGCCGACGTCTCCCCCGCCATTGCAAAACCGGCGTGGAGCTCGCCCACGGCATCGCATAGGGCAGGATACAATTCGTGCGCATAATCGGGGGTGGCTCCCAGACGGTCCACCAGCGCCCCGAGTGTCTCCCCTTCGATGTATTCCATAACCACGTTGAGCTCGTCGCCCACACGACGACAATCGACGATTCTGGGCAGGTGCTCAAAACGCCTGCCTGCCCGCTGGGCGGCAAACAGACGCTCGTATGCCCCGCCGATTTGAGCCGAAGCATCGATGCGTTTACGGACAAAGGGGCCGAGCGAACCACCGCCGGTTCCTTCAAAGTACACGAGCTCGGTTGTTTCAACGGACGAGCGCTTAAGTACACGCTCCACGCGATAGCTGTCGTCGCGATCGAGCGACGCCAGGTGCTCGGCAAGCGCTGCAGTCAGCTCGTCATCGGAATATGTTGGGGTCTGAGTATCCATAGCCTCCATCATAGCGCAGGGCGCAGACACCCCACGGCATCCGCGCCCCGTTCGTTTGCATCGTTGTTCGGCAGCTCCGCCGGCTCAGATATCAGCCGCTAACTCACCGTCTCCTCGTCAAAGCGATACAGCTCCTCGTTGACCTTTTGGAGGCTGCACCCGCGATCGATACAGAAGATGATGATCGCATCGCGACGGTCCTTACAATTGAGGATGTTGGCACCCGCCGCCGTCAAGGCGCGGTTGGTCTCCTTGAGCGTTAGCGCCATGGCGAAGGCAATCTGCAGCACCTTATTGCGACTCGGATGACGCGCACCGGTAAAGATCTGATAGCCAAAGGTCTCATTGAGATCGGCCATACGAACCACGCGCGAGCGCTCCAAGCCCTTTTCCTGCAGCAGCTGCTTCAGGTAGTCCGAAAGCGACGGGGTGGCAAAGTCGTGCTCCTTGATATAGCCATCGATGTTTGGCGCGTCGAGAAGCTCATTGAGTAACTCGTCAGTCAGCTTTTTATCGGGCATACGGCTTCACCTCCCCCAGTGCATGCAACATGCTAGAAACCACTTACGTCCGAACGCTCCCAGCTAGCAACCTGGTCGGGAGACACTGTACCCAGCGCCTCGAACTTCCAGGAGCCGCCCGCCTTCAGATGATTGGTGTTTGCAAGAGCCGTTCCAACCTGGTTGCCATCGGCATCATACAGAACATACTCAATCTGAATGTAGCTCTTTTCCTTGTCCGTGTTATTGGTCAGCGTGCCCGTGATCTTATAGGCAAACTGATTGGAGGTGTCTTCAGCCTCATCAGCAATGGTATACGGTTCTTGCGGTTCTTTTTGCTCCTCAGCCTGCTGTGTCGCCTCGGCAGGTTTTGCCGAATCGCTCGCAGACGAATCGGTTGAATTGCCACCCATAGAGCCCACGGCACCGACGATAACCAGCACCACGATGACGCCTAGGACAATCTTGCCGATCGGCTTCTTTCCCTCTTTTGCCATTATTCATCCTTCCTACGATCCGGCTACCGCGCCGGCACACAGCACATCGTAGGAAGGATTAAACTTGAATTCATTAGCTGAGAGCTAAGGTTGCGGTAAACGGCCAATGCAGTTATCCAAACGCCGAGCAAACGCACTTTGCGCGACCGTCTGCTGGCAGCGCATCAACCCACCGTGACGGATTTCCCGGTAAAGGCACTGATTATCAACAGGGCAAAGAACACCAGGTAGCTGACACTCAGCGGGTACGCAATGATCAGGAAGACGACCCAGCCGACATTGGTTTTACCGTCGGCACGGCGTTGCTCGCGATTGCGGCAGAGCCAAATCGTCACGCCAATAGCCACAATCAACAGCACGAGTGCCGCTGCTGCCAACCCGGCAAGCGCAAACATCACGCCAATGCTCACAGCAATAACCGGAAGCAGCAGCAGGCCGCACCCGCACCCACCAGGACTATACACGGCAGTCTGTCGGCGCCTCATCATCACTCCAAGTCAAGCAATCGTTTGTAGACATCGAGGCCTTTGAGCAGGATTTCCTCGTCGAAGAGCATGCTATCGGTATGCAGAGCGCTTGTGGCATAGACGGGGCAGCCATCCGAATCACTCGGGTTGTCTTGGTCCTCTGGCATACCCGTGCCCAGCAGGAAAAACACGCCCGGCAGATGGCGCTGATAGAACGCGAAATCCTCGGCAATCAGCAGCGGCTCCACGAGCCGTAACTCGGGCAGAGCAGGCGCGATTCGAGCAAACAACTCGGGGTCGTTGTCGACCGGCGGATAGCCCTCGGCAAAGTCGAGATCGTACGTGCAGCCCGTTGCAGCGCACGCCCCATCAAGCACGCGGCGCACACCCTCGCGTGCACGGTCGAACATGCCGTCCGTAAACACACGTAGGCTGCCGGCAACATGGGCCTCCCCCGCCACCGCGTTGCAAACGGTGCCAGCCTGCAGCAGGCCAAACTTGCCGATACAGGGCTCGTCGGTGCCCAGCTCGTCCATCAGCTCGCGCTCGGCAACCAAAAACTTAGCTGCCGCCAACGCGGCATCGTGCGACTCCCCAACCGGCACACCATAGGTCTTAGCAATGTGGATGCTCGTACCGTGAATATGGATATGCGTCTCGCTCGAACGCGCCAGCAGCGGACCGGAACAACTCGCCAACGTGCCGGCAGGCAGATCGGGCCACACATGGAAGCCAAAAATGCGGTCGGCCCCATAGCGCTCGAACACACCACTCTCGCATACCGTCTTGGCACCACCGGTCGTTTCCTCGGCCGGCTGGAACACAAAAAGAACGTTGCGCCTAATGGCGCCCGGCTGTTCGCGAATCGTACGGTCGACATACGTCGCGGCGGCAAGCGCCATGGCCATGTGTCCGTCATGTCCGCAAGCGTGCATCTTGCCGGGATGTGTCGAGGCGAACGCTGCCCCTGTTGCCTCGGCAATAGGCAGCGCATCCATATCGGCGCGAATCGCCGTGGCATGCTCGGCACTAACGCCGGCGTCGAAGAAGGCGCAGACGCAGCTGGGGCACGGATGGGTCACCTCGCAAGCGAGCGGTGCCAACACGCCCTCGATATAGGCAATGGTTTGCGGAAGATCGAAATCGAGCTCCGGAATGCTATGGAGATCGCGGCGATAGCGACGGAGTTCTTGGAGCTCGGTCATAGAGGATCCCTTCGTGAAGCATATCTGTTGCAACTTATTGTGATACAGGATTGTGGCACACATGTTTCCAGCATATTGCTGCATTTTTTAAACGTTATATACGAATACTCTTGTTTGCTAAAGTGCAACGTGGTAGGGTCGTTACCACTTGATAGAGGCGCGGGCACGAAGAACCGCGGGCGAGCTGGCAGGCTTTGACCCCGTGGGGAGGCGAAACCCGCCGAACTGGGCTTTTCGGGCACGAACAACCTGGTGGGCCTGCGGGAAACACCCACAGGACTGTCTGCAGCAATGCGGGAGCGCTATCCGGACATTGGGTCCACGCTATGCGGATTCGATGCGCAGATGGCGCCGTCTGGATAGCGAGGTTTACGGGACATGGCATTGACCCCCAACGAGGCATATGCGGCCAAGCAGCCGTTTGTGGACAAAGAGACACTCGAGCATATCGTCGAGCAGTTCCCCACGCCATTTCATCTATATGACGAGGCGGGCATCCGCCGCAACATGCAAGAGGTGCGCGACGCCTTTGCATGGAACCCGGGCTTTAAGGAATACTTTGCCGTCAAGGCCAATCCCAACCCGGCACTCATCTCCATTCTCAACGAATACGGCTGCGGCTGCGATTGCTCGAGCTATACCGAGCTCATGATCGCCCGCTCGCTGGGCATCACCGGCCACGACATCATGTTCTCGTCCAACGACACGCCGGCTGCCGACTTTGAGCTCGCCGACAAGCTGGGTGCCATCGTCAACTTTGACGACATCAGCCACATCGAGTTCTTTGAGCGCGTTGCGGGGCCCATCCCCAAGACGGTCAGCTGCCGCTTTAATCCAGGCGGCCTGTTCCAGCTCTCCAACGGCATCATGGACAACCCGGGCGACTCCAAATATGGCATGACCACCGAGCAGCTCTTCGAGGCCTTCCGCATGCTCAAGGCCAAGGGCGCCGAGGACTTTGGCATCCACGCATTCCTTGCCAGCAACACTGTCACCAACGACTACTACCCCAAGCTCGCGCGCATCCTCTTTGAGCTTGCCGTACGCCTGGAGCGCGAGACCGGCGCACACGTCGCCTTCATCAATCTGTCCGGCGGCGTCGGCATCCCCTACCTGCCCGAGCAGCAGGCCAACGACATTCGCGCCATCGGCGAGGGAGTACACGCGGCATACGACGAGATCCTGGTTCCCGCCGGCATGGGCGATGTGGCCATCTGCACCGAGATGGGCCGCTTTATGATGGGCCCCTACGGCTGCCTGGTCACCAAGGCTATCCACGAGAAGCAGATCTACAAGGACTATATCGGTGTCGATGCAAGCGCCGTCGATTTGATCCGCCCTGCCATGTATGGCGCCTACCACCACATTACGGTGATGGGTCAGCCGGGCGGCGCCGACAAGGCCACGGCGCCCGTCACGAACACCTATGACATCACGGGCAACCTATGCGAGAACAACGACAAGTTCGCTATCGATCGCAAGCTGCCGCATATCGACATGGGTGACCTGCTTGTAATCCACGATACCGGTGCGCATGGCTACTCCATGGGCTACAACTACAACGGACGGCTGCGCTCGGCCGAGGTCCTGCTGCGCCCCGATGGCGCGGCCGACCTCATCCGCCGCGCCGAGCGCCCGGGCGATTACTTTGCCACGCTCGACGTGCTGCCGTGCGGCCGAGAGCTGCTGGCCAAGTCGCGCGCCGAAAGTGCCCGCCGTCGCGCCGAAGACGAGCGCCTGGCAGTCGCAGCTCAATGGAACAAACGCATCCAGATCGCGGAGGCGAAGGAGAAGAACATGGACATCCGCAATCTCGAGGGCTCAATCGTCGCCCTGGTTACGCCGTTTAAAAAGGACGGCAGTGTCGACTTTGACGCGCTCGAGCGCCTTATCGATTTCCACTTGCAAAATGGCACCGACGCCATTCTCACCCTGGGCACCACCGGCGAGAGCGCCACGATGACCGATGACGAGGACAACTCCGTCGTCGCCGCCGTGGTCAAGCATGTTGCAGGACGCGTCCCCGTCATCGCCGGCTCGGGCTCCAACTCCACGCAGACCATGCTCACCAAGTCGCTCACCTATCAGGGCCTGGGCGCCGACGGCCTGTTGCTCATTACCCCCTACTACAACAAGTCCAACGAAGAGGGTATCTATCAGCACTTTAAGACCGTCGCCGATGCCGTTGACATCCCCTGCATCCTGTACAACATCCCCGGCCGCTGCGGCTGCGGTATCAGCGAGCGCAACGTAGAGCGCCTGGCAGCGCACCCCAACATCATGGGTATTAAGGAGGCCTCGGGCAACGTCGCCTACGCGGCCAAGATCGCCCACCTGCTGTCAGACGACTTCCGCATGTACTCGGGCGAGGACGCGCTTACCGTGCCGCTCATGAGCCTGGGCGCCTCGGGCACCATCAGCGTGTGGGCAGACGTGCAGCCGCAGCTCGTACACGACATGTGCCGCGCTTATCTGGACGGCGACGTAGCGCGCGCCCGCGATATCCAGATTGCCGGCCAGCCGCTCATCAACGCCCTCTTTAGCGAGGTCAACCCCATCCCCGTTAAGGAAGCGCTCGCCCAGATGGGCATGATCGAGGCAAACTACCGTATGCCGCTGTGCCCCATGGCAGACGACACGCGATCCGCACTTACCGATGCTCTGAAGGGAGCTGGTCTGCTTGATTAAGACCGTCATTATGGGAACGGGCCGCATGGGCTCGCTCATCCGCACCACCGCCGAAAGCATTGTCGATGCCGCCGGGCAGCCCGTTTTTGATATCGTGGCCCAGATTGGCTTCGATTTGAGCGAGCTCGAGAACGCACCGGCTGCCGATGTGATTATCGACTTCTCGAACGTCGTGACCTTCGATGCCGTCGTCGCCTATGTCGAGCGCACGGGCGCGGCGTTGGTCTCGGGCACCACAGGCTACACCCCCGAGCAGATGGACCGTCTGCGTGAGCTGGGCCAGAACACCCGCGTTATGCACTCGGGCAATTACTCCATCGGCATCGCAGCCCTGCGTCATCTAGTGGCCCAGGCCACGCGCAAGCTGCCCGGCTTTGACTGCGAGATTGTCGAGACTCACCACAACCAAAAGGTCGACGCCCCCAGCGGCACCGCCAAGCTGCTGCTCGACGCCATAGTCGAGGCCGAGCCCGAAGCAGGCTACCACCCCGTCTACGGTCGCGAGGGCATGTGCGGCGCGCGCGACTCCAAGGAAATCGGTATGCACTCGCTGCGCGGCGGCACCGTCGCCGGCGTGCACGAGGTGAGTTTCTTTGGCCAGGACGAGGAGGTCACGCTCACCCACCGCGCCACGAGCCGTCAGATCTTTGTCAACGGCGCCCTGGCAGCCGCGCAGAAGCTCGTCGCCCGCGAACCCGGCTTCTACACCTTCGACCAGGTCATGTTTGCCTAACCAGCTATCAACCGTATCAACGCAAAGGAGAAACAGCATATGAGTAACGCAGCCGAGATGGATGCACAGAAGATTATCAACTACATCGCCACCGCGCCCAAAAAGACGCCCGTCAAGTTGTACGTGCGCGAGAAGCCGGGCATGAAGGTTGCTTGGGGCGACGCACATGTCTACGGCGGTCGTCGCGGCAAGACCGTCTTTGGCGACTGGGACGAGCTCAAAGCCATCCTCGATGCCAACGCCGATTCCATCGATTACTACGACGTGGAGAACGATTGCCGCAACTCCGCGGTGCCCATGCTCGACCTTAAGGGCATCAACGCCCGCATCGAGCCGGGCGCGATCATCCGCGACCGCGTCGAGATCGGCGATCGCGCCGTCATCATGATGGGCGCCATCATCAACATCGGCTCCGTTATCGGCGAGGGTTCCATGATCGATATGGGCGCCGTGCTGGGCGGTCGCGCCACCGTGGGCAAGAACTGCCACATCGGCGCCGGCACCGTGCTGGCAGGCGTTGTGGAGCCCGCCAGCGCCACGCCCGTCATCATCGAGGACGATGTCATGATCGGCGCAAACGCCGTGGTCCTGGAAGGCGTGCGCGTGGGCAAGGGCGCTGTCGTTGCCGCCGGCGCCGTGTGCGTCGAGGACGTCCCCGCCGGCGCCGTCGTGGCCGGTGTCCCCGCCCGCGTCATCAAGATGCGCGACGAGAAGACCGACAGCAAGACCGGTCTCGAGGAAGGCTTACGCCGGCTCTAGAGGCGTGTCAACCTGCAAGGAAATGCAGTTCTAAGCAAAAAGGCCGAAGCTCCATTGGGGCTTCGGCCTTTGTTTTTCTGCAGCGTCCAAGCGCAGTTTATCGATTCTCAATTGACCCGATGTTCTTGAGCTCGATAGAGATGAGGCCGTTGGGCTCGTTGACGAACTCGATATACTCGGAGTTCGAACCCATCTCGGCCGGGAAGCTGATCTCGATGCCCGTGTCGGTACGAATCTTGTGATTGCGCACCGCCGCGCGTTCGACCTGCTTGCGCTCCACGGGCACACGCTCAGGCACCTTCTCCTCGGTCAATGCCGCGCGCACGCTCTCCTTGATAACCGGTTCGTCCTCAAAGACCTCATCGACGATATCCCAAGGCGGCAGCTCCTCGTCATCCTCAACCTTCTCGGCAACGGCGGCTTTGACCTTAGCGAGCGCTACAGCCGTGTTGGCGCCGTGCTCTTCAGCGACCTCCTCGACCACGCGCGTCACCGTGTCGATGACCTCCTTACCCGAAACGCCCGTGTCACATTGCAGCAGGCCATCGGGAATGAGCATGCGGTCCTCGCCGGCGATCTTGCGTTTCTTGTCCACATAGCCGATCTCCATGGTGCTCGCGCGCACGATGGCATAGCTCGGCACCTTTTGCGAGGGGTTCGGCAGAATGGCGTAGTGGCGCGCGATGTCGTTGCGCACCTCCCCCTCCTCGCGGCCCACTTCGTGCATAAAAGCCTGCTTGGAGCCCAGCAGCATCACGGCAAACCAGCGGGCATCCTCATCGTCGTCAAAATCAGCCACGAGCACGTCGGTGGACTCGGCTTTCTCAGCCTTGGTGAGCTCGGAGGAGATAAACTCCGCAATCTGCTGCGACAGGTCCACGAACTCGCGCTCGCCAAAGAAATAGCCCTTGAGCTCGCCGCCGAATGCTGAGTTCTCGGCAAACGTGGCACGCTTGTTGTCGGCCGAAGTACGAGCGCGCCGCAGGTGCGTGGTCACGAAGTTGCGCACGGTACGGCTCTCGATATCGAGCTCGCGCTGGCTCATGACGTTGACGGCAGAGTCAAAGTCCAGGATATGCAGAATCGCGTGATTGATTTTCATATACGGCATTCCGTTCTAGATCGAATTGAGCACGAACCAGTATAGCGGTCGAGCCCGCCCCAGGCGCATCGAAGATTGGTGCATCGGGGACAGGCCGCTTTGCACTAATGGCTAGTGCAGGAGCTCGGACTGCCAAGCCTCGAGCTGTTCTGCCAAACTCTTGCCGGCAGCGGGCATGTCGATCTGGGGACGTTTGGGCAGAAGCGCACACTTAAGAATCGCAACGATAGTCTGCGAGACAAAGCGTCGCGTATCCTTGTCAAAGCCTTGCGCAGCCTGGAGCATCACGGGCAGGCTCTCGCGCAGATTCCCAGCGATATCCGCAAACCGCTCAGCACCCGTAGCCTCAAGCACGGAGAACAACGCATCTACAAAACGCTCGCGCTCGTTAGGCGACACCGCAAGCAGCATCTCGCGAATGGAGCCATCAACGTATCGAGCACCGGCGGACAGGCGCTCACAGTACACGAAGTCGCGACCATCAACCACCCAGCTAAAGGGATTATGCTGAAGCAGGCTGAACTCGGTGCTCTCAACGATGGCATAGTCCTCCTGTGTCTCGAACATCATGCCAAAGATCGACGACCGAGGTAGCGTCTTGTCGATTCGACCGGATAGATCGGCGAAGGCGTTGCCGCTCAGAAACTCCTCGACGAAGCCCGGACCATCATGGGAATACGCCCGTTCGATTCGCTCACGGGCGACATCGGGGCACATCGCCGCACCGTACACCGCAAGGTTTCCACCCTTGGAATGACCTCCGCACAAAAGCGGCCCGTCAATCGCATCCGCCGCCTCGTCCACATAACGCGCCGCGGATTCCTGGGCCGGCACAGGATACCGAAACGCCATGTTAAAGTCCTCTTTCCAGCCCACAATCGTGCTGTCGGTCCCCCGGAAGGAAAGATAGCTAAACCCCGCCGGAAACCGGAACGTCATGGCTGCAAACTGCTCCGTCGCCACCACATCGCTCACGGCACGATAGCCGCAAACGTTCACGCCACGGTAGCGAGGACTTGCTGCCACGGCCTCCAACAAGGCCCTGCTGCCCTCCGGGTCCCACAAGTCGCCAATCATGTCCCGGTAGCACTCGGCACGCAGCAGCTCGCGTACGTCTAGGCCCTGCCAGTTCGTCAGCTCCGCCATATCACCCGGCAAACGCAAATAGGACAACCACGCAAAGACCAGGCTATCCGCCGCGCAGAACGGCCGCTCCTCAAACGGATCAAACGCCGTCTGGGCATAGGTCAAAAAATTAGGCGAATCCGACATGGCCCTCCCATCAACCATGGTGTATAGGGATGGTGCATTGGGGTCAGGTTACTTTGCACCAAAAAGGCGCCCGGGCCGTGTGGACCCGGACGCCTTCATTGTAGCTTTTCGCTCTAGCGAGCTTGATTTAGCAGGAGAAGTCGACGCTGTCGATGATGTCCTTGAGGGCCTTTGCAGAGGCGGTGAGCTCATGCTGCTCGTCATCGTTCAGCGGCACGGGGACGCGGCAGACGACGCCGTCGCGGCCAACGACGGTCGGCATGGAGATGGCAAGATCGGACAGGCCATACTCGCCCACCATGAGCGAGGAAACGGGCAGAACGGTCTGCTCATCGCGCATGACGGCAGTGCAGATGCGCTTAACGGCCATGGCGACGCCGTAGTAGGTGGCGTGCTTCTTCTCGATGATGGTGTAGGCGGAGTTCTTGACATCCTCGGCGATGCGCTTCTCGGCAGCCTCATGCTCCAGATGACCGTGAAGCTCGCAGAAGGTGTTCAGCGGCACGCCGGCAACCTGAGCGCTGGACCAAGCGACAAACTCGGAGTCGCCGTGCTCACCCATGACATAGGCCTGGACATCGCGCGGGTCAACCTCGACGTGGGCACCAAGCATCTGCTGCAGACGGCCAGTGTCGAGCACGGTGCCGGAGCCGATGACATGGCCCTCGGGCAGGCCGGACATCTTGATGGCAGCATAGGTCAGAACATCAACCGGGTTGGAGACGATTAGCAGAATGCCGTCGAAGCCGGACTTCTTAATCTCGGGGATAATGGACTTAAAGATGTTGACGTTCTTGTTGACCAGGTCCAGGCGGGTCTCACCGGGCTTCTGGGCAGCGCCAGCGGTGACGACGATCATGGCGGCGTCGGCGACATCGGAATAATCGCCGGCGTAGATCTTCATCGGCTCGGCAAACGTCATGCCGTGCGCGATATCCAGGGCCTCACCCTCGGCGCGGTTCTTGTCCACGTCGATGAGGACCATCTCGGAGAACAGACCGCTCTGCATCAGTGCGAACGCCGAAGACGAACCGACGAAACCGCAGCCGACAATAGCGACCTTCTTCTCGTTAACCATTAGAAACTCCCATCTCTCTCCACAAACAAGCCGCCCGGGAACGACCCGAGCGGCTTGTCGTAATCCCAATACATCCAATCGGGACTTTGATTATGCTCCTATTCGCAGCCAAAAATCGACCGTTTACCGAAATTGTTTGCAGAATTCGTAAAATAACTGCACGAAATCGGTTTCGAGCTATTGACGAGCCGAAATAGCTTTCTAATACAGGCCCGCCTCGTGAATGGCCTCGACAGCCAAAGCGATCTGGTCGGGCGGCAAGACCAGCGCCATGCGCACGTGCCCCTCGCCCGAAGGACCAAAGCTCGCGCCCGGCGTCACCACAACGCCGGCCTTCTCCATAAGCTCCTCGCAAAACGCCATGGAATCGGTGCGACCACCGGGAAGCTTGGCCCACACAAACATAGAGCCATGCGCGTTGGGACGCTCCCAGCCCAGGCCCTCAAGACCGTCGCACAGGGCATCGCGACGTTCCTGGTACTTCAGGCGCTGCGCCTCGACCTCATCGCGCGGACCGTTCAGGCAGGCGATAGCAGCCTTCTGGATCGGGAAAAACATACCGAAGTCGATCTGGCCGCGCAGCTTGGCAAAGGCCGAGACCACATCCTCGCGACCGACCAAAAAGCCGATGCGGGCACCGGTGACGTTAAACGACTTAGAGAGCGAGAAGAACTCCACGCCCACCTCGAGCGCGCCAGGATACTGCAGGAAGCTGCCACCCGGCTCGCCGTCGAACACGATATCGGAGTAGGCATTGTCATGAACGATCAACAGATCATGCTCGCGGGCAAAGGCGATAATCTCCTCGTAGACCTCGGGCGTACCCACCGAGCCGACCGGGTTGGCGGGCAACGACACGATCATATACTTGGCACGATCGGCAACCTCGGGATCGATGCCCGCCACATAGGGCAGGTAATTATGCTCGGCAACCAGCGGATAGTATTCGAGCTTGGCATCGGCGATCTTGGCACCCGCCTCAAAGACCGGGTAGCACGGATCGGGAACCAGAATGGTGTCACCCGGATCGAGCAGGGCCAGGCCCAAATGGCCCACGCCCTCCTGTGTGCCGTTGCACGACTGCACCATAGACGGCGTAATGCCCGAAACGCCAAAGCGGCGCTCATAGTAATCGCACACGGCTTGCTTGAGTTCAGGCAGGTCGCGCAGGGCATACTTCCACATCTCGGGATCTTGGGCTGCCTGCGTGAGCGCCTCGACCACATGGTCGTACGGCTTAAAATCGGGCGTGCCCACGCTCATGTTGTAAATGGTCTTGCCCTGAGCCTTCAGCGCGAGAAGCTTGTTGTTGAGCGAGGCGAAGACCTCCGCGCCAAAGCGGTCGAGACGCTGCGATGCCTGCATGGTGCCACCTTTCGATATGAAAAACGCGGCGCTCCGACAAGAGCGCCGCGCGATACGGGCCATCAGATTGCAAAAGTGTAACGCTTGCAACCACTGTATTGGTTCAATTTAGCCAACCTTAGTCAACTGGATTGAGCGCGTCGATCTGGGCGAGCCACAGGCGCGAGCTGGCGTCACTCGGCATGCGCCAATCGCCGCGCGGACTGAGCGTCACCGAGCCCACCTTGGGGCCATCGGGCAGGCAGCTGCGCTTAAACTGCTGGGCAAAAAAGCGACGGTAGAACGTACGTAGCCACGTGTGGACGGTCTTGGCGTCGTAGACACCCTCGAAGCTCTTGAGCGCCATGTGGTAGATCTTGCCCGGCTCAAAGCCAAAACGCAGCAGGTAGTAGAGGAAGTAGTCGTGCAGCTCGTACGGGCCCACCAAATCCTCGGTCTTCTGCGCAATCTCGCCGTCGCCCGTGGGCGGCAGAAGCTCGGGGGACACCGGCGTATCGAGGATGTCGAGCAAGACCTCGGCAATACGCCCGCCAAAGACATCGGCGGCATAGCGCACCAGATGGCGCACAAGCGTCTTGGGCACGCTCGCATTGACGGCATACATGCTCATGTGGTCGCCGTTATAGGTGGCCCAGCCGAGCGCCAGCTCCGACAGGTCGCCGGTGCCGATAACAAAGCCGCCGGCCTGGTTTGCCAAGTCCATCAGAATCTGTGTACGCTCGCGGGCCTGGCTGTTCTCGTAGGTCACGTCCTGCACGGCCGGATCATGCTCAATGTCCTTGAAGTGCTGCTCCACAGCCGCGTGGATCGAAACCTCGCGGAAGCTCACACCCAGGTCGCGGGCAAGCGACTCGGCATTCGACTTGGTGCGATGCGTCGTGCCAAAGCCGGGCATGGACACGGCCGTGATACCGGTGCGCGGCAATCCCAGTGCGTCGAAGGCACGCACGGTCACGAGCAGCGCCAGCGTGGAGTCCAGGCCGCCCGAAAGACCGATGACTGCGACCTTGGTACCCGTATGGGCAAGGCGGGTCTTGAGGCCCGCAGTCTGCAGGTCGAGGATGGTCTCGCAACGCTCGGCCAGGTCGCCATGGTCGGCCGGCACAAAGGGCGCACGCGGGAAAACGCGGTCGATATCGCAGGCATCGCGCAAGACAGGTTCTTCGGCCAGCACGCCCTCAAACGAGAACTCGACGGTCACGGCCTCCGGCGCATCGTCCGAGCGCGTCCATGTCGTCGAGCGACGGCGCTCGGCAACCAACCGGTCAAGATCGACGTCGGCGACGGCCATATCGCAAGTGAGGAGCTTCGTCGCGGCGAGTTTCGAACCGTTTTCGTAGACGAGGTTCTCGCCCGCAAAGACCATGTCGGTCGTGGACTCGCCCTCACTCGCGTCCGCGTAGGCATAGGCGCAATACAGGCGCGCGCTCTGGTTGGAAATGAGGCTGCGGCGGTAATCCGCCTTACCGATAATCTCGTCCGAGGCGGACGGGTTGAGGATCACCGTCGCACCGGCAAGCGCCATCTCGGTCGAAGGGGGTGCCGGCACCCACAGGTCCTCACAGACCTCAACGCCCAGTACCAGGTCCTCGGCGCCCCCATCACAGCAGCGGTAGACAAGCCCCGAACCCAGCGGGACCGGACCCTGCCCGGCAAATTCAACCCACACGGGATCCGCAGGCGCCGGAGCAAACCAACGGCGCTCATAGAACTCGCCATAGTTGGGCAGATACTTCTTGGCCGTGAGGC
This sequence comes from uncultured Collinsella sp., assembly GCA_902497025.1. GTDB lineage: Bacteria > Actinomycetota > Coriobacteriia > Coriobacteriales > Coriobacteriaceae > Collinsella. The sequence continues at coordinate 115,020 of CABVDJ010000002.1, read as the reverse complement.
CCAAAAGCTCGCCCGCGCAGCACACAGCGGCGCAGTTGTAGATATTCTCGGCAACTGCAACGGGAAGCCCGATGGTAAAGACAATCGGCAACTCACGAGTCTCGTCGAGGATATGCACCAGAGCAGCCTCGCAGGCATGCAGCAGCGTGCGGTTATGGAACAGATCGGCCGCGGTATAGCCGCACAAGTTAAGCTCGGGCAGCACCAGCGCGCGAACGCCGCGCTCAACAGCCGCGCGAACAGCCGCTAACGTAACCTCGGCATTGCCCTCGACATCGGCCACGCGAATCTGCGGCGACGCCGCCGCCACACGCAAAAAGCCATCGTTCTTATTAGCCGAAACGCAGCATTGCCTAGTTGATCTGGACACTGGAGGCCCCTTCTACCCTGAGATTCAGTCTAACAGACGTTCACATATCTCTAACTAGCCAAAGCAACCTCCCAGTTTACTGAGAGGCCAACCTGTGCTAGGAGCATGTATTTCAATAATATCTTTAATTAAAAAAGGAGAAATCGATAATCGACTTCTCCTTTAAGCGAGGCGAGTAAATTCCGAAACTAATGGCAGAATTTATCCATGTAGTCCTCAAAGTCGAACACTTCTACCACGACGCCCTCTTCCTGAAACTCTTTCAGTTGCTCCAAGAGATCTTTGTTAATAACGTCCATGCAGAAACCTCCTCTATCTAATCAACTGTAGTATATCTGCTTTCATGCAATTATCAACCAACTTGTTTAATTGCTCCTCGTTTGCCGATAGTCCCTCTTTTTTCAAAATGTCGCGCACCTCGTTCTTAGTAATCGGCTTTTCAAACAACGAAAGCAAAGCGAACGAAAAATCATTAACCGCACACATCCTATGGGTGGCACAACTCAGCAGTACTCTTAACCCCTCTTTTGAGCGTCCGACTTCTTTCACAAACGAACTTTTAACCAATTGAAAACCATTATCGTGCATTACATAATCGGCATCGATATTTGTATTCAGCAATCCATAATGCAACAGTTCTTCTATCGTCCTTGTCAGCTCGAGGTCGCCCTGATCAAGGATAAGAGAAATGCTACAATCGGCCTCCAATAAACGGGCCAACTTAAGGTATACCAACTGGGAAACAGCATAGACATGATGGTATTCAGAATTATAGAAGTAGGCAAATGGCTCAACGAGCACGACAGAGGTCTTGGAATCCAGCCAGATTCGATCAGCTGGATTTAGACTAGTTAGCCGTCGCTTTACTTTGGTCAAATGTCCCTTATACCTGACAGCGTGAATAGAATCTAGGATCCAGGTCACCTCTGAAATATGAAGCCGCTGGGGCAAGTCAATTGTGTCGCTACCGTTTATGACCTCTTGCATATAAAAATCAATATGATGCTCATCAGATAAGGATTTTGCTTCATTTAAAGTTAAACCAGTGCCTGAAACATAATCCACTTCGAGGCGCAAATCCTCATATTGGGACTTCGGCATTACAGAGACACCATACTTATCGGGATGATTCCAAACATCCGACCCCATAACGAGACCAAAATTCGTAAATCCTCTCGTGGAATATGGAACACCACATACCTGTTTTGAATAATTCAAAACATTCTCTGTATAAGCTAAGGTGTTCAGAGCCTCTTCTTTAGTTTCGGTCGGAAAGCCAATCATAAAGAATAGATGAACAGGAATACCCGCATTGAGACAATCATGGATATTGCGATCAATCCAATCAACTCTCGTGTTCTTCTTCATTAGATCAAGAACTCTTTGGTTGTATGACTCGAGGCCAAACTGAATCTGCCTACATCCACTTTGGTATATCTTGTTGAAAACGTCTGTACTTAGGGTTGGAGAGAACCTCGTTTCTCCATGCCAGAAAAACGTTTTTCCCGATGCGTTTATTTCATCCGCGAGTTGCTCCATTCTTTTGCCTTCGAATGTTTCATCCACAAAAGAGAAAACTCTCGTGCCGTATTTTTCATTTAACCGACACATTATTTCAAATACTCTCGATATAGGCATCTTTCGGTAACAACCACCGGTAGCACCGGGAATGGTGCAGAAGGCGCAATGATTAAAACACTGCCTAGAGGAATAAACCGGCAATATTAACTCAGGCATGAAGTATTTAGAAAGGGCGAAGCCATCGAAATCGGGAACCGTATCGTTGATAAATGTTTGCTCAATCCGATGGTTTTTATATATCTTCCCACCTTTAGCATGGCAAAGGTTTGGAACACAGTCGAGATTGTCATCACCAGAGTCAAGAGCCTCAAGAAGACGTGCAAGCGGCTCTTCGCCGTCATACATCATTATCGAATCAATGTATTCAAAAAAGGGATGCCATTCTTTCATGCAGTCATCTGCTAAACGAGTAATGTAATTGCCGCCCAATGAGACGTGTTTAACAGATGGACATTCTTCTTTAATCAGTTTCGCTAACGTAACTGCAGAAATCAATTGGAAACAGCCGCTCACCGAAATCCCAATAAACTCGATTTTTTCCCTCTGAATACGCTTAAGAAAGGCAGTTTCATAGAAGGAAATAAACGGATTATGCAAGGTATCCGCAAGCGATTTCATTATATCTGGTGTCGAATAATAATCATAGGGCAGATCTATGGAGTTGAACGTGTATTTAACTCCATATGAGACGTGATTTATGATATAGAGTGCATTTCTAAAAATGTTTTCAGCATATTGTCTTTCTTTTAGATTAAAGTATCTCTTCGATCTGAAAATATCTTTTGCCTCGTCAACATTAAGTGCTGACTTTTGTATCAACTCGATTGTTAATTGAACATTCGAACTAAACGAATCCTTTGATTCCCGATACCTTTTACAGCACTCTTCGACATGTCTAAAAGATAGGAGGTCATCGTAAAATTCCACGTTTAAGTCAACGATGTCAACTTTATATTGTTCAACCTCTTGAAGATATGACTTCAAAACAGGCAAGGCAAGATACGGCCCCACTGGACTCCATCCTGGGGGAAATACTAAAAGCGTTTTAGGCATATCAACGTCACATCTTTCGCAAATAATTCAATTGAAACACAACTACCATCATAATTGAAAATACACCAAGTCCTGTAACGAGAATTGAGAACATCGCGATGCTCGTGAACAGCGAAACGAGGAGTGTTGAAATAACAACAGCAACCGATTGCAAAGACTCCCTAATTGAAAACAGGCTTATCGATTCAGATTCGTCTCTCGCCAAATCCTGCAGCGATGTTATGAGAAGCACATCTTGAATGGCGTTTCCGGCACCGACGATAAAAAGGAAAATAAACGATATTCCAGACGCATAGCGATAGCCAAACGCCAGATACGCACCGAGCGCAAGATACGTCACAAAACAATATGATTTAATGCAATCGGAACCACTAATTAAACGACCATATATTGTATTTCCGAACAACAGTCCGATTGTAAGACTACTCTGAAGGAATCCGTATTGTATCGATGACGAGTCAAATTGCAATTGCGCAATAGCTGGCAAAAGAGAATTCAGAGAGCCGAATGCCACGCCACTAGAAATATCGATTAATAGGAAACCAATTGCCAAGTGCTTCGCGCTAAGATCACTAAATGCAGTCCTGTTTTTTTCATTTTTGCTTATCCCCTCTTTATCATTAACCTCGATAATCGACGGAACATCTCGCAGCAACCAGAACGACGCGGCAAAAGAAAGCGCGTCTAATGCAAGAACAGCCTCCGCCCCAAATTGAGCGACAACAAAACCGCCGGCAACTGGCCCCAGAACCATCATCAAATTCTGCAGAAACCCAAACGAATTATTAATTACGTCGCGATTGATACTATTCGTATTGGCTCTTAACAACGAGTAAAAGCAGGGCATTTCAACCGTTCGGCAAAGCGATACCGCGCACGTAATAGCAAACATACTCCATTTACTATCAACAAAAATATAGCAAACGAATAATCCCGCGCGAATTAAGTCTGCCAATCTCATGGCCTGCAGTGTCCCGATACCCATCTTCTGAGGCAGCTGCGCGAGCGCAACTGAAAACAGAGAGGGGGCAAATCTGCAGCAGACCATCAAAGCAGTTGCAGAAACATCGTGAGTTACCTCGTAAATCAGCATTGGCAAAGCAATATTCGCACACCAATTGCCTATTTCGCTTATCCCTCTAGCAATATATAGGACCCGAACCGGACGGCTAGCTCTCAATACCGTGAACATCACGATTAACCTCGTATTTCAGGCCTCGCTCATCCCTTAATAGGAATCCATAATCAACCAAGTACCGCCTCAACACGGCATAATCAGGATAGAGCTGTGACAGCACACGATTAACCTGAAGCTCCGTATAACTTGTATTTAATTCAAAGAAAGAGACGGCCCATAGCAGCATGATTCTTTTATAGCTTTCCTTTTTTGGAATTGAAACCAGCTCGCCATTCTTGAGAAATCGTTTTTTAAAGTCTATTAGCTCATCCATTCACATCCTCCATTTCATACGCATCTAATACTAAAAATGCATACGCTTTAGGTCATCGCATTCGGCTTCTATATTCGAACTAAACTCGAACTAATCTAAATGATTTGCTCAAACACTCTTCGAAAGCTCGTTTTTCACTTTGAGTAAAATGCCCTTCCCAGTCAGTCCACGAACAGGAAGGCAACTCACAACGAGCGGAGTCGAAGCCCTCTGCCGTCGGTCGTTCAAAATGCACGATAACCTTTTCGATATCCCCATCTGCTATCAGGTCAGAATGAACGACCTCGGTACCGTCTTCGAATGTCATATACGGGTACATCACGTAAACCACCTCACAATCGTAAATCCAGTTTAGCATCAAGCTATTGCACCAAAGACAGCAAGCCCCCCTTGATGAGTTGATGGTATCTGTTAAATGTCACGTACGATTCACATCTGGTGGGTACCCTGATGGCTACATGAAACGAAGCAGATTTACACCGGGAGGACCCCGTATGACAACCAAGTACACCGACGCGCCGCGCACGCGCGTCATGACACCGGCCGCGCTCAACAACGGCGTGCACGAGAACCATTCCATCGGACAGACCATGGCCATCGCGCCCAAAAAGGGCCTGTTTGACGACATTTCCATTCCCCAGATCATCGCCGGCGCCGCAGCTGCCGCCACGAGCGTCGCACTTGCCTCCAAGATTGGTATCGCTGGCTCAGTAATTGGCGCCGCCGTGAGCTCGGTCATCACCGTTGTGTCATCGCAGGTCTACCGCCACTTTATCTCTGCCAGCGCCGAAGCCATCAAAGGTACGCACGCCGCCGTCGACTACCCCGCCGGCGCCTACGAGCCCGTTGAGTTTAATGCCGAGGAGCACCTGGGCGGCGCCGCGACTACGCAGGAGATGCGCCAGATTGCGGGGCGCGCGACCACGGCGCGCGTTGCTCCCGACAGCCTGCGCGCCAAGGCGGCGGCAGAGCGCAGTCAGACGCAAAAGAAGGTCATCGTCTTCTCGATCGCCATCGCCATCGTCGCGGTCATCGCCTGCGCCGGCGCCATCCTTATCACCACCGCCGGTGAGGGTCTGGGCGAGCGCCCCGAGCCAATCCTTTCGTCGCGCACGACGGAAAGCGATGCAAATGGCAACACCCAGTCGCAAGACCAGCAGGCACAGACGGACGGCACGCAAGACAGTTCCACCTCTACCGATTCGTCCTCGAATACCCAAAACCAATCGCAGGGCGCCGATTCTTCTGTGAACAACAGCGGCGCGCAATCCGGCACGACCGACTCAAGCCAAACGACTGACGGTTCGCAGCCGAACACGGGAGGCCAGACGAGCGACACCACGTCGGGAACGGGTACAGCAGACAGCAACAACAGCAATTCGAGTGGCACCACATCGGGCACGGCATCTGACAGTTCAAGCCAAGGCACGACATCGGACAACTAGGCGCTGCATCCCCAGATAGGCAACCTGTACAACGGGCGCGAATCGATAGCGGTTCGCGCCCGTTTGCCTTGGGCGACGAGATGGCAAGCCCCGCGCGATGGTAAGATGCTTTGGTGTGTAAAGAGGAGATTTGCCATGAGCAAGACAATAGTTACGCCCATGCTTTCGCTGGGCAACCACATCTATCTGTATCGCCTGCTGCGCGATGCGATTGGATGCGGCAAGCAAACGTTTATGACGCAGGTCGAGGAGGCACTCGCCGCTGGTGACATGGCCGCTTATGACCTGGGCTTCGAGTCCACGCGCGAGCTGCTCGAGGAGCTCGACGACTGCATTAAGCTGACCGTCTTTAAGGGCGGTCGCCTGTATGCCACGGTCATCGCCAACGAGGCCTGGGATGCCGCCCTTGCCAAGGGCGAGGACAAGCCCAAGGCTGCCAAGGGAGCCAAGCAGTCCTACAAAAAGAAAAAACGCGGCGAGAAGGACCTCAAGGCCGTGCGTCCCAAGCACGTTAAGCATCCCGAGCCCGTGGCCGAAGTCGTGCCGGAGCCCGAGCCCGAGACAGAAATCGAAGTCGCTATTGAGGTAACGGCAGAAGCCGAAACCGAAATCGCTGCCACGACTGATCCCGAAGTCATATCCGAGCAGGAAGCCACTGCGGAGCTCAACGAAGCTCCCAAGTCGACAACCGAAAAAACCGCCGACCAACCCGAGACGCCTTCGTTCCAAAACAGTGATGTCTTTAGCGACGAGGCCGAGGACGATCAGCCCGCCGATCAAGACGCTACCGAGTCGACGCCGAAGCCCGAGACGCCGCAGCCCGCCATCTCGCTCACGGTCGTCTATGACCCCGAGAACGCCAACGCTGGCATCACCACTATGGCATCCACGCCCATCGAAGCAAAGTCGAGCGTCGAGAATGAGAGCGCGATGCAGGTTGAGTTTGAAACTGCAGCTGTAGACGCGCCCGTCACCGTGAAGCCCGCAGATTCCGCAGTTAAGCCGGAACCGGTGCCTGAGCCCGCACCCGTCATCGAATCCGTGCCCACCTCTACTTGCGACCAAGTTCCCGCACCGGCACCGGCTTCGGTACCCGCAGCGGCCCCAACCCCCGCACCCGCAGCGCCCGCCATCCCTGAGGACTTCCCCGTCGATTTCGCAACCGAGGTCTTCTGCCCCGGCCCGCTTCTGCACCAGTTGTCGACCTATCTCCCCTACGGCGCCGACACGCTCGGCATTGTCGGCGAGTACTACTGGATCGCCCGCGAGCGCGGTACCATCGAGGCCGCGCGAAACCGCGCAAACTTCCCCCTGTGCTACACGCAGGCCGGCGAGCGCCGCGAGGTTACCGTGCGCATCCGCCGCAACACCACCGGCGGTCTCGGAGCCGCCTGGGCCATCGACAAGGTCGAAGCCCCGGTCGAGTAAAAAACGGCCTCGGATAGCCAATTGACCATCCGAGGCCGTTTGAATTCAGGCCTTTTTAGTTGTCATCGGTGCATATAGACACCAGAGAAGCAAGCTCATCCTCAAGTTGCGGAGCAAAGTATCTAAAAGAAACCTGCGCTCCAGTCGGTATCGACTCAATCATATTCGCAGCATTATCTGAAACTCGGTACGATGCAGTTTCACCTGTCTTCAAATCCTCTATTGAGCAGACAGCGTCTTCAGCATCAATCGACCTAAGCACGCCTTTTCCTTGTAACATCACATCGGCATGCCCGCCAGCTATTTCTAATGAACCTGAGTCTGTCGCAGTCACTTCTCCGGAACCTCCGCGCGATATCTCTTCCTTTGTTGAACAGCCCACCAATGAAGCCATCAGCACCAAAGACAGAGCTAGACGAATCGCCCTACTTCGAAAAAGTCGTTCCATAAGTCCACGCATAATAGCTCTGATCATACTTCAGGAAGGATAAAGATGAATTCCAGCCGTCCGCTATGCCAATCATCTGCCTTGTCTCTCCAGTTTTCTTACCAGTAAGTGTGGCGTAAGCCTCCGCTGTTACAGAATGGGCTGATCCGTTGTACAAACTCGCATGTAAAACATTCGGTCTATTAGAGTTAATCTCATTTTGAATGCTCGCGACAGCCGGAGAGGAGACAGTGCGGGCGATAAGAGTACTTCCTCTGCTTGCGCAGTAATTTGTAAACCCCGTTGCACAGGTTGATATCGGCGTTCCACCCAAAACAACGCCGGGAACAGTCTGTTCTTCATCGGAAAGAGCATGGGTATTGGTGTAATTCCATATCTGCATATATTGCGAAGGGTCGCTATATAAATTGGCAATGCCATACAGTTCCGCAACGTTCGAAAAAGCTGTCACCATACAAGCATAGTGGGCGGTAAGCCTCTTAATCTCGCTTTCATCATATGACATAAACTGAGAAATGGAACGAAATCCAGATACTGTGTAATCCTGCATTTGAGTTGCGTAAATTACAACATCGTTCCAGCTTGAAGGTTTATTCGATAAAACGACAGGCCGTCCTTCTATGGAAACAGCCGGGATTGTTCTTCCGCAATTTGTTGTTATTGAACCGTCCAAAGATTGCACGCCGAATTCGAATGGATTGATCATTACGACTGGGTTATTGAACGAATAAGACTCGACACCAAGATCTCCTCCCCGATCCATAGGGCTGACTAAGCCGTCTCCAAAACGATATCCCGTAAGTATTTCATCATCTGAAGCATCTAAAACCAAATAGCCCGCGGCTCTATTGGATGTCACAACCGGAACAATGTAACCAAGCGGGGACCCATCAACATCTACAAAAGGAATAGGGTCAGAAGGCGTATACGAATAGCCGAGGAGTCCCTTTATATATTTATCGGCAAGCTCTTGCGCAATTTCAGAAGTAAATTGTATCTGCTCACCATCAATATTGCCCGTCGAAGCAAAAACCTCTTTCGGACGTGCGGCTAAGGCGACAATTGAAGACGCGACAAGTTGCAGAAAACGACGACGCGAAAGCATATGTTCTTCTTTCTAGAGAAGCGACTTATAAGGTACTCCTATTCTATAATCTTTTTTGTAACGTTACAGCACTGGTTATATTTCAATTCGATTTGCTTATGTCCTTGCAACCCAATGCGTCTTTACGTTTTAAACGGAATTAGAAAATCACTCATAGCAAAAACGGGATTTAATCCCAAAGAGATGACTTTGATTATGAATCAAACCAGCAGCCAGGGCATAGCTGCAGTGCAATTGCTACAAGAAAGGCCGCCCTTGGTGGCGGCCTTTCTACTTGCTACTAGTCGCGCGTCAGCTTGCGGTGAATACGATGCGGCTGGGCTGCGTCCTCGCCAAGGCGCTCGATGCGGTTGGCCTGATAGGCCTCGAAGTTGCCCTCAAACCAATACCAGTTGCCCGGATTCTCGTCGGTGCCCTCCCACGCCAGAATGTGCGTGGCGACGCGGTCCAGGAACATACGATCGTGGCTAATGACCACCGAACAGCCCGGGAACTCGAGCAGCGCCGCTTCGAGCGAGGACAGCGTCTCGACGTCGAGGTCGTTCGTGGGCTCGTCGAGAAGCAGCAGGTTGCCGCCCTGCTTGAGCGTAAGCGCCAAGTTCAGACGGTTGCGCTCGCCGCCGGAGAGCACGCCAGCGCGCTTCTGCTGGTCCTGGCCCTTAAAGCCAAAGCTCGCCACATAAGCGCGGCTCGGAACCTCGGTCTCGCCGACCATCATGTGGTCCAGGCCGTCCGAGACGACCTCCCACAGGTTCTTATCGGGATCGATGCCGGAACGGTTCTGGTCGACGTAAGAAATCTTGACGGTCTCGCCCACCTCGAGCTCGCCCGAAGTCAGCGGCTCCAGACCCACAATCGTCTTGAACAGCGTGGTCTTACCGACACCGTTGGGGCCGATGACGCCCACGATGCCGTTGCGCGGCAGGGTGAACGAAAGGTCATCGATGAGCACGCGGTCATCGAACTCCTTGTGCAGATGATGGGCCTCGAGAACCTTGTTGCCCAGACGCGGCCCGACGGGAATGCGGATATCGGTCCAGTCGAGCTTCTGGCTTGCGCGTGCCTCGGCCTCCATCTCCTCATAGCGAGCCAGACGGGCCTTGTTCTTTGCCTGGCGAGCCTTGGGCGAGCTGCGCACCCACTCGAGCTCGGCCTCCATGCGCTTGGCGAGCTTGGCGTCACGATTGCCCTGTGCCTCGATACGCGCGGCCTTGGTCTCCAGATACGTGGAGTAGTTGCCCTTGTAGGGATAAAGGTGACCGCGGTCGACCTCGCAGATCCACTCGGCAACGTTATCCAGGAAGTAGCGATCGTGCGTGACGGCAAGCACCGCGCCCTGGTAGTTGTGCAGGAAGTGCTCGAGCCACAGGATCGACTCGGCGTCCAGGTGGTTCGTGGGCTCGTCGAGCAGCAGCAGGTCGGGAGACTCGAGCAGCAGCTTGCACAGGGCCACGCGACGGCGCTCGCCGCCGGAAAGCACGTTGACCGGCATGTCGGAATCGGGCAGCTGCAGGGCGTCCATGGCCTGGCCGAGCTTGGAATCGATATCCCAGCCATCGGCGGCATCGATCTCGTCCTGGAGCTTGCCCATCTCGGCCATGAGGGCATCCATGTCGCAATCCGGGTCGCACATCTCCTCGCCGATCTTGTTGAAGCGATCGACCTTGGCGATCATATCGCCAAACGCCATGCGCACGTTCTCGATGACGGTCTTGTCATCGTCGAGCGGCGGCTCCTGCTGCAGGATGCCCACGGTGTAGCCGGGGGTGAGCCTGGCATCGCCGTTGGAGACCTCCTCGATGCCGGCCATGATCTTGAGCAGGGTCGACTTGCCCATGCCGTTGGGACCCACGACGCCGATCTTGGCACCGGGGTAGAAGCTCAGGGTCACGTCGTCAAGGATCACCTTGTCGCCATGGGCCTTGCGAGCCTGATACATCTGGTAGATAAACTCCGCCATATGTCTGTTCTATCCTTTCTACCTGCTGTTTCCCTATTCTTGATTCGCTTTAGTGGAAACGAAATGAGAAAACCAGCTCTGAAACGTAACGAAAAAGGGGCATGGTTGCCCACACCCCCTAATACTACCTGGGAAAAGTCCCCCGGAACATACTATGAACTGCGTACGCTAGTTTTCCGCAACCTTAACGAGCGGCTCGCTGCGATTTGCGCCACAACAGATACGAGTAGACGTAGACGGCTCCAACCGAACCAAACGCCAGAACCGCAATCACCGCGGCGACGACTTCACTCGAAAGCACGCTGCCTGCCACGCCCATCACAATCAGGCCAATACCCAGCACCATAAAGCAGGCGCCGCCAAAACGCTGCGTACGGCGCCAGTTCTCGGGATCGGCAAGCGCCCAAGGTGTCTTGATACCGAGCGTATAGTTCTGCTTCACACGCGGCAAGTAGTTGCCTACGCCGATGAACAGCAAACCGACAACACCGGAAATCAGCACGTTAACCGAACCGACCGCCGGCACCACGCCCCAGACCGTAAGCTCTCCCAGCCAGCTTATGGCGCACATGAACAAGGTGAAGGCGATTACGAAGCCCTGATAGAACTTGCCCGAGGTTCGATATGCCTCACCTTTGGGGTCGATGCGCGGCACCACGCAGAACATTGCGAGAAGCGCCAGAGGCAGCACGCCGAGCGCGGAGGCCATCCAGCTAGGACCCCAACCGTCGACGGCGCCGTTCGCGCCCCAGTGCGTGGGAATCTGCGCAGGCAAGCTCGGCATCACCATGAGGTGCGCTACGACATTGGCGACGCACAGAGCGACCAGCACAATCCACACGCGCGACGATACCCCCGTGGGGTGAATGCCCTTGTTTTCGTTATTCATCCTTATCACCTTCCGTGTTTGTAAAGCCCATAAACCAGCCAATTAAATCCTGCATGACGGTGGTGTTTAAGCTGTATACGATGTTTTGGCCATGGCGCTCGTCGGTCACCAACCCGGCGTTTTTGAGCGTCGCCAAGTGATGGCTTAGCGACGGCTTACTGATATCGAAATGCTCGGCAAGCTCCCCCGCCGTGCAATTGCCCTCGCGCAGCAACTCCAAAATGCGCCGTCGCGTTGGATCGGCAAGCGCCTTAAAACCCTCTCCCGGCATAAGACCTCCTCTCATCATCTCTCATGACGCGCACACTATACTCGATATTTAGATGTTTGTCTAACTATCTAATCTTGTACTCAAAAAAATAGCCGCCTCCGCGTAATGCGAAGACGGCCACTTCTCACGCTACAAACGTGTTTGGGAGTTGGCCAACCCGCTGCAACGGGTGCCATCTGCTTCATCTTATGCGAACCCCGATCCCATTTCAACAAGCCCAAGGGCTCAAATGGAATCGCGATAACACCTATAATGACGATAGCTAAAACACGATTCGCTTCCCCATCGGAGGATGTCTATGACCGAAACCGCTGCCGCTCTCGTCGAGACACGCGACACCAAGCTCGAGATCATCATGGGCCGCGAGGCACTCGATAAGCTCGCCGATGCTACGGTGCTGATGCTCGGCTGCGGAGGTGTGGGGTCCAATTGCTGCGAGGCGCTCGCCCGCGGCGGCATTGGTCATTTCGTCATTCTGGACAAGGACATCGTCGCGCCCAGCAATATCAATCGCCAGGCTATCGCCTTTCACAGCACCATCGGCAAGCGCAAGGTCGATGTTATGGAAGCCATGATCCACGACATCAATCCCGCCGCCACCGTTATCAAACGCACCGAATACCTGCTGAGCGACAACATCGACGAGTTCTTCGCGAGCGTTTTGGAGCAGACGGGCGACAAGCTCGACTACGTCGTCGACGCCATCGACACCATCTCGGCCAAGCTCACCATTGCCAAATATGCTCAGGACCACGACATTCGTTTGGTTAGCTCCATGGGCGGGGCCAACAAGCTCCATCCCGAGTGCCTCCGCTTTGCCGACATCTTCGATACGGTACGTGACCCCATGAGCCGCATTATGCGCAAAGAATGCAAGAAGCGCGGCATCAAGAGCCTGCACGTACTGTTTAGCTGCGAGGAATCGGTTAAGACACAGCCCCGCGACCCTTCCAACATCCACGAGCGCACCGAGCTGGGAACCGCCAGCTTTATGCCGCCCATCATGGGCCAGATGATCGCCGGCGAGGTTATCCGTCAGATCAGTGGTCGCGGCACCGAGCGCGTGCGCGCCGACGGCCAACGCCTGGACTAGCGGAGCGCGCCGAGATGGAGCCCCGGTTATTTGATGCACACTGCCATCTTGATTTAATGGCTCACCCGGACGCCGTTGCCGATGAGGCAACGGCGCTGGGCTTGGGTCTATTTGATTGCGGCGTCGATCCACGCGATTTCGCTAGCGCACACGGGCGAACCCGTCGCCTTCCTACCGTCATCAAGGGCATCGGCCTCCATCCCTGGTGGCTCGCCGACGGCCGCTGCGGTCCCGCCGAAGTCAATCTGCTTTGCGAAGTTGCTGCCCAAGAGCGCTACATCGGCGAAGTCGGGCTCGACTTTTCCGCGCGCTTTGCTGGAAGTGAGCCGCTACAAATACAGGCACTTAACCGGCTCTGCGATGCACTCGTGCAGCATCCTCTTACCGGGCGCGTGATATCAATTCACGCCGTTCGTTCGGCAGGAGCCGTACTGGACGTCCTCGAATCGCATGGACTACTCATCCCAAACCCCGACTCCCCCGCTATCATCTTCCACTGGTTTAGCGGCACTTCGAACGAACTCGCCCGCGCGCGAAACGCAAACTACTATTTTTCCGTGAACGAGCGTATGCTCGCCACCAAGCGCGGTCGCGAATATGCCCGGCAGATTCCACTCGACCGTCTACTGCTCGAGACCGATGCGCCAGCCGAACCAAACACAGAAACAAGCGCGCAGTCGCTCATCAGATCGCTCGCAAGGACCTCGATGCGCATCGCCTCACTCAAAAACTGTGACGCAAAGCGCATCGAGTCGGCAGTTTTAGCAAATGCGCACTCTGTTTTTGACCTTCGCTAACTCCTGTGGGCAAAAATGCCAAGGGGCATGCAAATCGCACAACGCAGTCCCTATTTTGGAAGACAGTACAATTCGGCAGCATTACACCAATTCGTGCATGAGATCACGGTTGCGTGCATACAATTCGTCAAAGATATGACGGCGCGACGCATATAACTCGTGGGCAGTCATATCAGGCACGATTGTTTGCGCAACGCCAAGGACTTGGGCGAGCTCATCCCATGATGCATAGGCGCCACCTGCGAGAGCTGCCATGATGGCATCACCGAAGCATGCGCCCACCGTAACCTTGGCAACCGAGACCTCGCGCCCACATACGTCGGCGATAGCCTGCATCCAAACTGGATTCTTGGTTCCACCTCCGACAAGCATAATGCGCCCAATTGGCAGTCCATGTTCTCGCTCGATAATGTCGACATGGGATGCAACGGTATACGCGACGCCTTCCAAGGCGGCACGAACCATATGGGCTCGCGTATGCCTTCCGGTCAGGCCAAAGAAGACGCCACGCGCCTCGGGATCGTTGAGCGGAGTGCGCTCCCCCGCAAAGTACGGCAGACACAGGAGCCCATCGGCACCCGGCGCCACACCGGCGGCATCATGCGCCATAACCGAATATGCATCGGGGCCACCGTGGCCCTCGGCCTCCACGGCGTCGCGATACAGCTCTTGGCGCAGCCACGATGTGAGCGCACCCGCCGTATTGGTCCCCGCGCAGATCCCGTAAGTTCCGGGAATGATAAACGTCCCTGGCCACAGGCGGGCATCATCGACCATATGATCAGCTAGATAGATGAAATACGCCGTACTCCCCAACTGAACCATCATATCGCCGGGACGAAATACACCCGTCGAAATGGCCTCGGCACCAGAGTCGCCCGTTCCCACTAAGACAGGTGTCCCTGCCGCGAGCCCCGTCGCCTCAGCCGCACGCTGAGTAATCACCCCGGCAATATCGGTAGCCGACATTACCTCCGCCATCTGGTCAGGCCGGCAGAAACGAGCACATTCCCGAGCATCAACCTTCCAAGTGAAGCGGTCGTATAGGGGAAGAAAATCCTCCGCCAAATAACGGTCCACCGTAAAACGCCCCGTCAACTTTGCGCACAGAAACGATGACGCCGTCAGGAACTTCGCGGCACGTTCGTGCACCTCGGGCATATTCTCCTTAAACCACAAGATCTTGGGAGCAATATCTGACGAACAGGGATCGTGCCCGAAAAGCTCGCGTGCGCGATCTGACCCATATTCGGAAAGAAGCTCGTCAATCTGCGGCTTCGAACGTGCATCGACTCCATACAAAATCGCGGGCGCCAGCGCGTTGCACTCGGTATCGACCGGCACACAGTCGCAACCCAATGCGGAAAGGCCCACGCATCCGATCTGTGCCGCGTTAACCCCCGATCGCGCCACCAGCTCGCGCGACAAGCGGCAAAAATCGCCCCACCAAACTGCCTCCGCATCATGCTGGTACCATCCGTCACACGGGTTGTCCGTCTCATGTCCACAAGAGGCTTGGCAAACGATGTTGCATCGATCATCGATTAAAACGCCTTTAGAGGCGCTTGTCCCAATATCAATACCCAGATAGAGCGCCATAGGTGCCTACTCCCCTCGCGCCGTACGAGCGGCAGCCATAAAACGAGCTACCCGCTCAACATCAACCGGGGCATCCAGCTTTCCGTCGCGCTTTAAGCAGGTGCCGACAAACGCGCCATCGTAGTGAGCAAATACGTCAGCCACGGTATTTTCGCGACAACCGGTGCCACACACCACGGGTACTTCGCCAACACGCTCGCGGACTTCATCGGCAAGCTCGCCCGAAGCGCCACGACCGGCAGCCGAACCGCCGATGACCATTGCATCCGGAAGGCAATTAAAGAGAAGTGAATCGGCAATGTCCGCAGTCGTGCGGTCGTTGAGATAAACCTCCCCCTCGCTCGTGATGAAGTGAAAAAGCTTGAGGTCGTCCAAGCGCAGCGCCGCCTTGCGACGCATGGTGTGAGCGAAATCTCGGTTAATCAGCCCAAGATCACCGGCCCAGGCACCGCAAAAATTGCAGCGTGTGAACTGCGCGTCGACGGCAGCGCACAGCTCGATTGTGGCATCACCATCGTAAATAGCCTCAGCTCCCCAAGGGGTCGACAGATCATGGGATAGAGCCCCGATTACATAGCCCATCGATGCAAGGGTTGAGGGAGAAACGTGCTGCTCATAGGGCATCGAGAGCTCATTGGTAATCAAAATGCCATCGACACCGCCCTGCTGCAACGCCTCGAGATCGCGCTTGGCAGCTTCCACGACCTGCGACACGCTTCCGCCCGGGTAATACAGTGGATCGCCCGGCAGAGGACGCAGGTGCAGCATTCCGATAACCGGCTTTTCGGTCTTGAACATCGAGGTTAGAAACGACATAACGTGCTCCTTCATAGAGTTATTGCAGGGACGTTACTCCCCCAGCACCTCGACGTACACTTTTCGCTTCTGCGGACCGTCAAACTCCGCAAGATAGATGTTCTGGGCACTTCCGCACACGATGTGGCCATCTTGGACGGGAAAGAAGCAACTGTTTCCACAAATCATGCTCTTGATATGCCCACAGGAGTTGTTGCCGGTGGCTCCATAGCTCGGCAGGAAGTGTGCATGCGCATAGGGGGCATCGAGTGGGGCGATGCGATCAAGCGTCTCCATAAGATCCGTCTCCACGCAGGGCAGCCCCTCGTTTACCACGATTCCACAGGTCGTATGCGACAAAATAATCGCTGCCAAGCCATTGGTCACCGAGCTGCGTTCGATGGCGGCGTGCACGTCCTCGGTAATATCGATGAACTGGTCCGGAGCAGTCGATAGATAGCTCAATGTCTCGAGCGTCACCATGTTCACTCATCCCCTTCAAGAAAACGCAGGGCATTACCCCAGTAGAGCCTTTCTCGCGCATCATCGCGCATGGGCACGGTATCGAGCGCCCGCTTGAGTTTGAATGCACGGAAGCGCGGCGTATTGCTGGCGAACATCACTTGGTGCGATAGCGCGCGCTCATACCACAGCGGCCCCATATCGACCGTGAAAAGACGCTGCATCATCTCCTCGGGCGAATCGATGTAAGTGATAGAGGTGTCCGTGTAGCAGTTGGGATACTTGAGCAGCATCGCCACGGTCTCGCGCACCCAGGGCCAGCCAAAGTGGGCCAAACTAAAGCGCACATTTGGATGCGTTGCGATTGTGTGCTCAAATGCAAGCGGGTTACTGCGCGAGAGCTCTGCGCCAGGCTCCCAAGACATACCGGCATGGAAAACCACCGGCTTGTTATAGCGCTCGCACAGCTCGTAAAGCGGCTCGGCCACAGCATCATCGGGGGCAAAACCCTGCTTTGCAGGATGCAGGCAAAGCCCCTTTGCCCCCAACTCGGTAAAGGCGCGCTCCAATTCGTCTGCGGCACCGCTCACCTGCGGGTCTACGCTCGCAAATCCCCACAGACGATCGGGATGCGCGGCAACCAGCATGGCAATCTGGTCATTGGTGCCAAAGTGCCCTCCGCATGCCGTGGTTACATCGAGCGGCATGAGCACGCTCTTCTGCACATCGCAGACGTCCATCTCGACTTGAAGCTCATCCCAATCCATGGGGCCCATATGCCCCATACCAAATTCTCGTGACCAAAAGCCGAATCCATCAGGCTCATCACCCGGCGTACAGATCTCGCCGTAGAGCATAGGATGGACCAACATGTCGATAACCATTTCGTACTCCTTTCCAGGCATTTGACCCTAGTACGGCTCAAACGAACCAATCACTCGGGACGACAGCTCAGCGCCCGCCTTCATACACGCCGGAATATTAAGGCCATCGATCACGCCCTTGGTAAACCCGGCAATATACGAGTCGCCGGCACCCACGGTATTAACGACCTTCTCCGCCGGTACGATCCCGCACTCATAGAAGCGCTCACCGTCATAGGCAATGCTTCCCTTCTCGCCAAGCGTGGCAACCGCAACGCGCGGTCCCAATCCCTGCACGTGGCGTACCCAGTCTCGTAGCTCCGGAGTGTCCTCTTCAAACGACATGAATGCGTAGTCAACGTAAGGAAAATGAGCCTCACATGCATATTCGGGATCCTGGCTGAACACCGAGAAGTCCATAACCACCGTCTTGCCCGCATCATGCCATTCGGGCAGGAGGTCCAAACAATTACCAAACAGGTCGGTATGGATGATGTCATGCTCTAGGATAAACGCCCGGTCGTCTTCATTCGGTCGATATGTCTCCATTACGCCATCGATTGCCTCGAGATGCACGCGATCGACGCCGTCTTTCAATGCCATGAGCATCACCGAGGTGTCGCCATCTTCCACCCGCAGATGTGAGATATCGAACCCCTCAGCGGCCAGCGCCTCTCTCATCTTGTCTCCGTACTCGTCCTTGCCGACAACCGACACGGCGGATACCGAAACGCCCATTCGTGCAAGATGGATACCCCAGTCAATGCCATTACCAGTCGGATAGAACACGCCGATGTTTTGATAGACGTCCGCGCAGCAAAAACCAGCCGCACACGCTTTAATACCCATGGTCTTCTCCAATGTTCAAAAGGGGACCCGCCACATGGCGAGCCCCCTTTTCGCGTTTCGCTTATTGTTTTGCATCGGCTGTCCAAGGCCTCATAGCCAGACCGCCGTACGCTTTCTTAAGCTATTCGACGATTGGTGCTCCGTGGCCCCAAGAACCTTCCATACCGCACACGGTCGAGGCAAACCCGGCAGCAAAGTCGAGCGCGCGCTCGATGGCCTCGGCGCCATCCTCACCGCGCTTGGCGGAATCGAGATAGCACATCAAAAACGAGGTGAGGAACGAGTCGCCCGCCCCCATGGTGTCCTTCATGTCCGTTACCGGTTTAGCCAGCTGGCGGTAATAACGCTCGCCGTCGTAAGCAATGCAGCCCTCGGCGCCCGCCGTAGCCGACACAAAACGCGGACCCAGGCCCTTCACCCATGCCAGACGCTCGCGAATCTCGTCCTCACTCGCAGCATCCGCCGCACTAAAGAATGCGAAATCGACGTAGGGCGCAATCTGCTCGTAGTACTCGTCGGTAGAGTCGTCCGAAAAGTCAAAAGAGACCGTGACGCCCGCAGCCTTCAACTTGGGCAGCTCGCGCTCGGTAAAGCAATAGTTGCCCGAATGAACCACATCGAACTGCTTCATGTACGCAAGGTCAAAGCGATCGAGGACATAGCGCGCATCGCCACGGATACCGCCCTCGTTGGAGCCGAGGAAGACACGGTCACCGTCGACGACGGTCACGCGAGCCGCTCCGTTCTCGCCAATCATCTGCTCGCACTTGTCAAGCTCGATACCCTCATCCTCGAGGCTTGCAATGACATGCTCGGCAGCGGCATCATTGCCAAAAATGCCCATGTATGCGGAGCGTGCGGCACCGCATTTCTTGGCATAAACGGCGAAGTTCACCGCATTGCCGCCGGGATACATGGTGTGGATATGCTCGTAGCGATCGACGACGTTGTCGCCAAATCCGAGCGCGTTAACGTTAAATGCCATGGCCTTTGTCCCTTCTAGTACTCGACAACACCCATATAGCGACGGAAATCGGGATCGTGATCAAACACCTTGCCGCGTGCAGCACGCAGCTCGCAGTTCATGGCGTAGAACAGCACCGGGTCCAGATAGGCACGGACGCTCGCCGGCACGGCTTCCATACCGTACTCCTTGGCATCGAGCACCATCAGCGTATCGGTATGCGTCTTAAGGAACGCCAGGGCGCGCTCGTCCATGGCACGGCACTCGCTGGAGCCCATCTGCAGGAAGTAAAAAACGCCATCCTGAGTAGCCTCGAAGGGGCCATGGAAGTACTCGGCAGAGTGGATGTAGCTGCAGTGCTGCCACTGCATCTCCATAAGAGAGCAGATAGCGAAACCGTAGGTCTGGCTAAAGTTGGGACCGCTGCCCAGAATGTAGAAGAACTCGTGCTCCTGGCAAAGCTTGGCAAAACGATCGCCCAGCTCGGCATTTACCTTCTCGCGTGCCGAGGGAAGGATCTTATCCATCTCGGCGATACCGGCATACATATCGGCAAGATCGGCGTAGCCCTCCTGCTGATCGAGCAGCTCGGCCGCAAGCGACAGCGAAATGCCAGCGGGGACCTCGGCCTGCGGCACGCCCTCGCCCCACGGGTAGACCCACGTGGTCCACTTGCCGGAGTCAATCTTGGATCCAGCGTTGTCGGTCTGGGCGATCACCGTAGCGCCGGCAGCAAGGGCAATCTCGCAGCCCTCGACGACCTCGGGGGTGTTGCCACTGTGGCTACAAGCGATGACCAGGGACTTCTCGCCCAGACGACGCGGACGCATGATATCGAACTCGCGAGCCGTATAGATATACGAAGTGAAGGTGGTTGCCTCGCGCTGCAGAAGCTCATGAGCCGGGATCAAATCGATCATGGAGCCACCGCAAGCAATCCAGTAGACGCTGTCGAACTTGCCCTTCTCGGCAATTGCCTCTTTGATCAGATCGTGTGCGTTCATATCCAGTTCCTTTCTTGTTTGGCCCGCAATCAATGACGTTGGTTGCGTGGCCGATGGTTGTTTTAGTCAATCAGATATTTCTCGAATGCGGCCATGTTCTTGGCATCTGCCGCCGCCGGGTCATCGTAGTAACGACCGTCCGTGATTTCCTGGCCCAGCATGCCGTCGAAACCATGGGCGTTGAGTGTGGCGACGAAGGCGTCCATATCGTGCTTGCCATCGCCCCACACCAGATGGCCATACGGGTCACCGTCGATAAAGTGCATCTCGTGAATTGCCCCATCACCAAAGGCGGCAAACCAGTCCTCGAGCGTCTCGCCTGCAACGCCCATCGCGGTTGTATCAACCATGGGCTGTAAGTACGGGCTCGCGACCTCGTCAATCATGCGCTTCGCATCGGAAACCGTCGTCACAAGGTTGCTCTCCTCGGGACGCAGGCTTTCCATCGTAAGCACCAGACCGTGCTCGCCGGCATACTCCGCCAGAATGGACAAGTGCTCGCGGCTGCGCTTCCAGGCTTCCTCGCGGTCCTCGTCCCAGTCGCCCCAGCCCGAGTTGATGGACATGCGGTCGCACCCAAGTACCTCGGCAAGCTCAATGCCGTGCTTAAAGTACGCCAGGCTGCGCTGTTCATGCAGCGGTTTGCGTGCGCAGTACTGCCAAGGATAGACAACATTCTCGGGGCACAGAGTACGATACCTAAGCCCACGGTCTGCAGCCTTTTTCGCCAGGACCTCAGCCTCAAAGTAGCCCGTGTGGTCGAGCGTCACATGCGGCTCTGCACACCACAGCTCAATGGACTCAAAGCCCAAGCGCTGCTGCACATCAAGGAAGTAATCGAGCGACCACATGATGTAGTGGATATTCATGCCCGCAATCTGCTCGCGGTGCAGCGTCGGGTTGGATTCAGACATCTTATGCCTCCTTATTTCGATCGAACACGATTTGTCCATCCGACATCGTCATATCAACCGCAAGATCGCGTGCGTCGCGATAATCGAGGTCAAACACATCCCGATCGAGCACGCAGATATCGGCAAGCTTGCCAACCTCAAGCGTACCCAGCTCGTCTTCGCGCATCAGATCGTACGCGCCCCCGGCAGTCCAAGCGCGCAAGAGCTCGACAAGCGTCAGCGTGTTGACCTCATTCACGGGCAGTCCGTCGGCGAAGAATCCGCCGCACGCGCTGTAGATTGACTCGCCCAGGCTCGGAATCAGCAGCGGTAAATCCGTTCCACAGCACACTGTGCATCCGGAATCTTCCATGCCGCGGCGATTCCAGCTGTATAAAAGTCGCGTCTCGCCAATTTGTCGACGCATCATCGACAGGCAATCCTCGCGCCGGTCCAGCGTCAGAATCTGCGGATAGATCTCGCAAATTCCACCCAACTTGCCAAACTTGACAAGATCGGTCGGGTCAGAGTTCTCGAGATCGGTAATCGCATGGCGACGAAGCATCCGTCCATGCTCGTCTCGAGGCAGCGAGGCATAGAGCGCCACGGTGCGACGAACGGCGCCATCGCCCTGGCAATGCAAGGAATATCGGAAGCCGTCAGCATCAATTGCACGCAGCTCGTTCTCAATCAGATCCCACTCTGGCTCCTCGACGACCGTCTTGCCGGCAGCGCCCGCATCGGCCGAGTCCTCATAGGGGTCTATCATCTCGGCAAGCCCCGCCCATACGCCGCGATCGGTCATACGGTTGAAGCCAGAAAAACGAACGAACGGTCCCCGGAAGCGCTCTCGCGCCTCGCGGGCATATGCCAGATTTGCACCGGCGCCCACCGGCTGCGACATCATAGAGACGCGAACCGTCAGCTCACCAGATTCCTCACGGCGAGCCATTTCGTCGGCAAAGCCGTAGTAGTCATCAAACGCCATTTCCTTGATGGCGGTAACGCCGCGCTCGTTAAGCATGCTCATGTAGTCCGAATACCCGGCACGCACCTCGGGCAGCGCGAGGAAATCGCTCATCATGCGCCAGATCTTCTCGGCATAGCACGCCTGGGGTGTAAAGCCGTATCGCGCACTGGCAGCAGCATTGAGAACGCAGGTCTCCGCTCCCGGTGTAAAGCAGACGACGGGGATATCGCCAAAACAATCGTCAAACACAGCTGCCGTATTTGCGTTCTCGGCATCCGATGCCAACGTTTCGGGTAGGTTGTGGCCAAAAGCCGCCGCGCAATCCGGATGATCTTCTTTCCATGCACGCAAGAGCGACACAGCCTCTTTGGCATCAGCGATGCCGGACAGATCAGACCCCAACGCCCGCAGCGCCCAACCTGTATAGAAGGTATGCACATCGATTAGGCCAGGCATGACAGTGCGGTCGCCCAGGTCAACTACCTCGTCCGCCTGGGTCAAATACGAAGCTACCTCACACTTGGCGCCAACAGCCTCAATTCGATTGCCACGGACCGCTACGAAACCTTCAAACGGCAGGTCCCCCGTACCGGTAAAGACGCTCTTAGACGTCAGGACCGTCAAACGATCAGACATCACAACCACCTACACCGGAAGCATGCCAGAGATTGCCGTTACGATCAGGCCAAAGACGACCATGAAAATGAAGAACTTCCAAATGGTCTTCCACCATTGGCCAAACGAAATCCTAGCCACGGCAAGACCGGCGACCGTCATGCCCGCCACGGGGCTGATGGTGTTGATGGTCTGGTTGGCAAACTGGAGCGCGGTGACGGCCGCCTCGGGATTGAGGCCCATGAGCTCGGTCAGGGGGCCCATAACGGGCATGGTGAGCGCCGCCAGGCCAGAACTCGAGGGAACCAGCAAAGAGAGCAGGCCAAGGACGATATACATAAACGTGGTGTAGACGGCGGCGGGTGCACCGGCAAGCGCAGTAGCGAGCGCCTGGAGGATGGTGTCGATGATCATGCCGCCCTCGGCGATGACCAGAATACCGCGAGCGATACCGATAACGATGGCAGCGTACGCAAAGTCGGCAAGACCCTTAACGAACTCCTCTGCGATCGTCTGCTGGTCAAGACCGCCCAGGATACCGGCAAGCAGGCCCATGCCAAGGAACACGGCGGAAATCTCATTCATGTACCAGCCCTGGGTAACAAGACCCCAGACGATAATGCCCATACCGCAAGCAAAATCGATAAGCACGAGCTTCTGACGGATAGTGAACTCTTCCTCGATGGAGGCATCGGTCACGGAAAACTCAATACGCTTGAGCTTATCGTCCTCGTACACAATGGACGACTCGGGATTTTTCTTGACGCGCATGGCGTAGCGCATGGCCCATGCGATACCGACGGCAGTGAAGATGACCCAAGAAACGGCACGCAGCCACAGTTGCGGATTGCCCTCGATGCCAATGATGCCTTGGGCGATCAAAACATTAAACGGGTCGATGGTCGAAGCACAATATCCCAGGTTGGGACCAAGGAAGCAGATGATGAATGCCGTCATCGAGTCATAGCCGATACCCATCATGATGGGAATGAAGATGGCATAGAACGGCAGGGCTTCCTCAGACATACCAAACGTAGTGCCGCAAATGGACAGCAACGTCATCGTGATGGGAATGATGAGGATGTCCTTGTTCTTGAGCTTTTTAATCACACGGCTCATGCCGGCATTCAAAGCGTTGGTCTTGGTGATGATTGCGAACGATCCGCCAATCAATAAGACGAACGCAACGACGTCGGCAGCTTCTTGGATACCCTTGGTGGGCGCTTGCAGGACCGCGAAGATATCCTGGCCCAGATTGATGGTCTCGCCGGTCTCGGAATCGGTGTAGTTCTTATCGACCTGTTCATAGGTTCCAGCAACGGCGACTTCACGCTCGCCCGCCGCTGTCGAAATCGTCTTGCGCTGATACTGACCAGAGGGAACGATCCAAGTCAGGACCGCAAAGACAACGATCAGCAAGAACATGATCGTATAGACATGCGGTAATTTGAACTTAAAACGTCTGTTTGTCTTCTTCGCCTTCGTATCTGACATAGATACCTCCAAAGAACTCGAGACTGCATCGCATCTCGCTTCAACGTTTGCACAATGCAAACGTTCTATGACGTCCCATAGATTACCAGCAGCTTTTCTCGTCATCAAGATAATTTCAAACTGATTGCCGCGACACGGTTGAACGGTTGCGTTCGCGCCGTGAACGGTATGGAGACGCCCGGTGAGATGATCCACCGGGCGTCTCCATTCGCAATGTCCTAGATGTCAAAAACGTAGCGAGACCCAACGATCCGCTGACGACCGATGATAAACGGCCGCCGCTGCTCATCGAAAAAGAAGGCATCCATGTAAAACAAGGGTTCGCCAACGGAAACGGCCAACAGCCGAGCGACCTCGGGCGAGGCGCACGCGATCTCGAGCGTGCACGGGTCGGTAAACGCGGGCGTACGGCCCGTCCGGTTGCGCACGAACTCAAAAATGGATTGGTTAGATAGAGGTGCCGTTGATAGATAAGCGTTGTCCTCGTAAACGTATATGTTGTTCTCAAGCATGACGGGGACCCCATCGGCAGTACGCACACGCTCAACGCAAATCAAATCAGTTCCAACGGGAACACCAAAGAACTGCGCTTCGGTGGAATCCGCCGGCAGTATCTTTCTCGAAATGACGCGCGCCCCCGGTTCCATTCCGTTAACGCGGCATGCGTCCGAAAAACTCTGGACGTCATCCTTCTGGCGAATCTTGCGCTTAAGCTTGGGGGCATTGACAAACGTGCCTTTCCCCTGTCGCTTCGTTAGATAGCCCTGCTGGACAAGCTCCTCAATAGCGCGCCGCACGGTAACACGGCCAACTTTATAGCTTTCAGCTAATTCAAATTCGTTGGGAATCCGCTCGCCCGCCTTGTAGGCACCGGAGTTGATTTCGTTTTTGATGATATCGATAACCTGTTGGTACAGCGGTATCGCTGCTTTACCGTCAGTTAGCCCTTCAGTCGATGGCATATACCCTCTCCCAGCGCAATTAAGTCTAAAGCGGGCTCAAGGACATTCAACAAGCCCTTGAGCCCGCATTAGCATAAAGTATGCTTGCTATCGCACCAAAATGTCGGGTATTTACTCATCTGACCCGAAAAACGCGCAACTACCGCGCTCCTAAGAAAGCGTGAGCAGCTCCGGCAACTGGTCGATAATCTTGTCCGCGGCATCCTGGCTAAAGCCGAAGCGCTCCTCGCGCTTGGCAATGACCGTCAGGCCGGCTCGCTTGCCGGCAGTGATGCCGGGCACCGAATCCTCAACGCAGCAGCAGCGATTCGCGGGCAGCCCCAGCAGGTCCAGCGCATGCAGGTAGATGTCGGGCTCGGGCTTGCTCTCCTTAAACTGCTCGCCGCTCACCACATACTCAAAGGCATCCGACAGCCCGCACGCATTGAGCACTTCCTCGATGCTATCCATGGGAGACGAGCTGGCAAGCGCCACGCGAACGCCCCGGCGCGGCAGCTCTCGAATCGTATCCACGGCGCCTGGGTTAATCAAAGTCTGATAGTCGCGCGGACGCTCATGCGCCCACTCATCCCAACGGGCCAACGCTTCCTCGCCAGTAAAATGCCCCTTACCGGCGCGCTCAAACCAATCGACCAGCATATGCAGGAAGAACTGATGCGAGGTACCAACCTGCCCATTCAACTCCTCTTGAGTCAGGTTAAGTCCAAGCTCCTTGGCAAACGCGGCAGTCTCGCCCAGGTAGTAATACTCGGTATCGACAATGACGCCGTCCATGTCAAAGATAACGGCGTCGAACGGAAATGCGGACACGGCACCCTCCCTAACAAAAGGGCGCCTGTAAGCAGGCGCCCGAACCATGCATTATCGGCGATTCTAACCCAGCAGCTTATCCAACGCCACCGCAATACCGTCTTCGTTGTTATTGGCGGTCACCATCTGGGCTACCGCCTTAACCTCATCGACTGCGTTGCCCATGGCAACACCGGTGCCGGCCCACTCAATCATGGACTTGTCGTTCTGGCCGTCACCAAACGATACGACCTCGCTGGCATCGATACCGAGCTTGGGCAGGGCGCCCTCGAGCGCGCGGGCCTTGTCGATACCAGGCGCCGTGTACTCAAAGTACCAGTCGGCCGTAAACATGCCCGAAAGCGTCTGCCTAAAGGGCGCATACATCTCCTCGTAATGCGCCTGCAGGTAGGCCGGATCGCCCGCCGTCAGCAGCTTGTCCACGGGATAAGCGTCCGCGACCTCATGCAAGCTCTCGACCTCGCGGATCTTAAGGTCGCACGCATCGCGCTCGTATTTGACGATGTTTTTCTGCGAGCCATCCGGCAGCGTAATCATGCAGCGATACGAATCCTCGACATGCAGATCGCGACCGAGCGAAATCATAGGGATCACGTCGAAATTGCGCAGATGATCAATCAGACGGTGCAGCTCGTCAGCCGGCATGGCCTGGTCAAAAAGGACCTCATCGGTCTGAGCGTCGACCACATGCGCACCATTAAAGGCAACTAGCAGACCGTCATGGTTTTGAAGGTCGAGCTCCTGCGCCAAGGCGTGCAGCCCCCATGCGGGACGGCCCGAAGCCAAGACGAGCTTAATGCCCGACTCCTGCGCCGCGAGCAGCTTCTCGCGCGTACGCGGGCTGATGACCTTTTGGTCGTTGGTGAGCGTACCGTCGATATCCATTGCGATGGCTTTGATAGCCATATATGCCTCCCCGTCATTGAACAACCTTGTCTGAGCCATCATACAGAACACCCACGGCGACTCTGTCTGCAACGGGAAAAATGTCATATTGTCCCAAACATGAACGGTGCGTGGTCGTGAAGCTTTATCGCTCAGGTCAAATACGTCTGCTAGCGACGCTCCTCCGTCGGTGCACCCTCGACGATCGCGATGCCCGCCGATGCACCCAACGCGCTGGCGCCGGCCTCGATGAATGCACAAGCCTCTTCGTAATTATGGATACCGCCCGCCGCCTTAATTGCCACGGCATCGCCGAGCACCTCGTGCATCAGCCGCACGTCTTCGAGCTTAGCGCCGCCAAAGCTTCTGCCAGTCGATGTCTTAAGGAATCCCGGCTTAGCCTCCAGCGCAATCTCACAGACGCGACGCTTGGCGGCATCGTCGCCGTCCAGCTTGCACATCTCGACGATCACCTTGTCAGTGATGCCATGCGCGCGACAAAAATCAGCAATGGCAGTCATCTCGCGCTCGATGGCATCAAAATCGCGGTTCTCGACCGACTCCTGATTCAAAACGTAGTCAATCTCGGTAAAGCCGCACACAGCGTATTCCTCAAACCTCGCAAGCTTCTCCTCAAGCGTCATAGTGCCCTGGGGAAAGTCGATAGCGCCGGCAAGAATGATGTCAGAACCCTCGAGCATTGCGCGACCCGTCTCGTACTCCTGCAGGTTCGCAAATACACAACGGAAGTTGTACTTTAGCGCCTTCTCGACATACTGCTCAAATGTGTCCTCGGGGGCATCGATATAGTCGATGTATTTATTGATGGGTTTGGCAAGCGTCATGCTGGGCCTCCTTGTTCAGGACCGACAACCGATTCGTGGCTTCGCGCGAAAAACCACGTTCAATGTACGCCCGATACGCAAGGACAGCGTCCGCATTCCGACAAGTGGTATGAAATTAGCCGTAGAAGTATATTTACGGACAGCAAATGGCGCCGCATGCGGATGCCGACAGCCAGGCACCCCCCCCTCAATACACCCTCATGCCCATTCAAATAGCAAGGGGCCCGTATCCCAACGGATACGGGCCCCTTTCGGCCATGACCTATCTCAGCAACAAAGACTACTTGCGGTGAGCGCGGTAGAACTCGATCGCACCATCTTATCCGAGCCGGGACACGTTCGTATAGCGTGGCGCGTGACGGTTGCAAAACCACCCCATTTGAAACAAACGCAAAAAAGTACTTGCAAAGACACGTTCCGACATTTAAGTTGATAAAAGACCGCCGTTGCGGTTTTAAGTAGATCGAGCATATGAAGTTTCAGTTTTTAGCGTGTAAGAGAAAGAAGATCGGCAAAGTACAGCCCCAAACGCAATGACAACTTAATGAGGTAACTGCCACATGTGAGGCACCCAGGGCATTGCTGTCTCGATTTTGAGCACGATGCCTTCCGCCTTGCATGGGCCGTTCCATCCCGCCCCTGCAGCAACTGTCTCACGGGCTCATTGAAAACCGCATAGCACCCCAACGACAGCACATCACCCACGGCAAGCACATCACTCACGACAACCAACACATCAACAAACAGCACGAACATCAACCGATTGGAGAAGCTATGACAAACCACCACGCTGAAGACGGCGATAAGAAAAGCATTCTGGATGCCCGCATTGAGCGAGCATATGCAAACGAATATGACGCCGCCTTTGCCGCCGCGACCATCAAGAACTACGCGTCGCTACCGCTCGCGACGATCTTGGCCGACCACCCTCAACTGCTGAAGCGCTGCACAAAGATCATGGGCGACCCCGACATTCGCAAGCTAACAGACCCCTATGCCCCAAAACGCGACAACGATTCGTACGTTCTTACCGTAGGCTGCCTAGCCCATATGCTTACGGCACTCGACACGAAACTCAAGCTCGAATGGGAACCCGACGAGCGTCATGAACTCGAAAGCAAGCGGAACACCCTGCGCACCGCACTGTTCCTTCCGTTGGACGGCCTCAAGCGCTGCAACGTCGAGCTCAATACACAGGCGCGGCAAAAGCCCGGGACCACGGGGCAGAAAACTCCAAGACCCCATGCGGCCATCGTCGACCGCAACCGATATAACCGCATGACCGCGCACTTTTCTGCCGAGGGAGCAGCCATAAGGACGCTGATCGACCTGCTGTGCCTCCTGAGCATCAACGAACTATTTGAGGGCTATCTCGCCCTTGTTCCCGCGACGGCACCCAAGTCGGTAGCAAAGATCATCGAGACCTGCAGACGCCAGTTTGAGCGCCATCGCAATGGCAGCGAGATGAACGCCAGCATCGCGCAGTACTACGCGGCTCATTACAAAAATGACGGATGTGCCCCTGTCGAGCATCAGCTGCGGCTCGCCTACACCACGCACGCCGCAACGCTCTATCGCTTTGGAGCCCTTGGCGCTTGCGAGCCGCACGAACAGGCAGCCTGCCCCACAACCGAGCTCGATCTCAGGCTCGGACGAACCCTGTAGCTCGCCAGCCCCTCCGCGGGCAACAATCCTATCCCACAACACAACCAACAGAAAGGAGTCCTCATGGACACCAACCATTCCCCCATCATCAGCCCCCTCACCATGCGTGAATCCGCCCGAGGCATCACGCTCACCAGCATTTACGATGAGATGCTCGCCCGTCGCGAGCTCTCCGTCATGGGAAACATCGAAACCCCGATGGCCCACGACCTATGCCAGCAAATCCGCCTGCTCGATGCCACCGACCCCAGCCGCCCCATCACCATATTTGTCGCCAGCGCCGGCGGAAGCGTGCAATCGGGTCTTGCGATCTATGACGCCATGCGCCTCGCATCGTGCCCCATCCGCACTGTCTGCCTGGAATTCGCCGCGTCCATGGGCGCCGTGATCTTTATGGGTGGCGACGATCGCCGTATGGCGCCCCATGCAGAGCTCATGATTCACGACCCGCTGATCCCCCAGGGGGCAGGCGGCTCGGCACTTGCGCTGCAGGAAACCAGCCGGCGTCTCATGCAGACCCGCAAGACCCTCACGCAAATCCTCTCGGACCGCAGCGGCCTCACGCCCAAGCGCATCCAGTCCCTCACTGCAAAAGACACCTACCTTTCGGCCGAGCGCGCCGTCGAGCTCGGCTTTGCCCACGAAATCCTCTCGACCACCAAGGAGGTCGCCCATGTCTAACCTCGCCAGCCGTCTCGCCGCGTCTGAGTCCGCATCGTCCACCATCCTCGCCAAGGATCGAACGCTTTCCTGCGACACCCGCCAAACGGGACTCAACAACAATGCACTTGCAATCGGCCCCTCGGGAGCCGGCAAGACCCGAAACGTCCTCAAGCCCAACCTGCTGCAAATGAACGCAAGCTACATCGTGCTCGACACCAAAGGCACGCTCTGTCGCGAAGTGGGACCCGTGCTGGCAGCCCACGGTTACCGCGTGCAATGTCTCAACTTCGCCGACCTCAACACCGTCCCGGCCCTTGCGCCCGGCATCGAGCGCTGCGGCTACAACCCCCTGAGGCACATTCGCCGCAAGGCGGACGGCAGGCCCAACCAGCAGGACATCCTCTCGGTGGCAAAGGCCATCTGCCCCATCGAGGACAACAACCAGCCTTTTTGGGATCATGCGGCAGCAAACCTGCTGTCGTGTCTTATCGCCTACGTCACCGAACAGCTACCCGCCGACGAGCAGACGATCAGCTCGGTCATCAAGCTGATCGAGCACCTGCAGGACGGTGCCACGGGTCGATTGTTTGACGACCTGATCACGACCGACCCCCAAAGCTATGCCCTCTCGCTATGGCGGCGCTACGCCATTACGCAAAATGCCGAGCGCATGCACGCGAGCATCGTCGGCATCCTTGCCGAAAAGGTCATGTGTCTGGGATTCGACGGTGCGGCACAGCTCTATCGTGAGTGCCATCAGGTGGACTTCGCTTCCATGGGACACACCCCCTGCTCCCTGTTTGTAACCGTGAGCGATATTGACCGCAATCTCGATCCGCTGACCGGCCTCTTTATTTCGCAGGCGTTTATGGGCCTCATTCGTGAGGCCGATAGGCAGCCCGACGGCAGCCTGCCCGTGCCCGTGCGCTTTATGCTCGATGACTTCGCAAATCTGCAGATCCCCCAGATCGACAACGTGCTCTCGATTATCCGAAGCCGCAACATCTGGGCAACGCTGCTGCTGCAGTCGACCAACCAGCTCGATGCGCTCTATGGCGAGGCACGCGCACGCTCCATCATGGGCAACTGCGACACGCATCTGGTGCTGGCGTTCCAGGATCCCGAGAGTGCCCGGGTGTTTTCCGACCGCGCCGACGCGCTGCCCAGCACGCTCATGGCGACGCCGATTGATCGCTCGTGGCTCTTTGTACGCGGTCGCACTCCCGAACAGGTCGAGCGCTTTAGGCTCGAAGACCATCCGCTCTACGGGGAGCTGCCCGAGGCGCAGCGAGGCCATGCGGAGGCCGAGATCTAGGCGCAGGGTTCTCGCAGCGCGCGACGCCCCGGCGATGTTCCACAAAGGCCGTGCGCCCCGGGACCACGGCAAAGCAAAGGGGCCCGCATCCGATAGGATACGGGCCCCTGACTATAAGGCGCGATGCGTTAACAGCAGCGACTACTTGCGGTGAGCGCGGTAGAACTCGATGAGCGCCTGGGTCGAAGCGTCCTGCTCGGCCTTGGCGGCGTCGTCGTGGAAGGCCGGGGTGATCTGCTTGGCAAGCTGCTTGCCCAGCTCAACGCCCCACTGGTCGTAGGAGTCGATGCCCCAGACCGTGCCCTCGACAAACGTGATGTGCTCGTACAGGGCGATGAGCTCGCCGAGTGCGAACGGGGTCAGCGTGTCGCCGAAGATCGAGGTCGTCGGGCGGTTGCCCTCAAAGCAACGAGCCGGGACGATCTGCTCGGGCGTGCCCTCGGCACGAACCTCGTCGGCCGTCTTACCAAAGGCAAGCGCCTTGGTCTGGGCCAGGAAGTTGCCCAGGAACAGCTCGTGCACGTCCTGACCGCTATCGGTCGCGGGGTTGGCGGTATTGGCGAAGGCGATGAAATCGGCCGGAACCACCACGGTGCCCTGGTGCAGCAGCTGGTAGAAGGCATGCTGACCGTTGGTGCCGGGCTCGCCCCAGAAAATCTCACCGGTGTCGGAGGTCACGGCGCTGCCGTCCCAACGGACATGTTTGCCGTTGGACTCCATGGTGAGCTGCTGCAGGTAGGCCGGGAAACGATGCAGGTACTGGCAGTACGGCAGCACGGCGTGGCTCTTGGAACCGAAGAAGTTGACGTACCAGACGTTGAACAAGCCCATCAGCGCGACGGCATTGTTCTCGAGCGGCGTGTTGCAGAAATACTCGTCGATGGCGTGGAAGCCCTCAAGGAACTGCTGGAAGCGCTCGGGGCCGAGCACGACGATCAGCGACAGGCCCACGGCGGAGTCGACGGAGTAGCGGCCGCCGACCCAGTTCCAGAAACCAAAAGCGTTAGCGGGGTCGATGCCGAAGGCCTCGACCTTCTCGAGTGCGGTGGAAACGGCGACGAAGTGCTTGGCCACGGCCTCGGCGTTCTGCTCATCGGAGCCGTCGATGGCGCCCTGAGCCTTGAGCTGCTCGAGCATCCAGGTCTTGACCTCGCGAGCGTTGGTGAGGGTCTCGAGCGTGGTGAAGGTCTTGGAGACGATGATTACGAGCGTGGTCTCGGGATCCAAACCCTTGAGCTTCTCGGCCTGGTCGTTGGGGTCGATGTTGGAGATATAGCGGCAGTCGATACCGGCGTCGGCATAGGGACGCAGGGCCTCGTAAGCCATGACCGGGCCCAGATCGGAGCCGCCGATGCCGATGGACACCAGGTGCTCGATCTTCTTGCCGGTAACGCCCTTCCACTCACCGGAGCGCACGCGCTCGGCGAAGGCATACATGCGGTCGAGGACCTCGTGCACGTCGGCGACGACGTCCTGGCCGTCGACGATGAGCTGGCCCTTCTCGGTTGCCGGGCGGCGCAGCGCGGTGTGCAGGACGGCGCGGTCCTCGGTGGTGTTGATATGCTCGCCGGAGAACATGGCGTCGCGGCGCTCCTCGAGCTTCACCTCGCGGGCAAGATCGCACAGCAGCTTGACGGTCTCATCGGTCACCAGGTTCTTGGACAGGTCGAAGTGCAGGTCACCGGCGTCAAAGCTCAGCTTGTTCACGCGCTCTGCATCGGCGGCGAACCAGGCCTTGAGGTCGATACCTTCGGCCTCGAGTTTCTCCTGATGAGCCTCGAGCGCCTTCCAAGCGGCAGTCGACGTAGCATCGATAGGTGCGGCAACAGTTGCCATAAAGTCCTCCTCAACATACGGGCGCATATCTCCATGCGCCCGGATAATCAGATGACCCTATTCTAGCGCAGGTCAAGACCGTAATCAGCGAGCGTTGCCAATCCGCCCCCAAACGGCGACCGACCAAAAAGGGACAGGTTTATTTTGGCAGGTCAAACGCTTTACCAATCAAAAATAACCTATCCCCTTTATGCCACATATTAGGCCGCGGCGCACACGCTGCCGAGTAACTCACGCAGAGGAGACCCGATGCCCTCCAACAGCTCGGGCGCGATGATGGCAAAAACGGGAACCTCGCCGGCGCCCACGACGGCAGGCACCTTGCCCTCCGAGACAATACATCCATAAGGGACAAAACCGTCTTCGCCGGCATCGAGCGCCGCCATGCGACGCGCGAGTTCGCGCGCAAAGCCGGCAGTATCGGCATCGCCGATCGCCAGGACAAAGTCCACGCCTTCGTCGGTCGCCAGGGCCACGGCCTCGTCGATCAGCTCGTCTCCCCCGTCGCCCTCAACCGAGCCGCAGCGGAAAAGCACACGCTCGAGCAGGGCTCGATCGAGCGAGTCCAGCGCCGCCGAAACGAGCTCATCACGCGTGCGCCTGTCGCCTCCCAGCACGACCAGTGCCTTGGTGCCACCATAGTGGGCAACCAATCGTCCGCACCAGCGAGCCACATCCCCATCCGCAACCAAGCGCGTCGGCATACCAAACCCATAGTTGACCATTATCCCCACAACCCTTCCGTGCTTTATGGTGGTATCAATCGTTGGCCTCATGCTACGAAGCGAGCTTTTCCGAGCTGTTTCGTGCTCTTTAGGGCTGCGTTAAATACCCGATGCAACCGCACGACCATACCCTGCAAAAAGGGACAGGTTTTGACGATGTCCGGATGAGCGGGTATTATCGAACAGGTATTCGATAAGAACATGTGTTTGATGGGAGGACGCGTGGGGCACGAACGTCACACCTATATCTGCATCGACCTTAAGACGTTTTACGCCAGCGTCGAGTGCGTCGACCGCGGACTCAACCCACTCACTACGTGCCTGGTCGTTGCCGACGAATCGCGCGGACGCACGACCATCTGCCTCGCCATCACGCAGGCCATGAAGGACCTCGGGATACGCAACCGTTGCCGTCTGTTCGAGATTCCCGACGGCATCGACTACATCAAGGCCGTACCGCGCATGCAGCACTACATGGAGGTGTCGGCTCAAATCTACGGTATCTATCTGGAATACGTGAGTCCACAAGACGTGCACGTCTACTCCATCGACGAATGCTTTATCGACGTGACGCCCTATCTGGACCTCTATCACACCGATGCGGAAGGGTTCGCCTGCACGCTGCGCGACGAGGTCCTCGCGCGCACCGGCATCACGGCGACGGTCGGCATCGGCCCCAACCTATTCCAGGCCAAGGTAGCGCTCGACATTACTGCCAAGCACGTACCCAGCCGCATCGGCATACTCGACGACGAGACCTTTCGCAAGGAGATCTGGCCCCATCGTCCCATCACCGATATCTGGGGCATCGGCCCCGGCGTAGCAGCCCGCCTCGAAAAGTACGGTATCTACGATCTGATGGGTGTCGCCGCGCTCGACGAAAACCTGCTTTACGACGAGCTCGGCGTCAATGCCGAATATCTCATCGACCACGCCTTTGGGCGCGAGCCGACAACCATCGCCGATATCCAAGCCTATCGCCCGCAAGCAACTTCAACTACCACAGGACAGGTGCTCTCGAAGGGTTATGCCTACGAGCAGGCCTACACCGTCTTGCGCGAGATGGTCGACAGTGCCGTGCTGGACTTGGTCGATAAGCACGTGGTGTGTGACAGTATCTCGCTCTTTGTGGGCTACGCGAGCGAGCGCGCCGACATCCGTAGGCTCGATGCCAGCGGTACCGCGCAATACGTGGACGGATGCGGACACCTGCGCTCGAGCACGTCGAGCATCGAACCCACCGCAACCGCCGGTCCCGAGCTCGCGCCCCGTGCGCCCAAGCCCGTCCAGCGCGATGATGAACGGCGTCGCCTGGTGCGCGAAGCGCAGGCAATCGATGGCATCTTTGTGGGAGAGCATGGCGGCAAACCGCGTGGTGGCTATGCCGCACTTTTTGCGCACTCTAACGCCTCGCGAAAGCTGCCCGAACGCACTAATTCGTTTAAGAAAATCATGGGCTATTTCGACGACCTTTGGGCACAGACTGTCGATCCCAAACGACCGGTCAAGCGCATCAACCTGGGCTTTGGCAACCTCATGCCCGAGGAATTTGCCACCATCGATCTGTTCAGCAATATCGAGGCCGATGAGCGCGAGCACGACCTGGCGCGCGCCGTCCTGGCCGTGAAAGGCAAGTACGGCAAGAACGCGCTCGTCAAGGGATTAAGCTTTACCGCCGGCGCCACCGCACGCGAACGCAACGATCAGGTAGGAGGACACCGTGCCTAAGCCCCAACAACAGCCGATGCGGCCACCGACACCTTTTGAACGTCTAGCGGACCCCGAGGGAAGACGTCGCTCCGCCGACCCCAAGCTCACCGCTAACGGCGCCGTCCGTGCCGGCCGTGCCGCGCAGTTTATGCCCTTTGCCGCCCTCACGGGATACTACGAGCTCGTGCGCAAACAAGAGATCACCGCCGAGCCAAAATGCGAGCTCACGGAAGAGAAAGCCCTCGAGCTTTCGCATAAGCTCAAGGGCCTCAAACGTGGCGACCTGGTCCGCGTCACCTATTACGATACGTACGGTTATCGCTCCCGCACCGGCATCCTCGATGAGGTACTCCCTGCCTTCAAGCTCCTCAAGCTCAAAGACATCGCCATCGACTTCGACGCCATCCAGGACATTGAGCTACGCGGACGAGCCTAGACAAGGATGCGCATCCAAGGCAAGGCCTACAGCGTCATGACGTAGTAACCCGCATCTCTCACGGCCGACTCAAGAACACCGCGATCAATCGGCCGCTTGGAGCGCACGCGCGCTGTGCGGTCCGCGTACGTTACCGTAGCCCACACACCATCCAGCGCATTGAGGGCATTGGCCACGCTCTGAGCGCAGCCGTCGCAACTCATGCCGCCAATGAGCAGCTCATCGCTATAGGGATAGTGCGACGCATCGGTATCCACCACAACAACCTTTTTGGCCTTCTTGCCGCTCGCGCCATCGCTGCAGCAGCTCTTTCCGTGTGTCGAAGCGACAATACGACGCAGGCCAAAGAACATGCCAACGACAATCACGGCAAGCACGATGGCATTCGCGGGGTTAAGCAAATCTTCCATGCGCTCCCCTTTCTCCAAATACTGATGCCTATACCCCCATGGGGTGTTCCCATCTTACTCCAAACTCGTGTCGGTTCAGTCAATTAGTTTCCCTCTTCAAACTTTTTTGTTGACCTTGGCTTACTTTCAGGTATATGTTTTCCTAGGCTAACTCAAAAGGATAGTAGGGCACCATGACTCGAACCATAGACATCCCAACGTTTCAGGCGGCAGTCGTGCGCAACTGCTCCCCCACGCTCGCGGGCATCAAACCGGCATCGCTCTTTACCTATCCCGGCGTCTACGCCCATCAGGATGGTTCGAGCGCGACCGCGCCAATCACAGATCGCCGAGTACGCCTGCTCAACGTTATCGCCCGGTGCAATCACGAGCTTAATCCGTTCGGCATCCATCTGAGCGTTTTGGTCTGGCGCCCCTGCGGGGCGCTCGTATACGCATATCGGCCCAATAGCCTCACCACTTACCTTGCTGACCCGCGCGCCAAAACGACACTCGCCAAGGAGGGCTACGACACCGACAATCTGCCATTATGCCTAGCGCACCTGGCATCGCGTATCACGCTCGCAAGCAATAACGCTGCAGAATGCGCGTGCGGCCAAACCCGATGCGCATTGGACCATCAAGCCAACTGCGGCGACGGCTGCACCTGTGAGTTCCCACACGAAATTGGTTATTTCCTGGGATATCCCTACGACGACGTCCACGAGTTCATCGTCCAGCATGGCGAGAACTACAAGGTCTTTGGACCTTGGAAGGTCTACACGAATGTCGGGCAAGCACTTTTGACGTTCGAATCCTACCGCGCTTGCACGCAGCACCTCACCCATGTCTATCAGCAGGGCCACAGCCTAGCAAAACTTGCCCAGGCAACCCGATAGAGCATACAAACCGCGGCCGCACGCCGCACAAGCGAAAGGAAAACATATGAGCAAGATCGCCGTCGTCTACTGGAGCGGTACAGGCAACACCGAGGTCATGGCAAATCTCGTCGCCGAAGGCGCCACGTCCGCGGGTGCCGAAACTGAGGTCATCCCCTGCGCCGACTTCTCTACCGACAGGGCCGCCGACTACGACGCCTTCGCCTTCGGCTGCCCCGCCATGGGCTCCGAGGAGCTCGAGTACGATGAGTTCCAGCCGATGTGGAACGAGGTCAAGGAGACTCTCGGCGACAAGAAGGTCGTCCTCTTTGGCTCTTATTCGTGGGCCGAGGGCGAATGGATGGACAACTGGAAGGCGGACGCCGACGAGGCGGGTGTTAACGTCGTCGATTCCGTCATCTGCTACGACGCCCCCGACGATGAGGGCGAGGCGGCCTGCCGCGCCCTTGGAGCCGAGCTCGCCTAGCGGCAATGAGCTCCGCCCGTAACGCGCTCTGCACCAAAACACATTCGCGTCCCAACAAAAACGGGAGCCGGATCACATCCGGCTCCCGTTTTCTGCTATGTCAGTCATATAAAGCGGCTACGAGATATTGCCCAAGAACGCCTTGGTGCGTTCGCTCTTGGGATGGTCGAAGACCTCGCTCGGCGTGCCCTCTTCCACGATAACGCCGCCGTCCATAAAGACCACGCGGTCGGCGACATCGCGGGCAAAGCCCATCTCGTGCGTCACCACGATCATGGTCATACCGTCACGTGCAAGATCGCGCATGACGCCAAGAACGTCGCGGACAAGCTCGGGGTCAAGCGCTGACGTAGCCTCGTCAAAGAGCATCACGTGTGGATTCATCGACAGGGCGCGGGCGATCGCCACGCGCTGCTGCTGACCGCCCGAGAGCTGGCTCGGCATAAAGTCGATGCGCTCGGCCAGGCCGACCTTGGTCAGCTCCTCGATGGCAATCTTCTCGGCCTCTTCCTTGCTGCGCTTGAGCACCTTTTGCTGCGCAAGCATGACGTTCTTTTTGACCGACAGGTGCGGGAACAGGTTGAACTGCTGAAACACCATGCCCAGGTGCGTGCGCACTTTGTTGAGGTCGACACCCTTGGCGCACACGTCCACGCCCTCAACGATGATCGAGCCGCTCGTGGGATGCTCCAGACGATTGATGCAGCGAAGCATCGTCGACTTGCCCGAGCCCGAAGGGCCCAGGACCACAACGACCTCACCCTTGTGCACATCTAGATCGATATCGCGCAGGACCACGTTATCGCCAAAGGCCTTCTGGAGGTTCTTGATACTGACGACGACCTCGTTCGAGTTATTGGTTTCGCTCATGATAGGACCTCCTTACAAACCGGCGATGTGATCGGCAGGCGTCGCGACAACCTGTCCGGCGCTCTTGGCGGGACGCTTCTTCTTGGTCTCGGTCGTGCCCAAAAGCCTCGCCTCAAGACCGCTCACCAAGCGAGCGAGCGGCAGGGTGATGACCAGATAGAACAGGGCGGCAACCACATACGGCGTGATGGAGCCCGTCGTGGCCACGATGGTACGGGCGTTCATGACGATCTCGACCACACCCACGGCGGCAAGCAGCGACGTATCCTTGTAAAGCAAGATAAACTCGCTGGTCAGCGTAGGCAAAACATTGCGGAATGTCTGCGGAATCATAACGTAGAGCAGCGTCTGGAAGGCATTCATGCCCAGAGAGCGAGCAGCCTCGTTTTGGCCCTTGGGGATCGATTGAATACCGGCACGGAAGATCTCGCACAGGTACGCAGACGAGTTCATGGCCATGACGATAACGCCCAAGACATAGTCGTCCACCTTGACGCCGGCCAACGGCAGACCGAAGAACGCGATATAGATCTGCAGGAACGCCGGCGTACCGCGAATGATATTCACGTAGATGCCGGCGAGGCAACGCAGGATGCGCGACTTGGAGATGCGCATGAGCGACAGGGCAAAACCGAAGGGAATTGCCAGCGGAAACGCCA
Organism: uncultured Collinsella sp.; assembly: GCA_902497025.1. Lineage (GTDB taxonomy): Bacteria > Actinomycetota > Coriobacteriia > Coriobacteriales > Coriobacteriaceae > Collinsella. Next base: position 75,486 of record CABVDJ010000002.1, on the reverse strand, counting down.
CAAGCACGATCGAGAGCGACATAAGGAAGCCCTTAAAGACGATCGGCAGGCTCTGGACCAAAATGACCGGGTTCAAGAACAGGCGCAGGAACATATTGGAGTTCCAGGCCTCGACCCACGGCTGCTCCTTAAGATCGGCCAGGAAGTTATCGAAGGCCGTCACGCCCTTGATCTCGACGGAAGGAATTTTTGAAATCTTCTTGGTCGAACCGTCGGCGAGCGTATAGGTGCCGCTAAAGGCCTCATCGCCGCCCTCAACGGGAAACGTCACGCCGTAAACCTCGACACGGAAAAAGCCGCCGGCAGGCGCCGTCTCGCCAAAGTCGATCTTGAGCGTCTGACCATCAGCCGTGCACGTGGGTTTCATGGGCGTACGATCCATGAGGTCCTCGCCCGAGAGCATCGTCAGGCGCGTATCATCGGCGCCAAAGGTCGTGCCGTCGGCAAACGTCAGCGAAAGGCCGCCCAGCTCCTCGTCGGCATCGGCCTGGACCTCCCAGGTGATGCGGGTCTCGGTGCCACCGACCACGTCGCTACCCGAACCGGTATTGGGTCGGGCGGTGATCTTTGCGGTCTCAAGCGCCTCGGCGGTCGTGGGCACGCAGGCCCCCGCGCACACCAGGGCGAGCGCCACAGCCAAAGCGCAGGCTAGCTTTTGGAGCATCGAGGGCAGTTGATAGCTCTGGCCCATAGCTCCTTGGTTCAATCGAGACAAGGTGGCTCCTAACGTTTAAGTTGCCGACATAACGGGGCGGGATGACGCCCATTCAAGAAGCGCAAAGGCCCTCTCCGCCAAAACGGAAAGGGCCCGCGCGCAATCAAGTAGCTATTTTACTTGATGTTGTACTTAGCCATGAGGGCGTCAACGGTACCGTCATCGGTCAGGTCCTTGATGGCCTGGTTGATGTCGTCCTTGAGCTTGGTGTTGCCCTGGTTGATGGCGATGGCGTACTCCTCGCCGGTGCTGACCTGCTTGATGGTCTGGCAGGTGTTGAACTGCTCGGCGGTCAGCTGGCTGGCAACGGAGCGGTTGGTGACTACGGCGTCGCCCTTATCGGACTGCAGGGCGCTGAAGCACTCGGTGGCGTCCTTGTAGGGGACAATCTTGGCCTTGGGGAAGTTCTCCTGGGCAAAGAACTCGGCGGTCGAGCCAGACTGGACGATGATGGTAGCGTCGGCGTTGTTGAGCTTCTCGCTGTAGTTGTCGGCCGTGATGTCGGTGTTATCGACCTTGGTCACGATAGCCTGATCGTCCATGTAGTAGGAATCGGAGAAAGTAACTTCCTTCTCACGCTCGGGCGTGTCGGTGATGGCCGCGATGGAGACGTCATACTTGGCGCCCGAAGCGACGCCCGGAACCAGCGTGTCGAAGTCATTGTTGACATACTCGACATCCAGGCCCAGCTTGTCGCCGATAGCCTTGATGAGTTCAAGGTCAAAGCCCTGATAATCGCCGTTGTCATCCTTGTACTCAAACGGAGCGTACTCGGCAGAGGTGCCGACGGTCAGCGTACCGTCCTTGACGAGCGCGTACTCCTTGGAGCCGTCGACCTTCTCGACCTTAGCGTCGTCAGAGCTGCTGGAACCGGCATCAGAACCAGAGGTGGCGTTGGACGAGCCGCAGCCCGTCAGTGCGAGGGCGAGCGCCATGGCACCCGTGGCGGCAAATGCGCCAAGCTTCTTGAGCTTCATAATAAGTCTCCTTCCGATGACCTCGTTTGATTCAGAGGTCTGCAAAAACTGAGGGTTATTATGCACCCGCTTGGAAGAATCTGCAATTAGAAAACTGATTGAAACAAACCCATAACGTGAATGGAGCGCTCCACTTTATGGCAGCCATTACTGCTGCAACGACCTTAACAGTTTGATTTCGGCCGCATAACCTGCAAGTTCGTTCGGTGTCTCCAAGATGAATGGCAATGCGTGCAAGCGGCCATTCGATACAATATTCTGTATAACCTGCATACCGCCGCCAAACTCTTCACTACCCAGGTAGCCCTTGCCGATGCACTCATGGCGATCCTTATGGGCGCCGCAGGGATTCTTGGAGTCATTGATGTGCACGGCGCGCAGGCGCTCGATACCCACCACGCGATCGAACTCGTCGAGCACGCCGTCCAGATCATGGATGATGTCGTAGCCGGCATCGCTCACGTGGCAGGTGTCCAAACAAACGCCCAGCTTATCGGACAGCTCTGGGCACTTGGCGGCAACGCCCTCGATAATGCACGCCAGTTCTTCAAAGCTACGGCCCACCTCGGTGCCCTTGCCCGCCATGGTCTCGAGCAATACCGTCGTCTGCTGTCCCTCAAACATCACCTGGCACAGCGTGTCGACAATCATCTGAATGCCGGCGTCTGTCCCCTGTCCCACATGCGCACCGGGGTGAAAATTGTAGTAGTTGCCGGGCAGTGCTTCCAGACGCTGCAAATCTTCCGCCATAGCCTCCAAGGCAAACTCTCGCGCCCGCTCCTTAGCGGAGCAGGGGTTGTAGGTATACGGGGCATGCGCCACCAGCGGTCCAAAGTCGTTTTGCGACATAAGCTCGCGCAGAGCCGCCACGTCATCCATGTCAAGTTCTTTTGCCTTGCCACCGCGCGGGTTGCGCGTAAAGAACGCAAAGGTATTGGCGCCAATGGACAACGCCGTCTCCCCCATTGCCCGATAGCCCTTCGTCGTCGAAAGATGACACCCGATCGTCAGCATCTCCAGCTCCCTCCTCATCAGTTGCGGTGAAATACGGTCTATTGGTGCCCTATTTTGGCGCAAACAGACCGTATTCCACCGCAAGTTATAAAAGGGGCATCAGGGGCAAAGGCCTCCAAGGCATTCCAGGCGCTGGCGCCATGCCCCCACGCACTAAAGTTTCAAGCGAATCGCATCGATAATGCGCGCGCAGCGCTGCGTGGCGGCAAGGGGCATGACGGGACTCTCGAGTTTCCCCGCCCGGATGAGCTGGGTCGCATGCTGGATTTCGCCGTAGAAATCATCGATCTCAAACGGGGCATTTATTTCGAGCGTTCGACCGTCGGAATACTTCACATGAGCGAGCTCGGGGCGATGGAGACGCTCGATTTCCAACGAGCCCCGCTCACAGGCAATCGTTAAGCGGCTTTCATATGTTGCTTCGCCGTCGCACACCATATGAATGGGTATACCGTCGACGCTCATATGGATCTCGTCGGCCCAATCGACGCGGCCGCCCGATACGTCACGCCAGCGAACTTCACGAGACGAAACTTCGCAAGCGCCCGCGAGCAAATCCTCAAACCAACCGACTGCATAGCAGCCCATGTCATATAGACAGCCGCCCTGCAACGGATCAAGCAGATAGCCCGAAGGAGACTCGCCGTAATCGAGCTTTTGCACGCTTTCAATCGAGACAATACGGCCAAGCTCACCCGACGCAAGCAAGTCCTTCACGCGAGTGCGCATCGGGCAAAACCGATTCTTCATCGCCTCCATAAACAGCACGCCGCGCTCGCGAGAGGTGGAGGCAATCGAGAGAGCCTCTTCCTCACTCAAAACGGCCGGCTTTTCGCACAGCACGGCCTTTCCGGCGCGCAGCGCGCGACAGGCCCAACGCGTATGCATGCCATGCGGAAGAGCCAAGTAGATTGCGTCGACATCGGGGTCGGCAATCAGCGCGTCATAAGCCGCATTGCCGTTATCGTCGACCGAGGCGTGGCCATGCGCAGCATCGATCGAAAACGCTCGGCAAAATTCCTCGACATGTGCAGGAGTGCGACCGGCCGCAGCCACCAGCCGTGCCCCGTCGACCTTCTTGAGCGACGATGCAAATCGATGAGAAATGTGTCCGGCACCCAAAATGCCCCAACGAACCTCACGCAAATCATCACATGAATCCCGATGGCCCACGACAGCCCCCTTCAGTTGCGGTGAAATAGTTCCTGTTTGGCCCCTATTCTGCCGCAAACAGGAACTATTCCACCGCAAGTTATAAAAGGGTCATGAGGAGCGCGTTTTGCCGAAGGCCTTAAGCACCGCCGTCACGGGATCAGGCTGGAAACGTCGGCGCACGTCATCGAGACGCTCGGGGATATCAATATGCTGTGGGCAGTGGCGCGCGCATTTGCCGCACTTGACGCAATTGCTCACCAGCTTGGCCTCGCTTGTGCGCACCGCGCTCGCCGTAAAGTACTGCGATAGACCCGTAAACCAGCTGTGCGCATAGCTTGCGTTGTAAGCGGCAAAGCAGCCGGGAATGTTAATACCCTTGGGACATGGCATGCAGTAGCCGCATCCCGTGCAGGGCACACGGTTCGATTTCTCAAACTCCATCAACACGCGCGCAATCGTGTCGAGCTGGTTGGCCGTCATCGAATTCGGCAACGCGAGGTCTGCCAGTGACGAATTCTCGTCCACCTGCGCGGTATCGGTCATACCAGAAAGCAACATGGTCACCTGGGGATGATTCCACACCCACGAGAGCCCCCAAGCGGCAGGCGTATGCAAATGCCGATCGCATGCACCATCGAGAACAGCGCGCGCCCGCGGAGGCAATTTGCCTGCCAAGCGTCCGCCCAAAAGCGGCTCCATCACAAACACCGCGAGACCTCGCTCGGCGGCGGCCATGAGCCCCGCCGTTCCCGCCTGATATCGCTCTCCAGCGTAGTTGTACTGGATCTGGCAAAAGTCCCACTCATACGCATCGAGCATCGTAAGGAAGTCCGCCGCGCTGCCGTGGTACGAAAAGCCTATCTGACGAATACGCCCTGCAGCCTTTTGCTGCGCGATCCAGTCCTCGATGCCCAGCGCCACCACGCGCTCCCACTGCGCAGGCGAGGTGATGTTGTGCATAAGGTAATAGTCGATATGGTCGGTCTGCAGGCGGCGCAGCTGCTCGTCGAAAAACCGATCGAAATCCTCCGCGCATTTGCACGAAGCATGCGGCAGCTTGGTTGCGAGCAAAACCTGGTCGCGCAAGCCCAGGCGTTCAAGCGAAGCGCCCACGCAAGCCTCGTTGCCGGGATAGAGATAGGCCGTGTCCAGATAATTAATCCCCTGCTCCACCGCACGGGAGATGATGGCATCGGCTGTCTTCGCATCCGGACGTCCCGGCGCACCGGGAAACCTCATGCAGCCCAGACCCAGAGCGGATATTCGGTTACCACTTTTGGGGTCAACGCGGTATTGCACGGCCCCTCCCTTCGCCATCAGCGCCCCGACAAGGCGAAACACAATGGTCACGCAGCCGAAACATCGTGGAATCGCAATCGAGAACGTATCGTAACGCAGCAGAAATCGAGCCGTCACGGCACCGCTTTAACATCAGCAAAAAGCCCGATGAAAGGAGACGAGCGTGACCACGCGTGAGGACGCCTACCCCTACCCCGGCGAGCAGTACATCCTCTCGGTCGACCGCTATCAGATCGAGGTCATGGACCATCTGGACGAGCTTCCCGCCACGGGTGCCGTCATCTTCTGCACCTTCCCCAAGGTCCGCGATGGCGTCGGATACCCCGCCCGCGTCTTTGCGGTCTGCCCTGCAGCGTAGCGTCCAGGCAAACGTTTCTTTTTTACAACAGCCGCCCCGCGCACCCACCAATCACCTTGGCAGCATACAATCCATCAGGCGCCCCTTACGCGGGCGCCTTTTACATGGGGAGATGATTCACATGCAGATCAACAAGGTCGCCTTTATCGGCAAGGGCGGCGTCGGCCTGCTCTACGGCAGCATGATCGCCCGGGCGCTCGGCAACGACGCCGTCGAATACGTCATGGATGATGCCCGTTTTGAGCGCCATGCGAACGACGCGCTCACCGTCAACGGCAAGCCCTGCGATCTCACGTCCGTCCGTGCCAGCGAGGCAGCGCCCGCCGATCTGGTCATCCTGACGGTCAAGACCACCGGTCTCGACCAAGCACTCAAGACTATGGAGCGTGTCGTGGGACCCAACACGCTCATCGCCTCATTGTGCAATGGCATCACAAGCGAGCAAAAGATTGCCGAGCGCTTTGGCTGGAAGCACACCGTCCTGGGTATCTGCCAGGGCATGGACGCCGTATTCCTCGACGGCGCGCTCACCTTTACCAATGCGGGCGAGATTCGCTTTGGCGCGGCAGCGGGCACCGAGCCTGCAACCGTTACCGCCATCGACGAGCTCTACACGCGCTGCGGCATCGCCCATACCGTCGAGAGCGACATTGCGCACCGCATGTGGGCCAAACTCATGCTCAACGATGGCATCAACCAGACGTGCATGGCCTACGGCGGGACCTACGGAAGCGCCACGGAGCCGGGCTCCGAGCAGCGTCGCTGTTTTGTTTCCGCCATGCGCGAAACGCTTGCGGTCGCCAACGCCGAGGGCATTGAGCTGACCGAGGCAGACCTGACGCAGATGGTGCATCTCATCGAGGGAATCGACCCCGCCGGTATGCCCTCGATGGCTCAAGACCGCGTCGCAAGGCGCAAAACCGAGGTTGATGAGTTCGCGGGCACCATCTGCCGCCTCGCAGCCAAACACAATATCCAGGCGCCGCAAAACGAGTGGCTCTATCAGCGCATCCGCGATATCGAGAAAAGCTGGTAGCGCCAACGTGCCGCATTCAACAGCCTTAACAGCAAAGCCGCCGCAAGGGAACCTTTCCCCTGCGGCGGCTTTTATCTTCGTCTATGACCGGCAGCCAATCTCACAACAGTTAGCGTTGCGGCTCCGGCACCTCGTCCTCGTCATCGCGGCAAAGAACCACGCCCGCGCTTCCCAGCAGTGCGGTTGCGATCAGCGCGCCAACCACGATGGGAGTAGCCCCGCATGACCCCTGCATGCCCGCAATGAGCGCGGCCGTAGGACCAAGGCAACCAAGCACCAATGCGACGGCGGCAACGGCAATATCTCGAGCATTCACAAGACCACTTCCTCCACGAGAAAGACCTTATTTCTCATGAACTAGTGTGCCCCGCGCCCATATGCGCGGCGTACTGCCACGGTAAGCGCTCTGTTAGCTCAAGCATACACAAAAAACGGGCGCCCTTACATTGCCCAAAGGCTCGGTGAAGACGCCCGTCCATCATGTGCAATCGATGCCGGCAGATTACCAACCGGCGTAGCAATCGGTAGTTCCGGCTGCGTAACCCGAACTCGACCTGGCTAATGCGGCCCGCCGTACACAGTCAAGCCCCATCGCAGAGAGTCAGTTGCCACATTCAGGGTCAACGTAATTCTGCATGTTCGTTGTTCACGCCCCAACTCCAAAAAACAGTAATCTATATAAAGCTAAGGAATCCAAGGGAAGCCGCGCAGGGTGACGGCTACGGCTTTCTTGTTTTTTCCTTCTGATTCTTTGGGGGAGTTTGCCCATCGTTCGATAACTGCTTCAAGCTCCTCGCCAAGTCTAAATAGCTCGTCAGAATTCAGATGAAGGACGGTGTCGAAGCCAAGCTCAGCCCCGTGCCAGCAATCATCATAGTCATCAAACTTGTCGAGATATCGTGAATAGGCGGCAAAATAAGACTGGCTCGAGGCCCTTCGAACAGCAAGCAGATCGGTAACTTCCGCTCCATCATCAAATTCTTCAAGCGGACCTAAAGGCAGGGGGGTAATGGTCCACCAGCTTTGACGTTTATCGCCTTTGCCTTCGCACTTCGTTATAAGCCCCGCGGCGCTCAACCTCTTAAGGTGATAACTCACGCTTCCCGGAGCAAGCCCAATCTTATCGCTAATCATTCCAACATTACATGGGCCAATATTGCGCAATACTGCAAGGATTCTCATTCGCTCAGAGTTTGCATAAACCCTCAAAGTGGAAGAATCAGTCGCCCTGTTGATACGATCCACCATTTCTACCTCCAATCATCATTCTCCCATAGAAAAAGAAAAGATTTGTTGTAGATTTCTACAACAGTCGTTGTACAATTCTATTTCGAAAGGAGTCTCGCACATGCACATCAATTCACTAAGCGAGTACAACGAGCTCGCCAAGGCATACGACATATTTAAACGGGACGATAATTATCCCGCCTTCTTCTCCCTCCTAAAAAGGGAGTTTATCGATGTCTGCAAGCTGGGCAGGGATGTACATTCACTCGAAGTTGGCTGCGGTACGGGGACGTTCACACATCTCTTCAATGAAGCCGGATTTAACATTGATGGAGTCGACCTTTCTCCAAACATGATTTCTGTAGCACAAAATAAATACCCGGATTTGCGCTTTGCCGTAGCAGATATTTCGAAAGACCCTCTCAATACTAGCGAATACGGTTTATGCGTAGCTCTCGATGATGTTTTGAACTGCTTGCCCGACGAGATTTCTCTAAGGTCTGCAATTATCAATATCGCATCAAGCCTTACTGCGGGCGGTTACTTTCTCTTTGATCTAGTTTCACTTAGCTCTTTCAAAAATTACATGGGCTCAGTCGATTTTCGCAAATATGAAGACGCTTGCGTTCTTTCCTATCCCCTATCCTCGTTATATAACACAGGTCGAGACCCCTTCGTCTTAGGCTTCTCAATCCTGACCTTTGACGGTCGTGCGGCCACCTGGAACAAAAATGACTACACAGCAAGCGAGCGCTTCTACCCAAAGGAAGACGTTGAGGCGATTCTTCTCAAAGCGGGGCTATCCATCGCCGCAAAGCGCGATCTCGTTCAGGGCGAACTTGTCGCCCCGGATTCAACAAGCGCTTCTTGCATACAGAAACACCTTTACTTGTGTAGAAAGGAGGCAACAAATGACGATCGAAGAGCAGGCCAAAAAGCTTGATGCGTCTGAAATTATCAAGAACATCTAGCGCAATGGGGCGGCATGCCGAAACGGCATGCCGCCCCATAATCGGAAGGGGAAAAGATGGAGAATATCAGACTAAAATCTGGCGTAGATTTCTTTATTTCTGCTCATTCAAAATCACTGATAATTAGCCCCACATTCGGAACATCCACATTTCAGATAAATGAGCCTTATGATTTAGCGTGGCAAATGCTGAAAACGCTTTCAGAACCAATATCAGTAGCGAATCTAAAGAAACAATTCAGATCTGATGATCCAAATTCATTCGACGTATTCCTTAGCTTTCTTGTAGAGAAAGGGCTAATCACCAGCCAAAGTAACGACTCACAGCTGAATAATCACGACGCGATTAAATACAAACGGCAAATGGCCTATTTCGAGCAATCTGAGATCTTTTCAGAAGAATCCTCTAGATGTCAAAAGGGGTTAGCCACAAAAAGCATTGCAATCATAGGTTGTGGGGGCGCTGGAGCGCCGATAGCGGAGCTGTTGGCGGCTTCAGGTATTGGGACAATTGAATTAATTGACGGCGACACAGTCGAATTAAGCAACCTTGGACGACAGATAGCCTATGACGAACAAGATGTAGGGCAACCAAAGACCACATGCCTTTCAAAAAGGCTCAAGCGCATCAATCCCGATATAGCAGTCAAAACGACCGAGCGCTTCGTTACAGAAGAAAATATATGCGGGGTCCTATCCGAAAATGACTTCACGGTAGTCGCTGCAGATTGGCCAATGCCCGATTTACTCTATTGGGTTGATAAAATTTCCTTCAAAAATCAAACATGCTATGCCTGCATCAGCAACTCTCTTCCGACAATACGTGTCGGGCCCATTTTCGACCCAAGCAAATCTCTTTGCTATCAAAAATACGAAAATGCGTTAGAACAGAAATGGCCAGAGGTTAAAGAATACGAAAGAGTTGCGAATTCATTCGAATACAACAAATCGGCAACGCCCTGGGCCTGCTATTCCGCAGCATCAATTCTTGTTGGCCAGATTATCCAGAAACTACTAACGGGACATTCCACTTTAGATGGAAAGACATTCCTGCTGAATCTTGAAACTTTAGTTGCCCGCAAGGGAATTGAAATATGAAATCGAGCTACTCCACCTTTCTATCATCCGTTGCGATAGGCCAAATCTGTGATGCTCTTTTACTAACCTACTTGTCTATTTGGGCACTGGCGCTTTCAAATGACGCTTTAGCCCCATCACTCGTTCTCTCGGTTTCATCGATTGCCCGCTCACTTCTATTCCTCCCTGCGGGGAGAATATGCGACAACCATCCCCCTAAAATAATATTTACAACGATTTCGCTAATTCGACTTCTTGCGTTTTTTGGTTATTTCGCAGTAACCGTATTATTTCAACAGAACTTAATAAGTATCCTAATAGCCTCGGCAGTTTTAGGAGGTATAGAGGCTCATTATGCGACTTCATCCCAAGCTGTGGTCATTCAATCCTCCGCCCACCAAGGCATTGCAAACCTTCAAAGGCGCTATTTAACGGCCCAAAAAGCCGCTGCCGTAGGCTCCGCCCTTCTTCTTGGATTGCTTTCAGGGTCAACGGCCAAGCATGTTATGGCCTTACTATCGGCCCTCGCGCTGTTGTCCGCTAGCCTCCTCTGGATTAGCCCGATTCTCAAGTTAAGCCCCGAAACGTCTCAGAAAAAGGTCGAATCGGAACCAAAAACTATAGTCGAAACCGTTAAAGCGGTCATGAGCAGCAGAAGCGCCCGTTTGATGTTACTGTTTATTCTAATTGCCGAAACAGCGACGTCATCTATTCAAGGGCCGGGCTACATATCCTTGTGCGCACAGAATAAGTGGGGGGATGCAATACTGAGCAACCTGCTTCTTGCTTTTTCAATCGGAACAACAGCTGGATCGGCAGCAACGCGTTTATATAAAAAAGGCCCATTGACGTTACGGATACCGTTGCTAGTTCTTGTAATATCTTTTTGCGCGATAGCGTTCTTTTCATTATGGCAAATAGCGATCATCTTATCGTTGCTTTCAGGCATTTGTTGCGGATTGATCTCAACGCAACTTATAACTGAATACCTGAGAAACACGAAAGAACTAAATCGGCCGGGCACGATAACCTCAGTTCTCAACCTCGCCGCTTTCGGTGCCGTTTCCATAGGAGCTTTACTGTTTGGATTTATTGCCAACATAGCAGGCCTGGGAATCGCCTTTGGATTTTTCAGCGCATCTTTACTTTTGGTAGCGTTGCTCATGTGAGCAGCGAAAGAACGGAAACGCAATTGGCTCGAATCGTAATCTTTCGAAGACCCCTTCAAGCATAACCATGACAAAAGCATCAGACATATTTCGGACAGGTCGGAAGCAGATCGCTACGTCTCAGCAGCGCCCTCTTCATTGCCACGGCAGGAATGAAGCCCGACGCCAGAGAGGATGACAATCGCAAAGGCCACAAAGCCAGCGACCATCGCCGTCGCGGCGAAGCTCAGACGCACCTGCGCCTCGACAACCAAGACCACCGCCGACTCCAGACCGCCCACCAAAAAGGGGAATGCCGCAATCAAGACATCCTTCATCTTCACGAACGCATCTGCATCCATACCGGGCTCCTTGCCCGCGGGTACGGATGTGAGATGTTTGACGCCTGCGTCGCAAACGCCAGCACTCCGTTAACTCAAGCACGCACAAAAACGGACGCCCTTACGTTGCCCGAAAGCTCGGCAAAGGCGCCCGTCTGTCATGTCCTATTGGCTTATGACAGATTACCAACCGGTATAGTAGTCGGTGGTTCCGGCAGCGCAGCCGGAGTCATAGACCTTGCACTCGCCCTTGGAACCGGTAAACGTGGAGCCCTGAGCCTTATCGCCCGCGGCCACGACATAGTAACCATCGGAATCGCGCCAAAAGCCCTCGGAATCCTGAGTCCACTCGCCCGTGCGGTGGTGATACAACACGTTGCTGCTGTAATAGGTCTCACGGCGGCCGTTATAGTTATTGACGCCGCTCGAGCGCGTCAGGCCCGAGCCGTTCGCGTAATACGCAGCAGGCGCGTAAGACGAACCGGAGCCGGCGTTGTAATACGAAGCCTGAACGGCCTCAGCGGCCTCGGCTTCGGCGGCCGCAGCCTCGAGCGCCTCGCGCTTAGCATCCTCGAGCGCGGAGCGAAGCTCGTCGAGCTCGGCCGACTTCGCGTCGACCTCCTCCATCGTCAAAAGACTGCCCGCACCGTCGATGCAACCCTGCAGTACAGCGCGCTCGTCATCGGTGGCATAGTCACCGTACATGTTCATGATAATCTGGGCGCGAACCTCTAGGGAATCGCGCTTGGCCCCCATGGAGGCGTTCCACTCCTGCATGGAGCCAAAACCGTCGCCGCGATAATCGACGGGCTGCATCAACGTGGTCTCGGAGGGCGTGGACCCAACCGCGTCGGACAGCGTCGCCGCGTGGGCCTCGGTTACGCCGGCACCCACCAAAAGCGCCACGGCAAGCGCGGCAGAAAGGGCGGCGGCCTTCGGTTTTCGTGAATCGATCCTCATGTAGCTGGAAACCTCCGTAGTGCGTTTTTGCTGCGTTTGAGCTGCGTGTGATTCGATCGCGCTGCATAGTACCCCGAGCAAATCGCGACCTGCGGTTTTACTCAAAAGGCGCACGTCAATTGCGTAAAACTCACATCCTCTCAACAGGAGTTTTCCACAACTCGAATGCATAAAGCGTGGCGAAAACCCTGTTTTTGCACCCTCTCTATGCAAAAAAGGTGCCTGTGCAACCATTGTTCGCACAGGCACCTTGAGCAGGCATTTTATGCAGTTATACCTATCGAGTCGCAAGGGGTCCTTGCACAAGTCGCCTTACTCGTCCAGCGCGGCGAAGGCCTGCTTCAGATCCCAAATGATATCCTCGGCGTTCTCGGTACCGATGGAAAGACGGATCGTGGAGGGCGTGATGTTCTGCTCGGCGAGCTCCTCGGCAGAGAGCTGGGAGTGCGTGGTGGTAGCCGGGTGCACGACGAGCGACTTGACGTCGGCCACGTTGGCAAGCAGCGAGAAAACCTGCAGGTGGTCGATGAACTTCCAAGCTGCCTCCTGGCCGCCCTTGATCTCGAAGGTGAAGATCGAGGCGCCGCCACGGGGGAAGTACTTCTGATAGAGCTCGTGATCGGGGTGCTCGGGCAGGCTCGGGTGGTTCACCTTGGCGACGTGGCTGTCACCAGCCAGGAACTCAACGACCTTCTTGGTGTTCTCGACATGGCGGTCAACGCGCAGCGACAGAGTCTCGGTGCCCTGGAGCAGGACCCAGGCGTTGAACGGGCTGATGCAGGCGCCCTCGTCACGCAGCAGGATAGCGCGGACATAGGTCGCGAAGGCGGCGGGACCAGCAGCCTCGGCAAACGAAACACCGTGGTAGGAGGGGTTGGGCTCGGCGATCTGGGCGTACTTTCCGCTCGCCTTCCAATCGAAGTTACCGCCGTCGACGATCACACCGCCCAGCGAGGTACCGTGGCCGCCGATGAACTTGGTTGCGGAGTGGACGACGATGTTGGCACCATGCTCCAGCGGACGGAACAGATACGGGGTGCCGAAGGTGTTGTCGACGACAACCGGCAGACCGTGCTTCTTGGCGATCTCGGAGATGGCGTCGATGTTGGGGATGTCGGAGTTGGGGTTGCCGAGCGTCTCGAGATAGATGACCGTGGTGTTGTCCTTGATGGCGCCCTCAACCTCTTCCAGGTTATGGGCATCGACAAACGTGGTCTCGACGCCAAACTGGGAGAGCGTATGCTCCAGCAGGTTGTAGGAACCGCCGTAGATGGTCTTCTGAGCCACCACGTGGTCACCGGCCTGGGCAAGAGCCTGCAGGGTATAGGTGATAGCAGCAGCACCGGAGGCGACGGCAAGACCCGCCACGCCGCCCTCGAGCGCGGCGATACGGTCCTCGAAGACGCCCTGGGTGGAGTTGGTCAGACGGCCGTAGATGTTACCGGCGTCGGCAAGACCAAAGCGGTCAGCGGCGTGCTGGGAGTTGCGGAAGACATAGCTCGTGGTCTGGTAGATAGGCACGGCACGGGAGTCGGATGCAGGATCGGCGCTCTCCTGGCCAACGTGCAGCTGCAGGGTGTCGAAACCAAAGGTGTGCTCGGGGTTGTTGATGAACTGGCTCATGATGATCTCCTTGATCGAATAAAAGTAATAAGAGTAAGAGAAGTAAGTGGCTGTCTCCTGATCACGCCGACGGGCGCAAACAGGAGCCCGGCATTCGTCTTGGTAAGCAATTCATATGCGGGCCTCCTTTCGCATCCCGGTTCCGTGGTCGGCTTAATTACCTACCGCCTTTGTGTGTTTTGAATAGTACGAGCATCGTTTCGCTCGGTCAATCACTTAAAAGCGCTAACCTGTTATCGGTTTTTTAGATAGCTATCGAAAGGACGGGCGCCGATGACCCTTCAGCAGCTTCGTTTTCTGATCGCCGTGGCAGAGTCCGGCTCAATCAACGCCGCAGCTCAGCGCCTCTATACCGCTCAGTCCAACATCTCAAACGCCGTCAAAAGCCTGGAACAGGAACTTCATATCGAAATCTTTACGCGCTCTAGCCGCGGTGTTGCACTCACCAACGACGGCACCGAGCTTTTGGGTTATGCACGCCAGGTCGTAGAGCAGGCCGACATGCTCGAGGCCCGCTACGAGGACGGCGGTACGCCTCAGGCCCGCCTTGCCATCTCGGCCCAACACTACGCGTTTTCGGTCGAGGCCTTTGTCAACGTGGTCGAGCGCTGCCGCGACAGCAAGTTCGAGTTCATCATGCGCGAGACCACCACAGCGCAGATCATCGATGACGTCCGTGCGTTTCGCAGCGATATCGGCATTCTGTATCTGGACGACTTTAACGCCCGCGTTCTGCAGAAGGCCTTCGCCGATGCCCGCGCAAGCTTCCATCCCCTATTCGACGCGACAGTCCACGTCTTCGTTAGCGAGCGCCACCCGCTCGCACGCCGCCCTCAGCTGTCCCTTGCCGACCTCACGCCCTATACGCGCTACAGTTTTGAGCAAGGCACCTCGAACTCCTTCTATTACGCCGAGGAACCTTTTAGCTATATCCCTTGCGACCGCAACATACGAATCTCGGACCGCGGAACACTTACTAACTTGCTTATCACGTCGAACGGTTACACCCTGTCGACCGGTGTCCTCTCCAATGAAATGCAATGGGGTATGGCATCGATCCCGTTAGCAGACGCCCCAACGATGCACGTAGGCTATATCATGCACGACGAGCGCAAGCCCTCTCCCCTCTTGCAGCAATACCTCGACGAGCTCAACAGCATCATCCATGCCAACTAACTGTCGGAAGACGGGGTAGAAATCGTAGATTGCTAGCCCACGGCGGGCATAGCGCTACAATGGTCACTCACATGAAGCGCACCCAACGAAAGGAAGCCCGTGAAGGTCATCATCTATACCGACGGCTCGGCCCGATCAAATCCGGGACGCGGCGGCTACGGCGCCGTGCTCAAATACACCAACCCCGCCGGCAAGACCTTTACCTCCGAGCTTTCGCGCGGTTACGCCAAGACCACCAACAACCGCATGGAGCTCATGGCCGTCATCGTGGCGCTCGAGGCGCTCAACCGCCCCTGCGAGGTCGAAGTCCATTCCGATTCGCAGTACGTCGTCAACGCCTTTAACAAGCACTGGATCGACGGCTGGAAAAAGCGCGGATGGAAAACCGCCAACAAGCAGCCCGTCAAGAACCGCGATCTGTGGGAGCGCCTGCTCACCGCAAAGAGCAAGCACAAAGTGGAGTTCATCTGGGTTAAGGGCCACGCCGGCCATGAGCTCAACGAGCGCTGCGATGAGCTCGCCACCACGGCGGCCGACGGCAGCAACCTCGATATCGACACCGGCTTTAACGAGAGCGACCTGTAATAGCGTTTTCGCACAGCTTTATATCCCCACGCGCTACACTCATCCTGTAGACCAAACAACGCAAGGGGGACATATGCTGCGTATAGCGACCATCGGCACATCCATGATTACCGACGACTTTATCCAGGTCGTCAACGCCAACGACCAAGCTGCGTTTGTGGGCACGCTCTCGCGCGATGCAGATCGCGGCGCCGCCTTCACCGCTAAGCACGGTGGCGAGCGTAACTTCACCGCGCTTGACGAGCTTGCGGCAGCCGCCGACGTCGACGCCGTCTATATCGGCAGCCCTAACGCGCTTCACTACGAGCAGGCCCTTGCCTGCATCGCCGGTGGCAAGCACGTCATCGTCGAGAAGCCCTTCTGCGCCACCGAAGCGCAGGCGCTGGAAGTCTTCCGCGCTGCCGAGGCAGCAGGTGTCGTGGCCCTCGAGGCCATGCGTCCCCTCCACGATCCCGCCTTCCACGCCATCGAGGACGCCCTGGGCGAAATCGCACCCATCCGTCGCGCCTCATTGCGCTTTGGCAAATATTCCTCGCGCTACAACGAGATTCTCGCAGGACGCGCCACCAATATCTTCGACTGCAATATGGCATCGGGTTCCCTCATGGACATTGGCGTCTACACCGTCGAGCCCATGGTCGAGATTTTCGGCATGCCCTCCGGCCTTACGAGCATGGCTACTCTGCTCGACCCCACCACGCGACAGCTCACGCACGGCCCTATCGACGGTTGCGGTTCCATCCTCGCCAGCTACGGCGGTGGCCGTATCTCCGTCGAGCTCGCGCACTCCAAAATTACGAATGACCTGCTGCCCTCGCAGATCGAAGGCGAGCGTGGCACTATCCAGATTGACCATCTGTCCACGCCCCGCAACGTCCGCATCGACTATCGCGGCAACGTCGTACGCGGCTCGGCGACCGAGGCACCTCGCGAACAGGGCGACAACGGCCGTGTGCTCGACCTGCCCAAATCGAGCAACACTATGGAATACGAACTCAAAGACTTTATCACCGCCATCGGCGGCATCGATAACGTCAAGGAAGAGATTTGGGAGACCCCGGCGGGACGTCACGAGCTTGGCCACTACCGCGATGTCACGCTCGTGTCGCTGCGTATCATGGATGCCGTGCGCCAGCAGGCCGGCATAACCTTCCCGGCCGACACAGGCAAGCAGGCATAGCGATGGGCTTCTTCGATACGTTCTTCTCCAGCGTCACCGGCGGCAGTCGAGAGCCTCAAAAACCATCAAACGTCGAGCTCGAGTTGCGCCGCAGGCTTACCGTACTCGCAAGCGACGAGGCCACTCAAGACACTCCCCTGCGCTATTTCCTGCGCTGGACGGGGCAAGTCCAAGGCGTTGGTTTTCGCTTTACCAACACCAACCTCGCGCAGGCACGCGCACTCACCGGCTGGGTGCGTAACATGGAAGACGGCTCAGTCGAGATGGAGATACAGGGAGCTCCGGCGAACATCCTATCTCATCTCGAGGCGCTTCATGCCTCCTACGAGCGCATGGGAACGCGTTTTCGCCTCGCAGACGCCCAAGCCCGAGCCCCACTTGCCAATGAAGACGGTTTCAGCCCTCATTATTAGTATTGTGTGCTAAATACGGTATCATTTACCTACGACCGTTGATAGAAAAGAGGCGAGGCGCATGGCGGTGCAAAGAAGGAATACCAGGCAGCGAAAGCTGGTTCTTGACGCTGTGCGCCAAAGCTATAACCATCCCACCGCCGATGAAATCTACAACGCCGTACGCGAACAGGATGACAAGATCAGCCGCGGCACGGTCTACCGCAACCTCAATCTCTTAGCCGACGCCGGCGAGATTCTCTCTATTAAGACGCCGGGCGGCAGCCGCTTCGATCGCACCATCGAGCCGCACGCACATATCATCTGCACCTCGTGCAGCCGCGTCATCGACGTGCCGCTCCCCTTCGATGCCCAGCTCGACGCCAGGGCATCCGAACAAATCGGATGGAGCGTCAGCTCGCACTACACCATCTTTGAGGGACTCTGCCCCGACTGCCGGTAGATGTTTGGGACATGCCTTAAAATCCACCTTTCCGCACTTTGCAGCAAAAAGTAGATTTCTAGGCATGTCCCAAATGTCTACTCAGCAAGTAGACGACGCAGTTCTTCTTCGACCGTGCGCACGTAGCGGACACGGTCATTGATACCGCGCATGCTGGGATTGCAGCTCTCCATTAGATAAGGATGGCCCACGACGTTGAGCATATCGCGATCGTTCTCATTGTCGCCAAACGCCATCATCTCATCAGGCGAAATCCCCAGGGCACGACCGTAATCGGCAAGCGCGGAGCCCTTGCCCGAACCGAAACCGATAAAGTCCGTCCATTCGGTTCCCGACGTCATCACGTCGACACGGTCGCTAAAGAGGCGCTCGAAATACTCCAGGGCCTCCGGCTGATCCACCTCGGGCGTCTGGAAGGCAATCTTAATGACGTCCTCGTCGATGTCCTCGGGACGGTCGACCACCGCCACATCGCAATGGACCTCGTAACGCAAATGGTCGATGAACGCATCGTTGCCGCTTATGGTGTAGAGGTGCCCCTCGCAGGAAAGGGTTACGTCGGCATGGGGATACGCAACCACGGCATTCGCGATATCCATGGCCAGGCCACGCTCCATAGAACGCTTGACCACGGCACGCTCCTCGCTCATCACCAGGGCTCCGTTTTCGCATACATAGGCGAGCTCATCGGCCACCGGGGCAAACAGGTAGCGCAAGCTCGCATATTGACGGCCGCTCGCCGGCATAAACACGATACCGCGGCGATGCAGCTCATCGATAAGCTCAAAGGCCTCGGAACGCGGCTCGCGCTCCCCCGGATGCAGCAACGTGCCGTCCAAATCGCATGCAATCAGCTTGATTCCCTCAAGACCCATATGCTTTCCCCCAAAGCACCTCATCAACAGTAAGACGGACTTTGAATAGTTGCCTCTCAAAGTCCGTCTTACTCATACGCACGTTAACCGCGCGCCTTCTTTACGATCGTAAAGTCGGGAGCCATGCTCACGACGACCTCCGCCGCACTCGACGCAAAGCGCCGGTCCGTATCGAGTTCACGGGTAACCACCGAGAGCCGAACGCCCTCGACACCCCGGAGCATGCGACCCAAAACAGGCTGCACCGGCGTATACATGCGCACGGTATGCTCGTCCGAGTCGCCCCAGAAGAGCGGTGCATGCATGTTGCCGATTTCCCAGCACGCATGCGCGAGCACAATCGGATCCATTCGGTCAACTTCGACCAAATAAACCTCGGCGCTGCGCAGGCGCACGACAACCGCCACGGGCACCATGCCCGAGCGGTCGACGGCGAGCACGTCGCCATCGGCAAGACGACCGCCGTCGGCAGTATCCAGCCGAACATCGATCGTGCGCCCCAGCTCCGTCACGCCCACAAACGCGCATACATCGGCCTGGTCCCAATCGAGCAGTAGCTCGTCAACTTCAAAGACGCCGCCCAACTTCCGGCGAAGCAAAAGCTCATAGGACGGATCGTTGAGATTTCCGAGGCACGCTGTCGAAACCAGATTTGCAGGCATAGCCTAATCCTCGACCTCGACGAGCTCGATATCAAAGTTGAGGTCCTTGCCGGCCAGCTCGTGGTTGGCGTCGAGCGTCACGGCCTCGGGCGTCACGTCAATGACGACGGCGGGGACGGGCATACCGCTCGGTGTGGACAGGAAGAGCTTCATGCCCTTCTCGATCTGCTCGATGTTGGGAACCTGCTCGGCCGGGAAGGTCAGAACCATCTCGGGATTGTGCTCGCCGTAGGCATCGGCAGCCGGGATGTGCACGGTCTTCTTCTCGCCCACCTGCATGTCGACCACGGCGGCGTCGAAGCCCTTGATCATCTGACCGGCGCCGCAGGTGAACTCCAGCGGCTCGCCGCGATCGTAGGAGCTATCGAACTGCGTGCCGTCATCGAGCGTGCCGCGATAATGGGTCTTGACCTTCTTGCCCTGGTTGGACATGGTAACCTCCGTAATAAGGGCGGCGCACAACGCGGGCCGCCGTGAACATATGGCGCTAACTATACCCTAGTCATACAATTCAAAGACAGTTTGCAAAGAAACGCTGCAACCGGAGGAACCATGGCATATCCCGTATTTGACCTTCACTGCGACACCGCCGACCGCATCGGCTGGGCCACGCTCGATCTCGACCTGCGCTTTACCGCCGGCACCGACGGTTATTTCCCCGGCGACGAAACGCATCCGCAAGATTTCGACCTCATCGAGGGCAACGCCTGCGCCATCTCGCTCGCAAAGATCGGCAACACGCCGTGGGCACAGTGCTTCGCCACGTTTATCCCCGACGAGATTCCCACTGCCCACGCCGCGCGCTTCCAGGCGCAAATCATGGCGCATATGAGCGGCCAGGCCATGCTCAACCACGACCGCATGGTCAACGTGCGCAGCGCCGCAGACATTCGCCCCGCACTCAAGGACGGCAAGGTCGCCTGCATCCACACCATCGAAAACGCCACGTTCTTTGCCGAGGACCCCGCGCTGATCGAGGTGCTCAAGAGCTTGGGCGTACTCATGTCATCACTCAGCTGGAACGCGCAGGGACCGCTCGCGAGCGGACACGATACCCACGCCGGCCTCTCCGCCGCCGGCATCGAGGCACTTACGCAGATGGAGCACGCCGGCATGGTACTCGACGTCTCCCACCTCAACGATGAGTGCTTTGACGAGGTTGTCGCCCACGCCACGCGCCCCTTCGTCGCCAGCCACTCCAACTCCCGTGCGGTTTGCGGCGTCAAGCGCAACCTCACCGACGACCAGTTCCGTACCATTCGCGACATGGGCGGTATCGTCGGCCTCAACTACTGCAGCGAGTTTCTCTCTAACGAAGCGACCAAAGAGACCGCCGCAGACGTCACCTTCGACCAGCTGGCGGCACATATCGAGCACTGGCTCGACCTGGGCGGCGAGGACGTCATCGCACTCGGCGGCGACTGGGACGGTGCCACCGTGCCCGCCTTCCTCTCCGATGCCAGCAAGATGCCCGAGTTCCAGAACATGCTTTCCAAGCATTTTGGCAAGACCGTGATGCAAAAGCTCTGCAGCGACAACGCGCTTGCCTTCTTTGAGCGTTATTAATTTCACATCCCTTGAGCGGGCCGGCATGCCGAACGTTCGACATGCCGGCCCGTCCCCAATCTGAAGGACCGCTTTTGACGCAGCAATTTACGTTTTTCCTACCCCGACCGGATGGTACATCCATCCCCGTCGTCGTTACCAAAAAGCGCGTCAAGAACTTCAACCTACGCGTCACATCGAGCGGTGAGGTCCACGCCAGCGCACCGCTCGGCGCCAACCGCGAGCGTATCGAAGCGTTTGTGAAGCGCAACAGCGCCTGGATTATCAGCCGACTTGCCCAGCGCGAGCAACGTCAGGCGACGGTGCGAAAGCCGCTCAGCCCCTCGTCCATCATTGCACTTTGGGGCAAGCCCATCACCGTTCAGGATGCACTCGACCACAACTTTGAGTCCCCCGCACCGCGACCCAAGCAGGCTACCTTCGCAAGTTTTATGGGTACCGACGAAACGGACGAAGGCCCACAGGCAAAGCAGCGCACAGCCCTCGACGGTCTAACGTCCGATGAGCTCCAGACCCGCATCGATCAACTCTATGCATCCGAAGTCACCGCAGCGCTGCGTGACATGGTGCACGCATACGAAATCGCAATGGGCGTTACCGTAGCCCGCGTTTCCGTACGTAGCATGAAAACGCGTTGGGGCTCATGCACGCCCAAGACCGGTGCCGTTCGTATCGCACGAGAACTTGCCGCCTATCCCGTCGAATGCCTCGACATGGTTGTCGCCCACGAGCTCGTCCACCTGCTCGAGCCAAGCCACAATCAGCGGTTCCATGCCCTGCTCGACACGTACTGTCCCAACAATAGGGTTCTGTCGCAGCGGCTCAAAAAACCGCCCGCCAACGAGCTCTAGCGTCGGTTAGCGCACGCGCTCGATCTCGACGCCGCAGCTTGCCAGGGGAAGACCGACGGGCGCCCAAGGCTTATCGAGCTTAACACGCACGCCAAGCAGCAAGGGGTAACGACGCAGCAGCATCTGGGCCACACCCTCGGCTGCCGCCTCGATGAGCTTAAACGTATGCTCGCGCAGATAGCCATCGACATCGTGGCACACCGAGCCGTAGTCAATCGAAGCGTCCAGGTTATCGTGCTCCCCCGCTGCACGCAGGTCGGCATAGAGCACCAAGGACACGATGAACTTCTGGCCCAGCGCGTTCTCTTCGGGATACACGCCGTGGTTGGCAAAGACCTCGAGACCGTCGATAGTAATGCGATCGGCATGGCGCAGATCGTCATAGCTCACGTGGGGCACCGCCGTTGCGGTGGATATTTCGCCCCTTCCACGGCGTGCGAGCTCGGCACCTTCAGTCTTGGTTGCATTCTCGGGCAGTTTCTTGTTACTCATCGCGATCGTCTCCTTCGTTTAGAACCCCGACCGCGCAAACTAACTACACGCGAATCGACAGGTTCTTTTTATCATCGCTCCAGTTGCAAGCATTGCGCGCGGGGCATGCAAAGCAGGCGCGCGACGCTTTGTCGGCTGCATAGAGCAAACGCTCAAGCGGTTGGCTGTTCACGCGCAGCTTTCGATGGCCCAGAATGGCCGTCTTAATTGCTGCGGCATCGGCCGGCTCAAACGCCACGCCATCGGGCATGCCGGCGAGTATTGCATCAGCGACGCGCTCGCTTGCAACATCATGGGATATACCCGATTCATACTGTTCATCTTTGCCGATATCGTGAAGAAGTGCCGTAGCGTAGATGACCTCGCGGTCAAATTCGAGCTCTTCCTCGAGATTCTTGATCCACATAATGCGAGCGACATCGAGCAGATGGTCAATACCGTGACGGCAGAAGATGCGCCCCGATTCCAGCTGAGCAATGTTGCCCAGGTGGCGCCGGAACAGGCCGTTGGCACAGATGTAATCGATACGAGGCATGACGCCAAAAGGCGCCAGGCCCGAAGCCATAAAACCGCGACGCGGCGTTCCCTCGTCAGTATTCGATGTAAAGTCGTTGACGACTCTCATAGTTAGCGTCCCAGCATCCTAAAGAAACGCTCTTCGAGCGCGGGGTCGGTCTCAAAGACGCCGCGGCGAGCGAGCGTCACGGTCTTGGTGCCGGGCTTTTGCACGCCGCGCATGGTCATGCACATATGCTCAGCTTCCATGAGCACAATCGCTCCCTGGGGAGCGAGATAATCCATGAGGGCGTCGGCAACCTGCGCACACAGCTGCTCCTGCAGCTGCAGACGGCGGGCATAAACCTCAACCGTGCGAGCAAGCTTAGACAGACCCGCCACGCGGCCGTTAGGGATATAGCCGATCGCAGCCTTGCCATAAAACGGCAGCAGATGGTGCTCGCACAGCGAGTAAAACGTGATGTCGCGCTCGATAACTAAATCGTTCGAAGCGACGGCAAAAGTTTTGGACAGGTGCTCCTCAGCGCTCTGGTCCATGCCGCCGGCAATCTCGCCATACATACGGGCGACGCGTGCCGGCGTCTCCAGCAGGCCCTCACGAGTTGGGTCCTCGCCTATGCCCTCAAGCAACAGCTTTATGGCGGTCTCAACTTTTTCCTGATCGACCATCTAGGCCTCACTCTTCCGATTTTGCGTTCGCGCTATGGTACCACGCCCTCCGGCATCGGCCACAAGCTACATAGTATGGGTCGAATAGACCGGATCGTCTCGCCAAAGCTCCACAGCATCGCAAAGCGAAACGCCCTCGCGCGCGGCACGAGTGCGCGTGGCGTTCATGTCGATCACCCGCTGATTACTCGAACCCCTAAAACGCAACGAGATATCGTACAAGTCTTGAACGAACGGACCGTCCACCAACATGTCGAGGCAGGCAAGGATACGGTCCGTCACCTCGGTATGATGACGACCGTCCGGCATAAGTTCCTCGAGCACGTCACCGGTAAAGCACCAAATGGTCTTCCCCGACTCCACAGGATAGGCCGCACGCACGCGTTCGATAAAGTCAACGAGACCCGCCTGGTTCTCGGGTTCCATAGGCTCGCCGCCCAGAATCGTCAGGCCATCGATAAAGGGATGGTCGAGACTCTCGATAATCTTGTCCTCGACGGCACGGTCGAACGGTTCACCCGCGGCAAAATCCCACGCGACAGAGTTAAAGCAATTCTTGCACCCACGACGGCACCCGCTCACAAACAGAGAAGTACGAACGCCTTCCCCATCAGCAATATCGAAATACTTAATGTTCGCGTAGTTCATAAGTAACTCTCCCGGGAGGCCGGGACATGTCATCCCGTCCTCAAACATTCTCGGCCTGCGGCCTGCGAAACTGCGGGCGGGACGATATGTCCCGGCCTCATGCAAAGGGTAACTCAATGAACGAAGCGAACATCGAGTATAGGGTTCGAGGTCCAATAAATACTTTGTTGCAGCTCAACCGACTCCGCAAGCAAACCGTTGTTGCAAGTCAACTCATTTCCGCTAAGAACTTCGAGGGGTGAGCAGACCGCGTGCTGCATCTCAGCTACATCAACTTGGCTGAACCGAGAGGGCCGCTTGGGCTTTTGCTCGATATGAGTTCCGCACGCAAAGAAGGCCACTTAATGTGGCCTTCGTCTTGCGCAGGACTGTCCGAAATAGCGAGCAAATGCCCAAGCGGCCCTCTCGGCTCAGCCCCGGAGCGGTATTAGAGATGCAGCACGCGGTCGCGGATCTCCTCGGTTCGACCCTGGTTCCAGAATTGAGTACCGATGTAGCCGCACGTACGACGGGCGACATTCATCTTCTCCTGATCGCGGTTGCCGCAGTTGGGGCACTCCCACACCAGCTTGCCGTCATCCTCGACAATCTTGATCTCGCCGTCATAGCCGCACACCTGGCAGTAATCGCTCTTGGTGTTGAGCTCGGCATACATGATGTTGTCGTAGATGTACTGCATCACGCGAATGACAGCCTTAAGGTTGTCCTGCATGTTAGGAACCTCGACGTAGGAGATGGCACCACCCGGCGAAAGCTGCTGGAACATGCCCTCAAACTTGAGCTTATCGAAAGCATCAATCTCCTCGGACACATGGACGTGGTAGCTGTTGGTAATGTAGCCCTTGTCCGTCACACCCGGAATAATGCCAAAACGGCGCTGCAGGCACTTGGCGAACTTGTAGGTCGTCGACTCAAGCGGGGTGCCGTACAGCGAGAAGTCGATATCGCTTTCGGCCTTCCACTCGGCGCATTTGTCGTTCATGTGCTGCATGACGGCCATGGCAAACGGCGTGCCTTCCTTCTCGGTGTGGCTGTGGCCCGTCATGTACTTGACGCACTCATACAGACCGGCATACCCCAGGCTGATGGTGGAATAGCCGCCCACGAGCAGTTTGTCGATCGTCTCGCCCTTCTTAAGGCGCGCCAGGGCGCCGTACTGCCACAGAATCGGTGCGGCATCCGAAAGCGTGCCCATCAGGCGCTCATGACGGCACAGCAGGGCACGATGGCACAGCTCAAGGCGCTCGTCGAAGATCTTCCAGAACTTGTCCATGTCCTGATGCGAGCTCAGTGCGACATCGGGCAGGTTGATGGTCACAACACCCTGGTTAAAGCGGCCATAGTACTTAGGTTTGGTCGGGTCATAGTTCAGCGCGTTGGCAACATTGTTAAAGCCGTTGCCCGAACGGTCGGGCGTCAGGAAGCTGCGGCAACCCATGCAGGTGTAGCAATCGCCATTGCCGGCGGTCTCACCCTTAGACAGCTTGAGCTCGCGCATCTTCTTCTCGGAGATGTAATCGGGCACCATGCGCTTGGCGGTGCACTTGGCAGCCAGCTGGGTCAGGTAGAAGTACGGGGAATCCTCGTGAACGTTATCGTCCTCGAGTACATAGATAAGCTTGGGGAATGCCGGGGTAATCCAAACGCCGGCCTCGTTCTTAACGCCCTCGTAGCGCTGGCGAAGCGTCTCCTCCACGATCATGGCAAGGTCGTGCTTCTCCTGGGGCGTACGGGCCTCGTTAAGATACATAAAGACCGTCACGAACGGCGCCTGGCCATTCGTGGTCATAAGGGTCAC
Source organism: uncultured Collinsella sp. (assembly GCA_902497025.1). Classification (GTDB taxonomy): domain Bacteria; phylum Actinomycetota; class Coriobacteriia; order Coriobacteriales; family Coriobacteriaceae; genus Collinsella. Next base: position 49,713 of record CABVDJ010000002.1, on the reverse strand, counting down.
GACCTGATACTGAATCGTCTGGACGCCGCGACGGATCTCGTCACGCAGACGGTCCTCAACGACTTCGCGAACCTTCTCGGCAGACGCAGAGACGCCAAGCTCATCGAGCTCGCGGGCAACCTCGCCGCGAATCTTCTGACGGCTCACCTCAACAAAGGGGGCAAGATGGGTCAGCGAGATAGACTGGCCGCCGTACTGGGAGGAAGCAACCTGGGCGATAATCTGCGTCGCGATGTTGCAGGCAGTCGAGAAGCTGTGCGGCTTCTCGATCAGCGTGCCCGAGATAACAGTACCGTTCTGGAGCATATCCTCCAGGTTCACCAGGTCGCAGTTATGCATGTGCTGGGCAAAGTAGTCCGAATCATGGAAGTGAATCAGGCCCTCATTGTGAGCATCCACAATCTCCTGGGGCAGCAGCACGCGCTGGGTCAGGTCCTTGGAGATCTCGCCGGCCATATAGTCGCGCTGAACGGAGTTGACGGTCGGGTTCTTGTTGGAGTTCTCCTGCTTGACCTCTTCGTTGTTGCACTCGATCAGCGACAGAATCTTGTCGTCGGTCGTGTTCTTCTGGCGCTTCAGGCTCTGAACATAGCGATAGATGATGTAATGGCGAGCGACCTCGTAGCAGTCGAGACGCATGATCTCGTCCTCGACCAAATCCTGAATCTCCTCGACCGAAACAGTGTGGCCCGCGTTCTCGCATGCCTCGGCGACGTTTTGTGCCGCGTAAACCACCTGGCGGTCGGTAAGACGAGAGCTCTCCTCGACCTCCAAGTTTGCGGCGCGGATGGCATTGACAATCTTATCGATGTCAAAGACAACCTCGGTGCCGCTGCGCTTGATGATCTTCATCCTCTTGCCTCTTTCGCGTCGAAATCGTATTGCGCTTCAGAGCCAAACGATGCCCGGCAGGGCTTGCCCCTGTCTTGCGGCGCCGTCGCGCAATCTGTGTTTTCGAAAACCATAGGCCCTCATGCGGACAATCCTCGCAGCCAATCAAGGGGCTCGAAGATCCATCCAAATGGGGCGAATAAGGTCCTCGTTCTCTGTCCGCCATCTATCATACGACAAAGAGGCATCTATATCCTGTATTCTTTTTTTAGGTCAAACACAACATATAGTGTTTCAGCAGGTCAAAGCAATTAGTCATTTTGCAGACGCATTAATTATGAGGGGTTCTTGGCAAGTCGGTAAAACGTTACCAACACGGCTACCTGCATGGCAGTTATAAAACCCCCTTAGTCAAGCCGCTGACAAATCCTACCAAAACCAAGCCGCTCACGCCAAAAGAATCCAAAAGATTATGCTTGACCAACATGTTGCGGTCACGGTCGGCCAGGACGTATGCAACCTGCCGGCACCTCTACGGGGACCTTGGATCAATATTTGCTGGCATATTTGACGGCGTGCTTGGTAGCAAAACAAAACAGCTCAGAGGACATAGCCTCTGAGCTGCGAACATTTGGTGGGCGTTAGAAGATTTGAACTTCTGACCTCTTCCGTGTCAGGGAAGCGCTCTCCCCCTGAGCTAAACGCCCAAATGGAGCGGACAACGGGGCTCGAACCCGCGACCCCAACCTTGGCAAGGTTGTGCTCTACCAACTGAGCCATGTCCGCTTACGAGGATTAATCTTACGTGATGCCTGCATCCTATGCAAGAACTTTTTTTGAAAAGTTTTGCGACGCTCTCGCGAGGGCATCAGTCGTCACGAAAGGCGCGAACAAACGCAGGCTCGCAGCGAGATGCCCCTACATCTCACCGAGCATGATCCAGGCAGAGCTGTCCTGCGCGAGCCTGCCGTCTGCAAGCGGTGATGAGGTGAGCAGGACCCTGCCCGCCGGCAGCTCCACGGGTGCTGCACCGAAGTTCGTCACACACGCCCAGCCGTTATCGCGGCGATAGGCGATGACGCCGCCCTCAGCGCCCTCGGCACCATCCGCAAGACCGGTGCGCCCGTCAAGATCGAGCCACGCAAGATCGTTGGCGCACCCGCGCAGCTTGCGCCGCAGCCAGAGGGCGTCACGATAGAGCGCAAGCATCGATGTCGGGTCCACTTCTTCCCTATCGGCAGCATAATCGGAAAACCATGCAGGCTGCGGCAGATGGGGCGCCGCATCGGCGTCTGCCGGCGAAAACCCAAACGATCCGCCATGCGCGGGATCGTCCGCCGCCACCCACGGCAGGGGCACACGACAGCCGTCGCGCCCCTTCTCACGCTTCGGTCCGTGCGTATTGGTCGCAGTAGGGTCTTCGAGTGCAGCCCACGGGATATCAGCCACCTCAAAAAGGCCGAGCTCCTCACCCTGATACACGTATGCCGAGCCCGGAAGCGCCAGCTCAAGCAAAAGGGCCGCCCGCGCGCGGCGCTCGCCGAGTTCACGGTCCTCGTCATAAGACGACCCGTCGCGCAAGAGCCAGTCGAGCGCAATCTGGTGGTAGCGCGTCGCCTTGATTTGCGGCAGGGCATAGCGTGTCGCCACGCGCGGCACGTCGTGGTTGGAGAGTACCCAGGTCGAGGCGGAATCGGATTCGACGGCTGCCTTCAAGCCCTTCTCGATTGCAGCGTGCATGTCATCATAGGTCCAAGTGGCCTTGGCAAACTCAAAGTTGAATGTCTGGCCAAGCTCGCTGGGACGCGCATAGAGATACTGGCGCTCGGGCAGCACCCACGCCTCGGCAACGGCACTGCGCGGCGGATTATAGCGGTCGAACACGCGGCGCCACTCGCGATAGATCTCGTGGACCTCATTGCGGTCCCACAGCGGATGGGTGCCGTCGTCAACCATGTCATCGCCCTCGGCGAGATGCCACCGGTCGAGGTCATCGCGGTCGAGATCCTTGGCGAGACCCTGCGCCACATCAATGCGAAAGCCGTCGACGCCTCGATCGCTCCAAAACGCCAGGACGTCGCAAAAGAGCGCGTGAACCTCAGGGCATGACCAGTCAAAGTCCGGCTGCTCGGGCGTAAACATGTGCAGATACCACTGACCGTCCGCAACACGCGTCCATGCGGGGCCGCCAAAGTTGGCATTCCAATTGGTGGGAGGCAGCTCGCCATGCTCGCCGCGACCATCGCGGAAGATATAACGGGCGCGTTCGGGCGATTCGGGGCCGGCGGCAAGAGCGGCTTTGAACCAGGGGTGCTGGTTGGATGAATGGTTGGGCACGATGTCGACGATGACCTTGATGCCGCGCGCGTGAGCCGCAGCGATCATGTCATCGAAGTCGTCAAGCGAGCCGAGACGTGGGTCGACATCGCAGTAGTCCGTCACATCATAGCCGCCATCGACAAGAGGCGAAGGGTAAAACGGGCTCAGCCAGATGGCCTCGATACCCAGCCGCTCAAGATAGTCCATCTGCTGGGTAATGCCCGCGATATCGCCCAGACCCGAACCAGTCGAATCCTTAAACGAGCGCGGGTAGATCTGATAGATCGCGGCATCGGACATCCATGAGCGCGAAGAAGACTTTTCTGTAGCCATGGGGCGTATCTCCCTTGCAACGAGGTTATGCGAGATGCCCACGATGATACGCCCAAAGCGGACATTCGCGGCAAACAACGCCACAGCCACGACCCAAAACGCTCGCCCCCTCTCGGGTTCAAGCCTCCTGGGACGAATCGACCGATTAGTGAAAAGAACGGAAGACCCACTTTCCCGGCCACGACAGCGAGCGGGCTCCGGGTGCCCCAGGTTGCCGCGAAAGAGGAGGGAAGCGTACTTTATGTACGCGACCGACGATTGAGGGGCAAGATGGGGTGCCCGGGGCTCGCGCAGCGACAACAAAAAACGCGGTTCGTTAGAACCGCGTAAGATAGTTGGAGCGGACAACGGGGCGTCCGCGTATCCGCTTCGCGGATCCGCACCGGCTTCAGCCGCCTGCCGGCGACCTCGCCAGCTCGCTACAAACGCTCCGCGTTTGCTTAACGCTCGCTCCCTCTCGGGTTCGAGCCCATGCGATGGACACAAAAAAGCCCGGCTACCGTAGTAGCCGGGCTGTTGCGTTTGGAGCGGACAACGGGGCTCGAACCCGCGACCCCAACCTTGGCAAGGTTATGCTCTACCAACTGAGCCATGTCCGCATATGTAAAACAAAACGGGCGCCGGAGCGCCCGGATGTTGCCTGGAGGCGAAGCCCGGATTCGAACCGGGGGTAAAGGCTTTGCAGGCCTCTGCCTTACCACTTGGCCACTTCGCCGAAAAAGGACCGCCTAAACGGTCCGGAAATGCAATGGAGCGGACAACGGGGCTCGAACCCGCGACCCCAACCTTGGCAAGGTTGTGCTCTACCAACTGAGCCATGTCCGCTTGCGGGTTATTAATTTACGCGAGTTGTCCAAAAGACGCAAGTACTTTTTTCAAAAAACTTGTCTGCCGCATGTTCTTAGTAGCTAAACGCGCTAAAGCGATTGGCTAGGCACACGATTCCAGCGCTCCGCTAAACAGCTTCACCATCTGCACGCGCGTGCCGGCGCCGTCCGTACGACGAGCAACCTCCACGTTATCGACGAGCATACGCATAAGCTTGATACCACGGCCGCGCTCCTCAGATGCGACCAGTTCGCTCGTTTCATCGATAGAATAGCCGGCACCTCGATCAAGCACCTCAACCACAACGCGATCGCCATAGGCCTGAACCGTCAGGACGCACCCGATACCGCCCGCATGGTCATAGGCATTACCCAGCGCCTCCCCCGACGCCAATGCGACATCGTAGCGCTCGTCGCGGCGCAACGGAAGCGATTCAAGGAGTTCGGCGATGCGATGTCGGTAGTATGGAAGATTCTCGATACCCTGACGGACCTCGACGCTCTTACTCCAGCGAGGCAGCTCCCCCACCGGAATGGCGGGAATAGACTCCCGTGCCGGCCCCGCGACATGAAGGATATCGACAAGACGAGCAATCTCCAAAAAGCGAACAACTTCACCTGATGCATTGACGAGCGAAAGCAGGCCTTCTCGCCTCATGAGCTCACGAGCGCGCGTAAGCAGGAATGCCAAGCCCGTCGAATCAATAAAGCCAACAGCCTGACAGTTGATGACGACGCGACGCACGCCGCGGCCAATCAAAGCATCCAACCGCCGACGCAGCGCAGGCACCGTGGCGATGTCGATATCGCCTGGTGGCGTCAAAACCGCTATGTCATTCCACTCATTCATACGACCATGGTTCCCCAAAAAAGCCCACTCGATGCATTCGTTTCCCCAACCGTACGGATTCAGCCCGCCCAGCGTCGTCTATGAACGACCCCGTAAAAACTCAAGGGACACCAATGCAATGTCATCGTCCAGCGCCGATTCGGTAAATCGGTCAAGCTCGCCCAAGACCTTGCCGCAGATTCCCGATACGCCCTCACCCGAGACAGAGAGCAGAAGGTCACGAAGGCGCTGCTCACCAAAGAACGCTCCGGTGCGGTCGCGGGCCTCAATCGTTCCGTCCGTATACATGAAGAGCATGTCGCCAGGAGCGAACGTAAACACGCCTGTCTCGTACACCATGCTCTCAAAGGCACCGATTACGCCCGATTGGCATCCAAGCAGCTCGACCTCTCCCCCACGGGCCTCGCCGCCACCCAGCGGCATCGACTCTGGCCTAATGACCATGGTCGGAGGATGGCCCGCCGAACAATACGTTGCGCGTCCGGCTTTAAGGTCAATCTTGGCGATAAAGGCCGTCACGAACGTCTCGACCCTCGAAAAGCCCATGAGCATACTGTTAAGAGAGCGTGCCATGCGGGCCGGTCCAGCGCCCTCCCACGCATATGCCGTCAGGGCCGTCTTGACGAGCGCGGACATCGATGCGGCCTCAATGCCTTTGCCAGACACATCACCCAGAATCATGACGGCGCAGTCGTCGGGAAGACGGATGAGCGTATAGAAATCGCCGCCGACCAACGCCGAGTTCGTGGCTGACAGGTACACCGAATCGGTTGCGATACCCGGAACATCCCCCAGGGAATTTCTCATGCCGATCTGAAGGGTCTGAGCGATATGGCGCTCCTCGCGCTTTTGAGATTCGCCTTCGTAGATCAGTTCAAAGTCATGCGCCAAGTGCACCAAGTAGTCATATTCAAGATCATCAATCGGCTCTTGGCTACCATCACGAAGCAGCAGCGCGCGCGTCGTCGGGCTCTTCGCAACAGAAGCAGGAACAATCGCGTCGTTACTGTGCTTGCCATCACCCTCAGAGCGCGGGCGCCCCGCCTCGATGCCGGAGTCGACGTAGAGACCTTGACAAGGCAGACCATGCGCCCTAAGCCAGCCTCCCATAGGCATCGATTCGTCAACGCGAGTTATACGGACGTGTTTAAGGTCCTCGGCACTCGTACCCCCCAAAACAGATGCCTCAAAGCCATCAGGGCCAGCCCCCAGACGTGCCGCTGGCGCCGTCGTGGAAAAGAAAAGCTTCTCGGGATCGTCCGGCAAAGCAACGCGACTGCCGCCTTCAAAATCTATGACGTAGGAATCCAGACTGGCGTCATACTCAACAGGGCAAAAATGGCAGTTGAGCATATTGCAGATCTCGGACGATACCGCCTGGGTAGCCGCGACGGAATCGTCTAGAAAGGTAAACAACTCATCACGTAAGACATTGAGCGAGCGGCCAAGCTCGGCCGTGCGACGAGAGCGAAGACTCGATGCCATGCCGACCAGTTGGATAGACAAGTAATCGCAAATGACCTCGAGTACATTAACGTCATAGGCGAGCGGTGCCTGGGGGCGTTTCCAACCAACTTCCAGCACGCCAATGATCTGCGTACCGTAAAAAACGGGAAGACAGATCTCGCTGCGGTACGGAGGCATATCCTGCACGCGCAACAGGTGCTTAGAACGATTGTCCAAGTCCATGAACATACCGGAGGCGGCCTTATCGTCCTCAAGGTCCTGTTGAATCGACAAGCGACAGGCACGCGACTCACGAAGAACATACGTCGGAATGCCAGCGCCATACGGCAAAAACTCAGGCAGGTAGCTGTCGTACAGCTCCTTGGAAACACCGCGAAGTTTAAAACCGCCGCTCTCAGAAAAATAGATAGCGGCACCCGAAGCATCGAGCGTTCCTACAAGCTGGTTCAAAACGGTATCAAGCAGGCTGGGTAACTCATCGGAGCCCACAGTGCTCATAATGACCGAGAGCGTGCCAGAGAGACGCTTGTTCGCCACTCTAAGCTCCGATAACGCACGCTTGAGTTGACGGTCGTGAGAATACTGTTCTTCGATGCTATGGAGCGCCACCAGGACACGTGGCGCGCGGCGCCCAAAGATGCGTGGAGGCGTCACGGAGCCCGCACGAACCAAGACGGGGATAAAGGAGCCGTCACTCAGCTTGAGCATCAGTTCGTTCTCGGAGCCATCAGTTTCAAATGGCAGACGATGTTCCGTCGCACGTTCAAAAGCGGATGAGTACAGGACGTCTTTAACATCTCCACCGATGACGTCGGCGCGTTCCTCGCACATCAAACCAAGTAAGCGATTATTCACATGCAGAATGGTTCCGTCGAGCTCACAGATGATGACAGCATCGCTCGTGATCTCGACTAGTTGGGCAACGTCTGCCCACTCGTTGCGTTCAAGCGTTTCCATCGTGGACCCCACCGTCTATCGGTAACAAAAAAGCCTCCGAAGAGGCTTCTCAAATGCGATGGTGTCGGAGGCGGGACTTGAACCCGCATGACCAAAAAGCGGTCACTAGCACCTCAAGCTAGCGCGTCTGCCAATTCCGCCACTCCGACATGCTATGTTGTTGATTCGCGGTCCGTTTTGTTGGACCCGCGCGTTCAACGAGGAAGATAATAACCTATGATTCGAGAACTGTGCAAGCACTTTTTTCAAAAAAGTTTACGAATTTGTAAATGCGCAGGTAGATCCGTGTGTCCGGCCCCGAATCGGTGTTGCCTCCCGGCGCGTCCTCGGGCATGAGCGATATTTTGCTGCGCACTTCGTGCTGCAAAATATCGCTCACCCTGCGGAATGCGCCGGGAGGCAACACCGATTCGGGACCTACGTCCACGTACTCCAGACACCTTTCTCAAACATGTTCTGGGGCTGATATAAATTTAGTGGCTCGGCTTTGCCGAGCCCTTATATGGGGAGGCCGGAGCTAAAGCTCCGGCCTCACTCAATTTCTCATCAGATTAAGTGAGCGATCAAGGAATCGCACTCCCCTGCCGAGTTAACGTAGGGCCCGCCCTGGTGTTACTTTTCAGAACACTCCGCAAGTAACCCCCGCCGCACGAAGTGCGCAGCGGGGGTTACTTGCATGTCCGAGGACGTTCTGAAAAGTAACACCAGGGCGGGCCCGGACAAACAACCGACTACAGGTCGATGTGCGATTCCTTGATCGGGAACGGCTCGGCGAAGTGGCAGGCACAGCAGTGGCCCGGAGCAACTTCCTTAAACTCAGGAAGCTTCTCGGAGCAGATGCCCTGCGCGATCGGGCAGCGCGTGTGGAATCGGCAGCCGGTCGGCGGATCCAGCGGTGACGGCGGATCGCCGGCAAGGATGATGCGCTTACGGGTCTTCTGGATATCAGGATCGGGAACCGGCACGGCAGACAGTAGCGACTGCGTGTACGGATGGTGAGGCTCGCTATAAAGCGTCTTCCAGTCCGAAACCTCGACCATCTTACCCAGATACATAACGGCAACGCGATCGGAGATGTGCTGCACGACGGACAGGTCGTGGGCGATAAACAGATACGCGGTACCGAACTTGTCCTGCAGTTCCTTGAGCAGGTTAAGAACCTGGGCCTGAATGGACACATCCAGAGCGGAAACCGGCTCGTCGCAGATAATAAGCTTGGGCTTCAGCGCAAACGCGCGGGCAATGCCGACACGCTGACGCTGACCGCCGGAGAACTCATGAGGATAGCGGTTAATGTGCTCGGGGTTCAGGCCGACAACGTCGAGAAGCTCGCGGACACGCTCGATGCGCTCCTCCTTGGTGCCCACACCGTGAATGGTCATGGGCTCGGAGACGATCTCGCCGATGGTCATACGAGGATTGAGCGAAGCATAAGGATCCTGGAAGATAAACTGCATCTCGCGACGCATGTCCTTGATCTCATGCTTGTTCATCTCGGCAACATCTTTGCCCTGGAAAAACACCTTACCGGCGGTCGGCTTGGTCAGACGCATGATGGTGCGGCCCGTGGTGGACTTACCGCAACCAGACTCGCCAACCAGACCAAAGGTCTCGCCAGGATAAATCTCAAAAGAAATGTCGTTCACAGCAGAGACGACGCGTTTGGAAAAACGCTTGGCGAACATGCCGGACTCGGCGGGGAACTCCTTAGAGAGGTGCTCGACCTTCAGTAGCGGAGTACGCTCGTTATTGTCTGCCATTTACGCCTCGCCTCCCTTCTTGAAATCCTTGCGCGTACGGGACGTCTCAGGAGCGTTCTTGAGGAACTCGGGGTCACCGGAGTAGTGGCACGCAGAGTAGTGACCAGACTCGGTGACAACGCGCTCGGGGCGCTGCTTGCGGCACTTGTCCGTCGCATAGGGGCAGCGGGGAGAGAAGACGCAGCCCTCGGGCAGGTTCATGAGCGAAGGCGGGTTGCCGTGAATCGGCGTAAGCGGCTTCTTCTCCTCAATGGCCTGCTCCGGGATGGAACGAATAAGACCCCAGGTGTAGGGATGGCGGCTCTCGTAGAAGATCTCCTCAGCAGTACCGAACTCGACGGGACGGCCGGCGTACATGACCATGATCTTGTCGGCCATATCGGCGACAACACCCAGGTCGTGGGTGATCATGATGATGGCGTTGCCGTTCTTCTCCTGCATCTCCTGCATAAGCTCAATAATCTGAGCCTGGATGGTAACGTCCAGAGCCGTCGTGGGCTCGTCGGCAATCAGGATATCGGGATCGCAGGCAAGAGCCATGGCAATCATGACACGCTGACGCATACCGCCGGAGAACTGGTGCGGATACTCATTGACGCGCTTCTCGGGCTCGGGGATACCCACGAGGTCCAAAAGCTCGGTAGCGCGCTTGAGCGCCTCCTGCTTGGAGTAGCCACGGTGCAGACGAAGGCCCTCGCCCACCTGTTTGCCGATCTTATAGACCGGGTTCAAGGAGGTCATAGGATCCTGGAAGATCATCGCGATGTCGTTGCCGCGAATGTGCTGCATCTCTTCCTCGGTCATCTCGAGGATAGAACGACCGCGATAGCGAACGTCGCCGCCCTCGATCTTTCCCGGAGGCATCGAGATAAGACCCATGATGGTCATGGCGGTCACGGACTTACCGGAGCCGGACTCACCGACGACGCCCAGGGTCTCGCCGCGATCGAGCGTGTAGGAGACACCGTCGACAGCGCGAACAACGCCATCCTCGGTGTGGAAATACATCTTAAGGTCATCGACCTCGAGCAGATGCTGGCCCTCGGGAACCGGCTGGTCCTTCAGGTCCACATAGTTCTTGTTCTTCTTCATCCTTATGCGTCCTTCATCTTGACGTCGAGGGCGTCGCGCAGACCATCACCCAGCAGGGTGAAGGCGAGCACCGTCGAGAGAATTGCCAGACCGGGCATGATCATCATCCAGGGAGCGGTCAAAAGATACTGCTGACCGTCCTGAATCATGGAGCCCCACGAAGGCGTAGGCGGAATAACGCCCATGCCGAGGAAGGACAGAGCGGACTCGGTCAGAATGGCGCCACCAATGTTCATGGTTGCGTAGACCACGATAGAGGCGACGGAGTTCGGGAAGATGTGACGCACGACGATACGAGCATCGGATGCACCCATCGCGCGCGCAGCGTCAACATAGTCGTTTTCCTTGACCGTCAAGATTGCAGAGCGGAAGACGCGCGCAATCGAAGGCCAGCCGAGAATACCGATGGCGATAAAGACGTTCTGAAGACCACGGCCGATAACGGCGATCATGGCGACAACGAACAGCACGTACGGGAACGCCAGGAAGATGTCCGCACAGCGCATGATGATCGTATCCCAGATGCCGCCGTAGAAACCCGCCAGAGCACCCATGACCAGACCGATCAGCGTGGAGATCGCGGTGGCCATAATGCCGACGGACAGCGAAACACGTGCACCGTAGATAACGCGGACGAGAATGTCACGACCTAGGGCGTCGGTGCCAAACGGGTGCTCGGCACACGGAGCCAGCAGCGACGTCTGAGCCATGGTGGTCGAGTCGGAAGCCGTCGGCGAACCGAGCCAGGGCTTAGCCCACAGATCTGCGGTCAGGGCAACCACAACGACGATGATGATCCAGCAGACACCGATAACGGCGAGCTTGTTCTTACGAAGACGCTTAAAAGCGTCGCCCCACAGCGTGCGGGACTTGGCGGGAGCAGATGCGGCCTTGGTGGCGGTAGCCTGCTCCTGAGACTGAGAATCAGTTTCCTGCATGAGACGTACCTCCCTTAGGCCTTATCCGACGGACCGCCAAGGCGGATGCGCGGGTCGAGGAATGCATAGCTAATGTCGACGAGCAGGTTGATCACCATGACGACGACGACGATGAGCGTAACGCCGCCCATAACGATGGGCCAGTCACGCATGCTAATGGCGCGATAGACCTCATAGCCGATACCGGGCCAGTTAAAGACCGTCTCGGTCAGGATGGCGCCCGAAAGCATGCCGCCAAAGTCGACACCAATATAGGTAACGACGGGGATGAGTGCATTCTTAAGCGCATGCTTGATGATGATCGCGCGATTGGAGAGACCCTTGGCCTTTGCCGTTCGGATGTAATCCTGGTTCATGACGTCAAGCAGCTGCGAACGCATAATGCGGGCGGCATAAGCGGTCGAAACCGAAGCCAGCGTAATGGTCGGAAGCACATAGTGCATCCAATCCTGATACTGAGAGCTGGAACCACCGGCACCCGAGATCGGCATGGAGAATGCACCGCCCGTGGCGTCCTTGAGAATGACGCCAAAGAACAGCTGCAGCAACATACCGAGCCAGAAAGCCGGGACGGCAACGAGAATCGACGTGGTGAGCGTTACCAAAATATCCCAGAAGGAATAACGCTTAACCGCCGAAATGATACCCGCACCGATACCCATGATTGCCTCGAGCACGATGGCGCACGCGGCAAGTTTGACCGTATACGGATACTTCTGGGCAAAGATTTCCGTAACCGGCAGCTTGCGCTGATACGAATTGCCCAGATCGCCATGAAGCAGGCCGTTCATGTAATACAAGTAACGGTCCACGAGCGACGTTTGAACGGGGTCGCCGTTCTCGTCAAGGATCGCGTTGCCGTCCTCGTCCGACTGGACCAGGTGATAGCGGACGCGAAGCTGAAGCTCCACCTCGGGGGACAGAGCCTTGTCTCCACCGATCAGCTTGATCGGATCTCCCGGCACGATATTCTGGAGGGCGAACAGAATCAGCGTAACGCCCAAAAACACCGGGATGAACTGAAGCACACGTTTAACGATGTACTTACCCATACCACTCCCCTATCTAGGGATTAACCTAAATGGGATGCCGATCGCCAGACCGGCATCCCAAAATTACCATCAGCCAGTTTACCCCAGGTTAGGGAGAACTGTATGTTTCCCATGAGGTCTACGTAAATACTTGACCCTCACGGAAGCTGCAAACTCTTAGGCGAGCTCAGCGGTACCCAGCTCGGCATGCTTCTGCGGATCGACATAGAGGTGCTTGATGCGATCGGAGCCGACGATGGTGTGCGTGTAGAACATCACCGGGATGACCGGGCAGTCGGCAGCGACCATTGCGTCGGCCTCCTGCATCTTAGCGACGCGCTCCTCGTCGTCAACCGTAGTGCGAGCCTCGTCGACCTTGGCGTCGAACTCGGGGTTGTTGTAACCAGAGCGGTTGTCGCCACCGAGGGAGTCAGAGTGGAACAGCGGATACAGGAAGTTGTCCATGATCGGGTAGTCGGCAATCCAACCCAGACGACCGAACTGATAGTTGAAGTTCTGATACTGCTCGAGCAGGGCAGACCACTCGGGGGTATCGGAGACAGCGGTAACGCCAACCTTGGCGAGGTCGCCGATGATGGACTCCATGATCTCCTTGTGGCCACCGTCCTGGTTGTAGGACAGAGTCACGTTAATGCCACGGTCACCGTTAGCACCGGCAGGAGCGACCTTGTCGAGGTACTCGTTAGCCTTGTCGACGTCGTAGGCGCAGAACTCCCATGCGCCCTCCTTGTAGCCATCGATGCCCGGAGGGACAATGCCGTCGGCGGGGGTACGGGTACCCTTGAAGATGGTCTTGCAGATGGTCTCACGGTTAATGGCCAGGGAGATGCCCCTGCGCAGGTCGGCGTTGTTGAACGGCTCGGCCGTGGTGTTGCAGGTCAGATAGTACGTGGAAGGCTCGGCGCCGAGCAGCATGCGCTCGCCGTCACCCATGGTGTAGCCGTCCTTGGACACGCCGCGATCCTTCTTGGCGGCATCGATCTGAGCAACGGGAACGTCGCAGACATCGAGGTTACCGGCCTGGAACTCCTTGTAAGCGGTCTCCATGTCCTTGATGACCTGGAAGTGGATGCCATCGATCTTGGCCTTGTCGCCATAGTAATCGTCGAACTTCTTGAGGTTGATCTCCTGACCATCCTCCCACTTGCCGTCCATCATGAACGGGCCGTTACCGACCGGTGCAAGATAGAAGCTCTTGGCATCGGACTCGGCGCACTCGGGAACCGGGGCCAGAGCCGGGTGAGACGCGACGAAGGGGAAGTCGGCGTAAGCGGAAGACAGCTTGACGACGAGGGTCTCATCGTCGGGGCAGGTAACACCGCTGAGCTCGGTGGCGTTACCGGCAAGCAGATCGTCATAGCCCTCGACCATGGAAAGGTGATAGGAGACCTCGGAAGGGCCGTACTCGGTAGCGATGGCCGACTTGGTGTTGACCAGACGCTCCCAACCGAGCTTGAAGGACTTGGAGGTAACGTCGTCACCGTTGTGGAACTTGGCCTTCTTGATCTTGAAGGTGAACTCGGTGGCGTCGTCGTTGGCCTCGAAGGACTCGCAAGCCAGCGGAACGATCTCGCCCTTCTCGGCGTCATAAGAGGTCAGAGCGTCAAAGAGCTGGTACTCGACCTGAGTGCCCTGGTCCTCCTGGACATTGTAGGGGTCGATGCAGACCGGGTTGTTGATGTAGAAGTTCAGCGTCGAACCGGACTCAGAACCGGAAGCGTCGCCACCCTTCTTGCCGCATGCGGCAAGAAAAGCCATGGAGCTCGCAGCAAGGGTGCCGCCAACAAAGGCGCGACGACCCATAACGGGCTGGTGGAACATAGAATCAGCCATGCCATCCTCCTTATGAGATAGGTCAAAGAAATGTTCAGTCGGACACATGTCGAAACAATCCGATCCGAACCATCAAAACGCCGCCCGCTGCTATGGCTGGTTATGCACAACGGACCAACGTTTTGCAATACAGTAGCGCATTTTATACACGATTTGGGGCTAATTCCGGTTAACGGTCGAGAATTTCTTTAGTTGGGCGAAGTATGTGAGGATATTTTGACTCTGTTACAAATATGTAAACAAAAAGGGTCCCGCACTTACGGGACCCTTTTTGAATATTTATGCGGCTCGTGCTTAGTAGCCGACGATGCCCTGCGGGAAGAAGAACATGCACAGCACGACGCACACGGCAAACACGACAGCCATGATGACGGTCAGGCGGTCGAGGTTCTGTTCCATAACGCCTGTGGCAGAGCTGGAGTTATACAGCGAGCTAGCAATCATATCCGAAACGCCGGTACCCTTACCGGAATGCATCAGGACGAGAATCGTCAGCGCCACGGCAGAGACAGCCCAAACGACAAACAGAAGAATCTGGAACGGACCCATAGATAAGCTCCTTAATAGAACAGTTCAAACTCCAGTACTGTACCACAACCCCCAGCACTCCCCCACCCGCCATTTAGGTATGGGGCAGAAATGGCAGAAATATTAAAAAGGGGATTGTCCAGTCGTGGACAACCCCCTTACTAGAAAACGGTATTTGTTTTCTATTAGGCCTCGGTGGCGAGCACGCGACCCGTCATCTCGGCGGAAGGCTCAATACCAGCCATGGTGAGCATGGTCGGAGCGATATCGGAAAGACGGCCGTCCTCGATACCGGTGAGCTTGGCCTTCTCATCAACGATGATGAACGGCACACGGTTGGTGGTGTGAGCAGTGAACGGATGCTTAGAACCGTCGGAAGCAACGTCAAACATGTGATCGGCATTGCCGTGGTCGGCGGTAATCAGCGCAAAGCCGCCCTTGGCGAGAATCGCCGGGACAACCTTGGACAGGGCATCGTCAACAGCCTCGACGGCCTTAACGGCGGCGTCGAAGACACCGGTGTGACCAACCATGTCGCAGTTCGCGAAGTTCACGATGTAGAAATCAGCGCGATCCTCGTTGATGGCGGCGACGAGCTTCTCGGTAACCTCGGGAGCGCTCATCTCAGGCTGCAGATCGTAGGTAGCGACCTTGGGGGAAGCGACGAGCACGCGCTCCTCGCCCTCCTTGGGCTCCTCGATGCCGCCGTTGAGGAAGAACGTCACGTGGGCGTACTTCTCGGTCTCGGCGGTGTGCAGCTGCTTCAGGCCATTGGCGGCGATAACGTCGGCCAGAACGTTCTCGGGGAACGTCTTGGGGAAGGCGACCTCGACGTCAAACGTCGGATCGTACTCGGTCATCGTCACAAAGTGCGAAAGCTTGATCTGCTCGCGCTCAAAGCCGTCGAACTCCTTGTCCGTGAACACGCGGGTCATCTGACGAGCGCGGTCGGGACGGAAGTTGAAGAAGATGGCCGCGTCGCCCTCATGGATGCCCTCGTTGTGGGCAGCGAAGGGCTCGACGAACTCGTCGCCGCGCGGATCCTTCTCGTAGTAGGCCTTGATACCGGCAACGGGGTCGACATCGGCATCGGACGCGTTGACCATGACGTCGTAGGCACGCTGGATGCGCTCCCAACGGTTGTCGCGGTCCATGGCCCAATAACGGCCCGAGACGGTGGCAACGCGAGCGTCGCAACCGGTCTCCTCGGAGATCTTAGCCAGGAAGGCGCAGAACTCACTCATGTAGCCAGCGCCGGACTGCGGGTCAACGTCGCGGCCATCCATGAAGGCGTGGACGCGAACGGTCTTGACACCGTGCTCGGCAGCCATCTTGACCAGAGCCTCGACGTGGTTCATGTGAGAATGAACACCGCCAGGGCTCATAAGGCCCATGAGGTGAAGAGTCTTGCCGTCAGCCTTGACATCGTCCATAGCCTTGACAAAAACCTCGTTCTTGGCGATGGAGCCGTCCTTGATGGCATTGTTGATGCGCGAAAGCTCCTGGAACACGATGCGGCCGGCACCGATGTTGAGGTGACCCACCTCGGAGTTGCCCATCTGGCCGTCGGGAAGGCCCACGTCCTCGCCCGAAGCGCCGAGCGTGGTGTGGGGGTACTTCTCGTACAGGCTATCAAGGAAGGGCGTCTTGGCAGCGGCGACGGCGTTCTCGCCATCGGCCGGAGCAAGGCCGCAACCATCCATGATGATCAGGAGTGCAGGAAGATGACGTTGTGCCATATGTCCTACTCGCCTGCCTTGACGACCATAGAGGCGAAGTCGGCAGCCTTGAGCGAAGCGCCGCCCACGAGGGCGCCGTCAACGTCGGGCTTGGCGACGAGCTCGGCGATGTTGCCGGGCTTGGCGGAACCGCCATACAGCACGCGGATGCCGTTGGCGAGCTCCTCGCCGAACATCTCCTTGAGGGTCTCACGGATAGCGCCGCAGACCTCCTGAGCGTCCTCGGCGGTAGCGGTCTTGCCTGTGCCGATGGCCCAGATGGGCTCGTAGGCGACGACGACCTGCTTGGGGCAGGTGATCTCAAGGCCAGCAAGGCCAGCCTTGACCTGGTTCACGACGTGCTCGACATAGGTGCCAGCCTCGCGGACCTCGAGGGACTCGCCGCAGCAGAAGACGGGAACAAGACCGGCGGAAACGAGAGCCTTAGCCTTCTTGTTCTGATCCTCGTCGGTCTCGTGGAAGTAGTCACGACGCTCGGAGTGACCGATGATGCAGTAGGTGCAGCCAGCGGACTTGAGCATGTCGCAAGAAGACTCACCGGTGAAGGCACCCTTGGCCTCCCAGTACACGTTCTGTGCACCGAGGGCGATGGGGGCAGCCTGAATGCGGTCATGAACCGTGGTGATGTCGATGGTCGGAGGGCAGACGAGCACCTCGACGCCAGCCGGAACCTCGGGCAGAGCCTGAGCCAGCTCGTCGGCGAGCTTGGCGGCCTCGGCGACGTCGTTGTTCATCTTCCAGTTACCAGCGATAAGAAGGGTGCGATTAGGCATCGAGAAGCGCCTCCACTCCGGGCAGGGCCTTACCCTCGACGAGCTCCATGGAAGCGCCACCACCGGTGGAGATCCAGCTCATCTTGTCGGCCAGGTTGAACTTGTTGACAGCTGCGACAGAGTCACCACCGCCGATGATCGAGGTGCAGTCAGCCTCGGCGAGAGCCTCGGCGATAGCCTGGGTGCCGTGAGCAAAGTTGTCAAACTCGAAGACGCCCATGGGGCCGTTCCAGAACACGGTCTTGGCGCCCTTGACAGCCTCGGCATAGAGCTCCTCGGTCTTGGGACCGATGTCCATACCCTCACGATCGTCGGGGATAGCGTCGGAAGCAACAACCTCGGGGACAGCGTCCTCGCCAAAGTGATCGGCAACACGGTTGTCGATGGGGAGTAGGATCTTGACACCCTTCTCCTCGGCCTTCTTGAGCATCTCGCCGGCGCGCTCGACCCAGTCCTCTTCCTTGAGGGACTGACCAACGGACAGGCCCTGAGCCAGGAAGAAGGTGTAGGCCATGCCGCCACCGATGATCAGGGTGTCAGCGGAGTCGATGAGGTGATCGAGAACGCCGATCTTGGAGGAAACCTTGGAACCGCCGACGATGGCGACGAAGGGGCGCTCGGGCTCGGCGAAGATGCCGGTCAGCGTGTCGACCTCCTTCTCGAGCAAGAAGCCGGCGACGGCAGGCAGGTAAGCGGCGGGGCCCACGACGGAACCCTGGGCGCGGTGAGCGGTGCCGAAGGCATCGAGAACGAAGACGTCACCATAGGAAGCGAGCTTCTTGGCGATCTCGGGATCGTTCTTCTTCTCGCGCTTGTCAAAACGGACGTTCTCGAGAACGAGGACCTTACCCGGCTCGACGGCGGCGACAGCCTCAGCAGCCTTCTCGCCGTAGGTGTCAGCGACAAAGGCAACGTCGAGACCAGAGAGCTCAGCGAGCTTCTTGGCGACGGGCTCGAGGGACAGCTCGGGCTGGAAGCCGGTGCCCTCGGGACGGCCGAGGTGGCTCATGAGGATGACGCGAGCGTTGTGCTCAACGAGGTAGTTGATGGTGGGCAGGGCAGCCTTGATACGGGTGGTGTCGCCAACGACGCCATCCTTGATAGGCACGTTAAAGTCAACGCGGACGAGAACGCGCTTTCCGTCGACATCGATGTCGCGGACGGTCTTCTTGGTAAAGGCCATGTTTGCTTCTACCTTTCGTACGTGTCTGCCTCCCATTACGGCAGACGATTTCTTATAAAAAGGGCGCGACCTTAGGGTGTAAGCCCTATAAGGCCGCGCCCTTCTTTAGACGCTCAACGAGCTATTCGCTAAAAGCTAAATTAAGCAACGAACTTCTCGAAGTACTTGATGGTGCGGACCATCTGAGAGGTGTAGGAGTTCTCGTTGTCGTACCAAGAGGTGACCTGAACGAGGGTCTGGCCGTTGCCGAGGTCAGAGCACATGGTCTGAGTGGCGTCGAAGATGGAGCCGTGGGTCTCGCCGACGATGTCGCGGGAGACGATCTGGTCCTCGTTGTAGGCGAAGGTCTCGGGGATGGTCTCGGCGTAGGCCTTCATGGCAGCGTTGACCTCGTCGACGGTGACCTTCTTGTCAACGACGGCGTAGAGGTTGGTCAGCGAGCCGGTCGGCGTCGGGACGCGCTGGGCGGCACCGATGAGCTTGCCGTTGAGCTCGGGGAGAACCAGGCCGATGGCCTTGGCAGCGCCCGTGGTGTTCGGGACGATGTTCTCGGAGCAGGCGCGGGAGCGACGGAAGTTGCCCTTGCGCTGCGGGCCGTCGAGCGGCATCTGGTCGCCGGTGAAGGCGTGGATGGTGGTCATGATGCCGGACACGATGGGAGCGAAGTCGTTCAGACCCTTGGCCATCGGGGCGAGGCAGTTGGTGGTGCAGGAAGCAGCGGAGATGATGTTGTCCTCAGCGGTCAGCGTCTCATGGTTGACGTTGTACACGATGGTGGGCAGATCGCTGCCGGCCGGAGCGGAGATGACGACCTTCTTGGCGCCAGCGTTGATGTGGGCCTGAGCCTTAGCCTTGCTGGTGTAGAAGCCGGTGCACTCGAGAACGACGTCGACGTCAAGGTCGCCCCAAGGCAGGTTGTTAGCGTCGGCCTCCTTGTAGATCTTGACCTCCTTGCCGTCAACGGTGATGGAATCCTCGCCAGCAACGACCTCGTGATCGCGAGCGTAGTTGCCCTGCGTGGAGTCGTACTTCAGCAGGTAAGCGAGCATATCGGGAGAGGTGAGGTCGTTGATAGCGACGATCTCGGAGCCCTCATGACCGAACATCTGACGGAAAGCCAGACGACCGATGCGACCGAAGCCGTTAATAGCAACCTTTACTGCCATTGTGTCTCCTTTCGTAAGGCCCCCGCGAGCTACAGCGCCCGCCGTTGAGGCCCACAAACTAACCACTCGCCTAATATACCTTTTTTTTGACTTGAATTTCACGAGAATGCTCGAAATTGAAAATCAAATTTACGTTAAAACGTTTTAAATACTAAAATAGCAGCTAAATCCATATATAAGTCGTTACTTCAAACTACCTGTTTGCTTCAATGAGCTTTTCAAGCCGTAAAACACGATGGTAGAGGGCTGACTTCGACAAGGGAGGGTCAGCCATCTCCCCCAAATCACGCAGCGACAGATCGGGATAGCGCTCGCGCAGGTCGCAAAAGACCGCCAAGGCATCCGGAAGCGCATCACGAAGGCCACGCTGCTCGAGCTCATCGATAAGCGCAAGCTGATGTTGGGCGGCACCGGCGCTTCTGGTCTGGTTGGCGAGCTCGGCGTTCACGCGACGGTTCACATCGTTCTTAACCAACTTGACCGCGCGCGCCTCCTCAATCTCGGCAACGCTGCGCTTGGCGCCAATCAGCTTTAATAGATGCTCGATTTCCTCGGCGCTCTTAATGTACACGGCATATGACCCCCGCCGTGCATTAACACGAGCATGGACCCCAATCTGCTCCAACAGATCGCAAAGCCCCTTGGCATATTGCTCGCCCTGCACAGCAATCTCCAAATGAAAATCGCCGCGTGGATCGGCCACGAAGCCGCCCGCGATGAGCGCGCCGCGGATATAGGCAAGTCTACAGCAAGGACGGGCAACGATATGTCGGGGTACGCCGGCGACAAGTCCTCCCCTACGTTCGAGGATACCCAGCAGAACCAAGGCCTTATCCAGGTCTGGCTGATCAGGCAAGGTGATGAGGTAGTTTCGAACCTTATGCAATACAGATTTACGGACGGTGAACTCCGTTTTGAGCTTAAGGATACGATGCGTCAGCGTGATCATCGTGCGCGCGACGGCTCCCGTCTCAGTCGCAACCGTCAAACGATACCGCCCAGAGCCGGTAAGCGAGAGCGTACCGCTCACGCGCGTGAGGGCGGCAAGCGTCGACAAGTCGCAGTATTCACATTCGGGTTCGCAGCGCGCAAGCTCGTCGCGCACCTCAGCGGTAAACGACATGCAGGCCTATGCCTTCGTGTTGGCGCGCGACAGGTCGCGGTGGGAGATGCTCACATGATACTGAGCGCCTTCCAGGTAACGGGCCGTGGCCTCGGCAATGGCAACGCTGCGGTGCTGGCCGCCCGTGCAGCCGATGGCGATAGAAAGCTGCGGCTTACCCTCCGCGATATAACCGGGCATGACCGTATCGAGCAGCTGTGTCCAAGCCTTCCAAAACTCCTGCGTCTTGGGATGGTCCAGAACAAAATCGGAGACCTTTTTATCGAGACCGGTCATCGTGCGCATCTCGGGATCGTAGAACGGATTGGGCAGGAAGCGGACGTCGATCATAATATCCGCTTCGACGGGCATGCCGTGCTTAAAGCCAAACGAGAACACGTGGACATCCATAAGCTGCTGGTCGGACAGCTCGGAAAATGCCATACGCAGCTTGTTGCGCAGCGCAGAGGTGCGCAGACGGCTCGTGTCGATAATCATATCGGCTCGGTCGCGCACGCCCTGCAGCTGAAGGCGCTCGCGCTGAATGGCATCGGCCGTAGTCTCCCCCGGCTTGGCAATGGGATGACGGCGGCGATTTTCGCTGTAGCGACGAATCAGCACCTCGTCAGAAGCCTCCAGGAACACGATGTCGCAGCTCATCTCGCGCTCTTCGAGAGCGGCGACCGCATCGAGCAACTCGTCAAACAGTCCCTGGCTACGCAAATCGCAGGTGACGGCGAGATGCCTGCCCACGCCCGTATTGATGCCGACGAGCTCGGCAAGCTGGGCGATGAGACGCGGAGGCAGGTTATCGATGCAAAAATAGCCCATGTCCTCGAACACGTGCATGGCCTGTGTGCGGCCTGATCCGGACATTCCGGTGATGATGACGATATCGGGGATGCGCTCCGAGCGCTCCGCCGCATCCATGGCATCTCCCTTTTGCATGTGTTGCCTCCCGAAAACAAGCGCGGGACCCAGCAACCCGGATCCCGCGCGGTCAATTGCCTATATTGAGTATACCGCCCCGAGCGGATACGAGGCCTGTCTTACGCCTCAAGCGCAGCCTTGAACCAACTCGTAATACTCGTGGGGTGCGTGATGGCGGTGCCGACGACAACGGCCCAGGCGCCAGCATCGATCGCGGCGCGAGCCTCCTCGGGCGTATGCACGCGACCCTCGCAAATGATGGGAAGGCCGGGGAATTCCTCGGTCGCCTGACGCAGGAGCGGCAGATCGGGGCCATCGGCCATGGTGCAGTCGATGGCGGCAACACCATGAGACAGCGTGGTGGACACCAGGTCGAAGCCCATGTCGACAGCACGACGAATATCCTCGATGGTGGCACAGTCGGCCATCAGGAGCACGCCCTCCTCGTGCAGCGGACGGAAAGTATCTTCGACGGTCTTGCCATCGGGACGCGGACGATCGGTGGCGTCGATCGCCACGATATCGGCACCCGCAGCAACGCAGGCGCGAGCGTGGCGCAGCGTCGGCGTGATGTAAACGCCCTCGTGCCCATCCTTCCACAGGCCGATAACAGGAACCTCACAGCGACCCTTAATGGCGGCAATGTCGGCAAGGCCCTGGCAGCGAATGGCGGCGGCGCCGCCGAGCTCGCAAGCGCGAGACATTTGAGCCATGGTCTCAGGCGTACGAAGCGGCTCGCCCATATACGCCTGAACGCTCACGACGAGCTTGCCCTTCAGGGATTGAATCAAAGGATCGACGGTCATAAGGCTGTAACCTTTCTCAGAACAGCCTCCCGAGGCGTGTTGTCTCGGGAGGCTCCTACAGAAGATACGTTTACTTCAACGAGGCAAGAAGATGCTCAGCGGCACCGATGAGCGGAGCATCGCCCTCCAGAGAACCGATGAGGATCGGCGTGTCCTGAAGCGGATCGAGCGCCTGGCTGGCATAGCCCTCGTGTACCGAATCCTTCCACGTCTGTGAACGCCAATCGGGACCTTGGTGAATCACGCCACCCGAAAGCACGATGACCTCAGGGTCCAGGATGTTAGCGAGCGAGCCCAAGCTGGCACCCAGCGCAAAGCCGGCGTCATGGATGACCTCGGTCGCCTTTGCGTCGCCCGCACGGCACAGGTCGTTCACATCGCGACCGACCGAAGGACGGCTGGGGTCGACGCGACCAAAGCGCTCATCGTACATACGACCAATGGAAGTGCCCGAAGCAACCGACTCCAGATGGCCGGAACGCCCGCAGGCGCAGGGAATACCGGCGGCAGCCGAGCACTCGATGTGGCCCATATGGCCAGCAGCACCATGGAAGCCCTGCATCACGCGGCCGTTCTCGACATATGCGCCACCGATGCCCGTACCGATGCCAAGACACAAGACGGAGAACTTGCCCTTGCCGACGCCCCAGTGGGCCTCGCCCAGAGCATGAGCCTGCACGTCGCCTACAACGGCAACGGGAAGACCGAGGTCCTCGCGCAGGCGCGGCCCCAACTGAACACCGGACCAGCCGGGCATGATCTCGTTGGCATACGCGATGGCGCCCGTCTTGGGATCGACGACGCCGGCGGCACCGATACCGACGCCAAGGACCTCGACATCGGGATTCGCCTCGAGAGCAGCCTTGATGGACGCCTCGATACGTTGGAAGACGGCCTCGCCGCCCTCTTGGGCCTCGGTGGGAACCTCGGCCTCAAAAACAGGATGGGGCACACTACCGTCAGCCGGGTACTCCATGATGGCAGTCGCAATCTTAGTTCCGCCGATATCGACAGAGCAGACGTACTTGTTCTCCATGTCGCTCTCCTTAGGAGATAAAAAACAACTACAGGAAATGAAGGCGGTGTTATCGCCGCAACTTAGTAAAGGTTTCCCAGGTGCTCGAGGTTGGGGTGAAAGTGGTCGGGCGTTGACCTAATGGGTCACGCCCGACCACTTGAGCCCCAAGATCGGGTGCCTGGGGAAGCTTTACAGGAGACCGTTGTCCTGGAGGACCTTCTTAATCGCCTCGACGTTCTCGCCGGTCATGGCCTTCACCGGGCGCGGCATGGTCGGGCTGTCGAAGATACCCATGAGGTTCATAGCGGTCTTGAAGGCGCCGACGCCACCGGCATAACCCTGGACGCCCGAGGTGACATCCCAGATGTGCGAAATCTCATTGAGGCGATCCTGCTCGGCCTTGACGGTAGCCCAGTCACCAGCCTGAGCGGCCTTCCACTGACGCACGTAGCCCTCGGGCTCAACGTTGGCGAGACCCGGAACGGAACCGTCGGCGCCACCGAGGTAGGCGCCGTCGACAACAACCTCGTGACCGGTGAGGATGCTCATCGGATGGCCGTTCTTCTCGTTCTCCTGAACGAGGTAGCGGAACGAGATGTCATCACCCGAGGAATCCTTGACGCCGGCCAGAGCGCCCTCGGCACCGAGCTTGGCAAGGAGCTTCCACGGGAGCTTGGTGTGGACACACACGGGGATGTCATAGGCGAAGATGGGCAGGTCGAGTTCCTCATGCAGGATGCGGAAGTGCTCCTCGACCTCGGTCATGCCCTGCAGGGCATAGAACGGGCAGGTGGCGACAAGCGCATCGGCGCCCAGCTCCTGAGCGACCTTACCGTGCTCGATCATGCGCTCGGTCTCGGTGTCGATGATGCCGACCAGAACGGGAACGCGGTGGTCGACGATACGGACGGCCTCGGAGATGATCTGACGGCGACGCTCGTCGGTGGAGAAGACGACCTCGCCCGAGGAGCCCAGGAAGAACAAGCCATCGACGCCGGCATCGATCATGCGGTTGATGCTGCGCTCAAAGGAGGCAACATCGAGCTGGTGGTCTTCGGTATCGGGAACAACGACGGGAGGGATAACGCCGGTGAATTTCTGAGTTGCCACAAGAATCTCCTTAGTTGTCTGGTGGGCAGCCCTATGCCGCCCACTCTTGTTGGCAGTGTCCAGGCCGTCTAGGCCAAAGAACACGAGTAGAACGTTTGGTTAAAAAAGTCGACGACTTCGTTTTCGAACGCATTGATGCGCTCGTGAGCGTATTTGGCATAGATGATATGTCTCCGGTCACACTCAAGACCGTTGAATACGGCAAACTGATCCTTGGGATCGCTCACGGTATCCATGAGCGATGTGCCCATGAGCACCGATCCGCGCACCCGAGACGACAGCGCCTCGAGGCCGCCAGGAAGCGGATTGGCAACCGCCGTGCAGGCGAGACCCCGCTCGTCCAGAGCAGAAACCGCCAGCGCGACTCCGCCGCCTAGACCCTCGCCCCATGCAAAGATGCGGTCGGGGTCCATGCCATCAAGATTGCGCGCCACCTTCGCCAGCGCGCAACCCCAACGGACGCGCTCGACAAAAGCGGGCGAAGAAATCCCCCGCTGCAGGTCGTCCGCACCAGCAACATCGTCATCCAGCGCGAGGACGGCATACCCCATGGCGGCAAATCTCGTCATGTGATGCCAGCCGCGCACAGGCCGATCGATATCGTGGAACATCAGGCACAGCGGCACGCGCTCAGACACTCGGGCACGACCGACAGGCTCGATCAAACGAGCGTGAATCGCATCGTCACCGAGCTCAAAGGAGACCTCCGAGTAACGGGCGCAGGGGTTAACAAAGTCAATCGCCGTAATGGCCAGGCCTTGAATCTCAAGATTCGAAGCGCATGTCTCTAAATCAGAAACATCTGCTTGGACATCACCGCGCCAGTCCCGATATTCTGCGAGCCTTGACGAAACCGTTCCAGGAATTCCCACGAGCCCGGGGACAATCAGCTCATTAACATTGCTCTCGCACTTAGACATGAGCCTCCCCTCCCTTGCAGAAAAACGGAATGATCAGATCGTCAAAATCCTGAATCTCCTCGTGGCCAAAGCCTTCAAAGAACTCATGACGCTTTTCGCAGGTCAGGTTGTTATAGACCGCAAACTGCGTCGCTGGCGGGCAGACGATATCGGCTGTGCCGGTGCCAAACAGCACGGGGCATTTGACCATAGGGGCAAAGTTCTTGGAATCGAAGTACGCCAGCTTGGCATAGGCTTCGTCAATACGAGTCGAGTCCTCGTCAAACCAGCGAGACCAATAGCGCAGGCCCTCGTAGGCAATGTCGTCTGCATCCAAATCCCAGACTAGGCGGAAATCTGACAAGAAGGGATAGAGGATGGCGGCACGATTGATAAGCTCGCTGTTAAGCGCACAGGTCGCAATGCCCAAACCACCACCCTGCGACGCGCCGTTCACAAACACACGGGAAAGATCGATGCCCTCGAGCTCGCGAACAATACGGCACAGGATGCGAATATCTTGGTGCAAGCGGACATAGTAGAGGTTGGCCGGGTCGCCGTCGATGCCGGCGACGATATGCCCGGCAACCGTTGTGCCCTCAAATCCACCAATGTCCTCGGAGGGACCTCCTTGGCCGGGGCAGTCGAGGGCGATGAGTGCTATGCCCATGCCCGCAAACGACGCCTGCTCAAACCAGCTGCGGCTTGCACCCGGATACCCATGGAACTGAAGCACCAATGGCACGGGCTCGTCCGAGACGGGTTTAAGGTACTTGGCATGCAGGCGAGCGCCACACATGCCGGTATACCAGAGGTCGAAAAGTTGGCAGGTCGCGGCATCGGTGACCGATGCCGTGTCGATCGCATAGTCAAGCCCGACGGCGTCGGCCTCGGCCATGCGATCCTTCCAAAAGAGATCGAAATCTGATGGACGGGGCATGGCGCCTCGATATTCACCAAATTGATGTTGTAGCTCCTGAGCACTTGGCATGGCTCGTGAACCCAACCTTTCGAAATCGCAACGGAGGTGCGCCCGGCAAGGGAACCGGGCGCACGGGAGGGAAAGCGAGGCTATTCGCCGAGCTTGGGGTGCAGCAGCGACGGCGCAGCGCCGAGCAGCATCTTGGTGTAGGGGTCCTGGGGATGCTGGAAGACCTGCTTGGCCTCGCCCTGCTCGACGATCTTGCCGCCATTCATAACGATGATTTCGTCAGAGATATAGCGGACCGTCTGGATGTCATGGCTGATGAACACCATGGCCAGGCCGAGCTCCTTCTTAAGGTCGGTCAGCAGGTTCAGAATCTGCGCGCGGACCGAAACGTCCAGAGCCGAGGTGGGCTCGTCGGCGATGATGGCATCGGGGTTCAGCGACAGGGCACGGGCAATTGCGACGCGCTGGCGCTGGCCGCCCGAAAGCTGACCGGGAAGAACCTCGGCGGCGGAGCTGGGCAGACCGGTGAGCTCCAGGAGCTCTTTGACGCGCTTCTCCTGCTCGGCCTCGGTACCCAGGTTGTGGACGCGCATGGGGTCGAGCAGTTGCTCGCGAACGACCATGCGGGGGTTGAGCGCCGTGGCCGGGTTTTGAAACACGACCGAGATGACGCGACCCATGTGGCGACGGTCCTCGGCGGTACGTTTGGTAACGTCCTTGCCCTTAAAGTAGACCTTGCCGCTCGTGGGGGCCTGCAGACCGCACATGACGTTGGCGGTGGTGGACTTACCGCAACCGGACTCGCCGACGATGCCGATCGTCTGACCGGGCATGAGCTTAATCGTTACACCCTGGACGGCGTGAACCAGGTTGGGGTGCAGAATCGAGCCGGTACGGGTCCTAAAGGTGACGTGGACGTCATCAAGGAAGATGATCGGCTCGACGCCGTTGACTGCGGTCTCGCTCATCTACATCACCTCCGCGTGAGGGGTCAAACCATTTGCCTTGAGCACCTCGTCGGGGAGCTCGGAATAGAAGTGCTCGGTGCCGGGCACGCGCTTGAAGACCGGACGGGTGTCCAGGCCAATACGCGGATGGCTCGAGCGGGGCGCGAAGCGATCGCCCTTGGGGAAATCGCGCGGACTCGGAACGGCGCCGGGCACCTGGTGCAGGCGGCCCGAACCGCTCTCGATGGACAGAACTGAACCCAGAAGACCGCGGGTGTACTCGTGGATCGGGTTAGTGAGCAGCTCCTTGGTGGGTGCCTGCTCGATAACCTGGCCAGCGTACATAACCGTGATGTTGTGGGCGACCTCGGCGACCAGCGCCAGGTCGTGCGAAACGAAGATCATGGCAAAGCCGAGCTTGGCCTGAAGATCGTTGAGCAGCTTGATGACCTGCTTCTGGACGGTAACGTCCAGAGCGGTCGTGGGTTCGTCGCAGATGACCAGCTTGGGGTCGCGGGTAAGGGCCATAGCGATCAGGACACGCTGACGCTGGCCGCCGGAAAGCTCGTGCGGATAGCTCTCGAGCGTGCGCTTGGGATCGAGGCCGACGAGCTCCAGGAGCTCCTCGGCGCTGCGGGTTCCGCCGCGCTTGGTGAGCTGCTTCATCTGGGCAGAGATGAGCATGGAGGGGTTGAGCGAGGACAGGGCGTCCTGATAGACCATAGCGATATCGGTACCGCGCAGGCCGAACCACTCCTTCTTGCTCATCTTGAGCAGGTCACGGCCCTCCCAGAGGACCTCGCCGGAAAGGTGCTCGTCATCGTCGGTCAGGCCCATGATGGCCAGCGTGGTGATGGACTTACCGCAACCGGACTCGCCCACCAGGCCCATGGTCTGACCAGGACGGACGTCAAAGTTGACATGGTCGACGACGTTGATATCACCGTGATGCTCAAACTGGATGCAGAAGTCACGGACCGAGAGAATCGGTTCAACAGACTCGTCGGGCACATGGCGATCGTCACGCTTGAGCTCGACATCGCGCAGGGCGCCAAGGCGAGCGGAGAGGGACTGGGCCTGCTCCTTGTAGGCTCGAACGGGGTCGGAGACCAGCAGGTCGGCCTCGCGACGCTTGGAGGAATCGGTGGGATCCAGGGCGGCGGAGGGAGCAGCGGCCATGGCGTCGGTAATGCCCTCGGAGAGGATGTTGAGCGCCAGGCAGGTGATCATGATGGCCAGGCCCGGGAACAGTGCCTGCCACCAACGGCCGGCGAGCACGCCGCCGCGGGCGTCGGCGAGGATGTTGCCCCAGGTAGCGGTGGGCTCCTGGATACCAGCGCCGATGAAGGTCAGCGAGGCCTCGAAGATGATGGCGTCGGCGACCAGGGTAACGGTGAAGACCATGATCGGGGCGATGCAGTTACGCAGAACATGCTTGATCAAAATCCACGGAGCCTTGGCGCCGGAAACGATGACCGCGCGGACATAGTCCTCGCCGTACTCGGACACGATGTTGGCGCGCACGATACGAGCAATCTGCGGAGTGTACATAAAGCCGATGGCGAAGATGATCGACGGCACGGAGTTGCCCAGGATGGAGACGAAGACGGCCGCGAGGGCGATGCCCGGGATGGACATGATGATGTCCAAGATACGCATGATCGTCTCGGAGACGGCCTTGCGCGAGACCGCTGCAAGGGCGCCTACGACCGAGCCGCAGACCAGAGCCATGGCAGTGGCGCCAAAGCCGATAATCAGCGAGTAACGACCACCGTAGAGCATACGCGACAGAATGTCGCGACCCTTATCGTCGGTACCGAAGATAAATCCGTTGCCGGGAGCCTGGCGAGCCGTAAAGATCTCGACCGGGCTATAGGGGGCAAGAAGGGGCGCCAGAATCGCAGTCAGGGCGACCAGCGCCAGCACGACGGCTGCAATCTTAGAAGACAGCGTCATCTTCTTCCAGCCACCGAGCTTGAGCCCCTTGGAGGCAGCCTTCTCGAGCTGCTCGGTTTGCTTCTCTCGAATCTTTACCATAATCTACACCGTCCTGATGCGCGGGTTGATGAGCAGGTAGAGCATGTCAACCACGATGTTGATGATGATGAAGGCAAGAGCAACGACGATAACGACGCCCTGAACCAGGTTCGCCTCGTTGCCCTGAACGCCCTGCAGAATCGCGGTGCCCATGCCGGGGAGGTTGAAGATAACCTCGATGACGACGGCGCCGCCCATGAGGTAACCGATCTTAAGACCGAGGGTGGTGACCGGGGTGATCAGCGCATTGCGAAGAACGTTGATGCCGACGACGACCTTCTCGGGAACGCCGGCGCCGCGAGCCATACGGACATAATCCTTGTCGAGCTCCTCGACCATGGCGGTACGCACGATACGAGTCATCTGGCCCGTCAGCGGAAATGCCAAGGCGATAGCGGGCATGATCATACGTCCCAGATAGCCAACCGGATTCGTGGTGAAGTGAGGCAGAGCACCCGATGCCGGGAGCACCTTAAGGTAGGAAGAGAACAGCAGGATCAACAGAACGGCAAGCCAGAACGACGGGGTTGCCAAGCCGGCGATGGAAAAGACGCGGATCACTTGGTCCGGCCATTTGTCGCGATACAGAGCCGCGATGACGCCGAGCAAAAACGAAACGACCGCACCGATGGCAAGACCGATGAAGGTCAGCTGCATCGTGACGGGCAGGGCCGTGGAGATGCGCTTGGCAACGGAGTTGCGAGCAGCACCATAGGTGCCCATGTCGCCATGGATCAAATCGCCCATATAGCGCACGTAGCGCACGGGCCAGGGGTCGTCCAGACCATACTTCTCATGGTACTCGGCAACCGCCTCGGGCGAGGCACCGTCACCCAACGCCGTGTAGGCGGGGTCGGTCTTGGAGAACGACATAAGGAAGAACACCAGGACGGTGACGCCCAATGCCATGATCGGCAGCGCCACAAGACGCCTTCCAATCAAACGTAGCAAGTTGTTCACGTTCTCTCCCCTTTCTTTTGTCGGTAGGACCAACTGGTATATGAGTACGGATACTCATTACAAGACCCGAGCGACATCGTTGCCGCCCGGGTCTTTGTTTCAACTATGAGGATACGGTCCCAACGACCGACATCCTGCATACAGACTCAAGCGAGTCTTACGCCTTGACGGTCGCAACGCCCCTGAAGGACATGCTCGTCGTGCCGATGCCCTTGAAGCCATCGAGGGCCTCGCCGTTGGGCGCAGTGGACGGATCGTCCCAGGAAGCGGAGACGGTCTTGACGTGGACAACGGGGTACAGAACGGCGTTGTCGGCAATGATGTCGAAGCACTCGTTCCACTTCTTCTGCTGCTCGTCGCCCTCGGCGGCAAGAGCCTCGTCCATGAGACCGTGGAGCTTCTGCCACTCAGCGGACTCCTTCCACGGGCAACGGGTCTGCATCCAGACGTTGTCGCCGTACCACCAGTTGAGCAGCAGGTCGGGGTCGGCGCCGAAGCAGGAAGGATCGCCAGGGGCAAGGAGGATATCGTAGGCCTCGCCGCCGTCGATGGCAGCGTAGGTAGCCGGCGAGGTATCGGTCTGGATGGTCACATCGAAGCCGAGAGCGTCGAGGTCGTTCTTGACCTGGGCGGCCATGCCCTTAATCTGCTCGTTGTCGGTGGTGCGCAGGGTGATGGCACCCGGGGTGATGCCAGACTCCTCGATGAGCTTCTTAGCCTTCTTGGCGTCGGTCTTGTACACCGTGGAAGCCTCATGATAGTTGGTGAAGCTCTTGGGCAGGTAGCAGCTGGCAGCGGTGGCAAGGCCGGCGAAGGTGTTGCTGACCATCTTCTCGGTGTCGAGCGCATACATGACAGCCTGACGGACCTTGACGTTGTTCCAAGGCTCCTTGGCGACGTTGAACATGATGAAGCGGGTGCCGAAACCCTGAACGTTATCGATCTTGCAGCCGGCGCTCTCGAGCTGGTCGACGGCGTCAGCGGTAACGAGCTCCATAACGAGCGTGGAGCCCTCCTGCTGAGCGGTAACGCGAGCGGTGGGGTCGGTCAGGATGCTGTACTGGATCTTCTTATCCTCGGCAGCATACTCACCGTTGTACTCGGGGTTGGGAACCAAGGTGATCTCGGTATCGGAGATAGAGTCGTACATCCAGGGGCCGGAGCCGATCGGCTGCTTGGCGCGATCCTCCTCGGTCTGGGTGGCCGGGGTAACGCGGACGATGGCCAGACGATCCTTGAGCAGGGAGAAGTTGGGGACCTTGGTCTTGACCGTCACGGTGCTGGCGTCCTTGGCCTCGATGGACTCGAAGGGCTGGAAGAACGGAGCATAGGTAGCGGAAGCGGCGCAAGCGGTGTAGGACGCGACGACATCGTCAGCGGTGACCTCGGTGCCATCGGAGAACTTGGCGCCCTTGCGGATGGTGACCTCGAAAGTGGTGTCGTCCACAGACTTGGGATCGTCGGTGGCGAGCTCGTTGAAGGTGCTGTAGTCGTGGTAATCGATGCCGTAGAGACCCTCGACGACGTGCCAGTTAGCACCCAGGCCCACAGCGGAGCCGGTGCTGGCGGGATCGAAGCTGGACGGAGCGTAAGCGGAACCAGCGGTAATCACGCCGCCGCCACGGTTGGCGGAATCGGTGGAACCGGAAGCGGAACCCTCGTCGCTAGAGCTGCCACCGCAGCCGGTGAGACCAAGCCCTGCGACAGCAGCGACGCTGCCGGTGAGGCCGAGGAACGAACGCCTGGACATACCCTTGTTGATGATGGCCATGTCTTCTCCTATCAATAGAGAATCTTACTCGGGAGCACCTAGACTTGCCCCCGCGCAACTTGCGGACGATATATACCTTACCTACCGACGAACCCAACTGAGGTGCCGCGCTCGGCGACCGATACATACATACGCTTGAACGGTATTTACTACCGTTCACCGAATTCGTTGACAAACGATTCACCAGACAGTATGTATCGGCGAGGTGAGATATCAGTCTTCGTCAACCCGCAGGATAGCAGGGTTTTCGCTTGGGTTAGTCAAACGTTTTAGCGTTAATAAAACCCGAAACCAGCAGGCAATCATGGCGAAATAAATGGTTGAAAATCGCGCAATCATGTATATCAGTTGTTTAGGCTCGTGTTTAGCTATCGGAATGGCCAGCCGCCGCCTCGGCGCGCTCGGCATTCCATGCAACGAGCGCCTCGTGGACCGCCTTGGCAACATCGGCCGGTATGCCGCGAACTTCCGCGATCTCTTGCTCGCTCGCCGCGCGCAAACGCTTCATCGAGCCAAAATGGCGCATAAGGGCACGTTTTCTGGTGGGTCCCACGCCTGGAACGTCATCGAGTACCGAAACCGTCATGGCTTTATCGCGCAACTCGCGGTGGAACGTGATGGCAAATCGGTGGGACTCATCGCGTACCTGTTTAATTAGATAGAGCGACGCGGACCCGGTCGGCAGCACGACAGGAGTCTCGTCCCAAGGCACAAAAACTTCCTCGTCGGCCTTCGCCAAGCCACAAACTGGTATATCGAGCCCAAGAGCCTCAAGTTGCTTGATCGCAGCGGTCAATTGCGGCTTACCGCCATCGACAACGAGCAAATCGGGGCGCGAGCCAAAGCGCTCGTCGGCCATGCGCTCGGGAGCATAGCGTCGTCCCAAAACCTCGGACATCGACACGAAGTCGTTTGCCTCGTCCAATTCGGCCTGAATTTTAAAACGACGGTACTGGCTCTTGTCGGCGCGTCCGTTGGTAAACACCACCATCGAGGCGACCGTAAAGGTGCCATGCAGTGTAGAGATATCGAAGCACTCGATACGCAACGGCGGCGATGGCAGCGCCAACGCACTTTCGAGCTCCAGGAGCGCTTGATTGGTGCGGTCGTCAGCGTACCCCGTTCGCATCATGTAGCGCATGAGGGCATGGCGCGCATTTTTGGATGCCATATCGAGCAGACGGTGCTTTTCGCCACGCTGCGGCCTATGGAGATGGCAGGAACGCTCACGCTTGCCCGCAAGCCACTCCCCCAGCGCCTCCGCATCCTCAAGCTCGACGGAAAGGTTGACCTCAGCTGGGATATCAGCCGTCTCGTCGTAATAGCGCTTAAGAAAGCCCGACTGGAGCTCTTCCTCGTCAACATCAAGACCCTTGTCGAGAATGAACTCGCAGGTGCGAACTGTACGGCCCTCGCGAACGACGAAGACGCAAGCGGCGGAGATGGTCTCCTCGCGATAGAAACCGATGACATCGATATCGACACTGGAGGGAAAAACGACTTGCTGACGATCGTCCAGACCCCTGATGACCTCCAAACGACGTTTGACGCGTGCCGCGCGCTCAAAGTCGAGCGCCTCGGCGGCATCCGTCATCTCGGAGGTCAGCTCATCGACGACATCCTTGCGATGGCCCGACAAAAAGCGCTCGACACGCTTGACGTTCTTGGCATAGTCTGCCGGGGAAATCGCGCCGACACACGCACCCGGGCCGCGCCCGACATGGTAGTCAAAGCAGGGACGCCCGTTTTGCGCGCAAATCATATTGACGATGTCTTCCTCGCCCTTGTGGGACTCGACGATACGACGACAACGACGCCACTCCGCACAAGAAGCCGAGCAGATCGGAATCACCTTGCGCAGCGTGTCAATGGTCTCACGCGCCGCGCGGCTATCGGTATAGGGACCAAAATAACGCGTTCCCGGCTTATGGCGCTCACGCGTATATTTGATAGCGGGATACAGGTCGCCCTTTGTAATGGCGATAAAGGGGTAGCTCTTGTCATCCTTGAGGTCGACGTTAAAGTACGGATGGTACTGACCAATCAAATTGCGCTCGAGCACCAACGCCTCGTGCTCGGTCTCCACCACGATATAGTCAAAGCTCGCCACCAGCTGCATCATCAGCGGGATCTTTTGACGCTCATCCTGCAGTGTCACGTATTGACGCATGCGGGCACGCAGGTTTTTCGCCTTGCCCACGTAGATGACATCGCCCTTGGCATCCTTCCAAAGGTAGCATCCGGGCTGTGTGGGAACGCGCGAAACCTGCTCGGCAAGCGTTGGAATGTTGTCGTGACCGGCCACGCGCACCTACTTACGACGAAGCAGCGCCGAGACCTCGGGCATCTTAAGGACGGCGGCAAGGCCAAAGGTAACAGCAAGCGAGACGACACCCGCAACGCAAACATAGCCAAGAGTAATCAGAATCGAGCCGCCAAGTGCCCCGACAAAGTGCTCAAGCGCCCACATGACGCCGGCGCCTGCGGCAGCACCCAGGCCACCGAGCAAAAGGCCAAAGAAACCGCCATGCAGGATAGATTTGACCTGAAGGCCACGCAGACGACGACGCAGCCACCACAGCGAACAACCGACCAAGATCACGTAGTCGACGACATACGAAAGCGCGATTGCCGGCATGCCGAAGCCCAGCACAACGCCAAACAGCAGAACCGAGCCGGCCTGGCCGATGGCAGAATACAGGCAATAGCGGCTATAGGGCTTCATGTCGAGCAAGGCAGAGAAGCTCTTCTGCATCAACACGACCACGCCGTAGAGCGGCAGCGAGAACGCCAGGTAGACAAGGAACTCGGACACCAGCGCCACGCCGGACTCATCGAACTTGCCGGCACAGTAAATCATGTTGAGCGGACGCGCGAAGACAATCAGGTACAGCGCGAACGGAATCAGGAAGAACAGCATCTGGGCGACGCCACGCGAAATGCCCGTGCGAACGCTGTCGTAATCCTTCTCCTGTGCGTCGTGAGAGAGCTCGGTATAGAGCGCCGTCGAAAGCGAGGCGGCAATCAGCGCGTAGGGCAGCGTGTACCACAGGCGCGCATAGGCGATGACGGAAGGACCCGTCTCGGGCTGGACCACCAGCGCGGCAGCGTTGGTGATAGAAGTCGAGACAAACATGCACACCGTGGCGAGCAGCGTCGGGATACCGAGCGCAATCGTCTGGCGCAGCGCGGGGTCCTTAAAGTCGATATGGATATGGGGATGCACGCCGTGCTTGCGAAGCGCGGGAATCTGACATGCCATCTGAACAAAGACACCGAGGGTCGTACCGGCCGCAATCAAGATGATGCCGGCACGTTCGCCAAACTGTGCGGACACGGGCGAAAAACCCATAAAGCCCGCAATGACGATCACATTGTTGAGGACCGGGGCAAACGTCGACCAGAAGTAGTCGCGGTGTGCGTTGAGAACGCCCGAGAACACCGAGCCCAAACCATAAAACAGAATCTGGATGGCAAAGAAACGGAACATGAACGCAGCGGTATCCATGCTGCCGCCGTCACCCGAAAGGAACGATTGCGTCCAGATAAAGCCCGGGGCGAACACGGTCCCCAGCAACGAAATGCCACCCAGCACCAAAAGCAGAATGCCGAGCAGGTTGCCCACGTACTCGTTCGAGGCCTCGCGACCCTGCTCACGCCTCACGCCCATGTACACGGGCAAAAACGCCGTCACGAGCATGCCGCCCATCACGAGTTCGTAGAGCATATTGGGCAGGTTGTTGGCGACCTGATAGGAGGACGAGAGCAGCGACATGCCGATAGCGGCCGCCATTGCCCACGTGCGGATAAAACCGGTGACGCGAGACACGATGGTCAGGATGGTCATAAGCCCGGCGGAACGACCAACCGTGGAGTAGTCCGACGAGCCCATGTCGTCAGTGTCATCTCGCGACGAAGAAGCTTCGGATGAGGGTGTCTGAGGCGCAGATTCTTTTGCAAAATGAGCTCCGCGCTTCAATTCTTCCTGCAGCATCGCTCAGTCCTCTCTCGTAATCGCGGCAACCGTCGCCCCGCAAAATGCAATTAAATCATCGGGTGCAAGCTCGAGCTGATAACCACGCTTGCCTCCCGAAATAAAAATGGTATCCCAAAGGACACACGTCTCATCAATAAGCGTCCGGTAGCGTTTTTTCATACCGACCGGGCTGCAGCCGCCGCGAACGTAGCCAGTCGCTGCAAGCAAATCCTTCACATGCATCATGGCCAAGGACTTCTCCCCCGCGGCACGCGCGGCGGACTTTAAATCGAGCTCGTCGGCAACAGGGATGCAGCACACGACATAGTCGTTGGACGGTGTCACACAGACCAAAGTCTTAAATCCTTGACCGGGCTCCTCGCCAAGCTGCTCCGAAATCGCGACCCCCAGGCCCACCGACTCATCGCCATCGTCTTCGTACGTATGTAGAACATAGGAAATGCCGGCGCTTTCCAGCTCGCGCATCGCATTGGTTTTTGGCGTCTTTACAGCCTTTGCCATGACATATCCTTTCCCTCGCATTCGGACGCAAGGATTAAGTATATGTCCAATTCGGCTGCATACGTCACTTCGGCACAGCAAGCGCCATCGAATCACAAGGAGTCGATGGCGCCCATAAACTGAATCGCCTATTTATTGAGCATCAAGTTGAGCTTGACGCTCCCGGTCACGCCTGAGCAACGGCGCCAAAAACTTGCCCGTATAACTCTGCGGACAGTCCGCAACCTGCTCCGGTGTGCCCGAAACCACGACGGTTCCGCCGCCGTTACCGCCCTCGGGACCCATATCGATCAGGCGGTCGGCAACCTTGATGACATCAAGGTTGTGTTCAATCACCAGCACCGTGTTGCCCGCATCGACCAAGCGCTGCAGCACATCGAGCAGCTGGCGGACGTCCTCAAAATGAAGGCCGGTCGTCGGCTCGTCCAAAATATAGAACGTCTTGCCCGTCTGGCGTCGATGAAGCTCCTTGGCGAGTTTCACACGCTGCGCCTCGCCGCCCGAAAGCGTCGTGGCGGGCTGGCCCAGGCTCACGTAGCCCAAGCCTACATCGTACAACGTCTGAAGCTTGCGCTTAATCTGCGGGATATTCCCAAAGAAAGCCAGTGCCTCGGCCACGCTCATGTCAAGTACGTCCGAGATGGTCTTGCCACGGTAGGTGACCTCGAGTGTCTCGCGGTTGTAGCGTTTACCGCCGCAAACTTCGCAGGGAACGTAGATATCGGGAAGGAAGTGCATCTCGATCTTGATCTGTCCGTCGCCCTTGCACGCTTCACAGCGCCCGCCACTCACATTAAAGGAGAAACGACCCGGCGAGTAGCCGCGCGCCTTCGACTCCGGCGTACTCGCAAACAGCGCGCGAAGATCATCCCACAGGCCGATATAGGTAGCAGGGTTGGAACGCGGCGTGCGGCCAATCGGCGACTGGTCAATATCGATAACCTTATCGATACACTCGATGCCCTCGATTTTCTTATATGGACCCACAGGGCGCGTCGAACGGTGAATGGCATTCGTAAGGGCAGGCGCAATGGTATCGGTAACCAGGGAGCTCTTGCCCGATCCCGACACGCCGGTAACAACCGTAAGCGTACCAAACTCGATCTTGGCAGTAACGTTTTTGAGGTTGTTGGCTCGAGCGCCCGTAATTTTAAGGCAGCCGCGACCGGGCTTGCGCCGTTCATCAGGCACCCGGATCATTCGTTTGCCGGTCAGATAAGCGCCCGTCATCGACTCAGGACACGCCATGATATCGGCAGGTTGACGCCGGCGCCGGGCCCCATGTCGATCACGTAATCGGCGGCACGGATTGTATCCTCGTCGTGTTCGACGACGATAACGGTATTGCCGATATCGCGCAGGCGCTCGAGCGTCTTGATCAGGCGCTCGTTGTCACGCTGATGAAGACCGATCGAGGGCTCGTCCAGAATATAGAGCACGCCCATGAGACCCGCGCCGATCTGCGTTGCCAGGCGAATACGCTGCGCCTCGCCACCGGAAAGCGTCGCCGAGGCACGATCGAGCGTCAGATAGTCGAGTCCAACATCGAC
Organism: uncultured Collinsella sp.; assembly: GCA_902497025.1. Lineage (GTDB taxonomy): Bacteria > Actinomycetota > Coriobacteriia > Coriobacteriales > Coriobacteriaceae > Collinsella. The sequence goes on along the minus strand of CABVDJ010000002.1, from coordinate 11,506 downwards.
CAGAAAACGCAAGCGCTCCAGGATTTCCTTGACGATGCGCCCGCCGATAAACTGTTGGCGCTCGGTGAGCTCCAGGCCCTCAAAAAACTCGAGCGACTCACGGCACGACAGGCAACAAACCTCGTAAATGGACTTGCCGCCCACGGTGACGGCGAGCATCTCAGGGCGCAAACGAGCGCCGTGGCAGCTCGAGCACGGTTCCTCGCGAATGTACTTCTCCAAGCGCGCCTTGGTGTTCTCGTTCGTCGTCTCGGTATAGCGTTCGTACAGGATGTTGCGAACGCCCGAAAACTTGGTATCCCACTGGCTACGACGTCCGTCGAGCTTTTGGTAGTCGACCGAGATCTTCGTATCGCCCAGGCCATCCAAGAATGCACGACGCACGCGAGGGGGCAAGTCCTCCCACGGCGTATCGGTGCTCACCTTAAAGTGTTTGCAGACTGCAGCAAAAATCTGCGGATAGTAGTTCGAATTGCCAAACAGGCTACCAAAGACTCCATCGGCAATGGACTTCGAGGGGTCCTCGATCAGCGCCTCTGCATCAACGGTTTTCTTAAAGCCCAGGCCGTCGCACTCAGGACATGCGCCATAGGGAGCGTTGAACGAAAAATCACGCGGCTGAAGATCGTCAATGGAGTGACCATGCTCCGGGCACGCCAAGGCCAACGAATACTCCAGCAGCTCGCCCTCGGTCCCCTCGGGAGCATCACGATCGGGCAGCATGTACACGTTTACATTGCCGTGAGCCAGCGCGGTCGCCTGCTCAACAGACTCGGCGATACGGCCCAGAGAGTTCTCACGGATTACGATGCGATCGACCACGACCTCGATATCGTGCTTGAACTTCTTGTCCAGATCGATCGGATCGTCGAGCGAGCGCACTTCACCGTCGACACGCACGCGGCTAAAGCCCTCGGCACGAAGGTCCTCAAACAGTTTGGTGAACTCGCCTTTTCGCCCGCGCACCACCGGTGCCTGCACAAACGCGCGGCGGCCCTCCCCCGCCGCCAAGACCTTGTCGGCAACCTGGTCGGTCGTCTGGCGCTCAATGACGCGGCCGCATTCGGGACAGTGCGGGGTGCCCACACGGGCGAACAGCAGGCGCAGATAGTCATAAATCTCGGTTACGGTGCCAACCGTCGAGCGAGGATTTTTAGACGTCGTCTTTTGGTCGATCGACACCGCCGGCGAAAGGCCGTCGATTGAATCCAGGTCGGGTTTGTCCATCTGGCCCAAGAACTGGCGCGCATAGCTCGAAAGGCTCTCGACGTATCGACGCTGGCCCTCGGCATAGATAGTGTCAAATGCCAGCGAACTCTTGCCCGAGCCAGAAAGACCGGTAATGACCACGAGTTGGTCACGCGGAATGGAAACATCGATATCACGGAGGTTGTGCTCACGAGCACCGCGAATAACGATAGAAGAATCAGACATGGAAGCTCCTTGCCTCCTATTGCATCGAATCATACTGTCGATGAGTTTAGCGCACTCGACGCGCACAGATGTTCGTGATACAAGATTCGCAGACCTTTAGCTTTGCGTATCGGGCGCTTTGTTTCTCGAAATGCCGTGGAAAGGTTACAGTAATCTAATACTGAACTTAATTTGCCGTAACAGAGGAACGTCCATGACCGAAGATATCCCCCTTGAAATCACTTCGAGTGACATGGCCAATCTGCCCATATTCATCGCCATCCTTATCGTGGCCACCGTCGTCGTGCGCGTGTATTTTTCAATCAAACACAATGAAAAGCCGCCCATTGCCCGCGTCTTTTGGTGCGCGACGCTCCTCATCCCGCTCGGCATGGTAGCTGCATGGATTACGAATCAATTGCTCGTAAATGAGGACAGTTCCCTATGGGTCCTTTCTTATTCGGCGCTCGGTGCTGCCGCCGTCATACTTCTTGTCGAGCCCTTGGTTTCGGGACTTATCGACCAAACCGATCTTGCGACGGGAACGGTTGCCTGTATTTGCCGTGACATCCTTGTCATCGCCGCTGTTTCAGCGCTCTCGTTCGTTTCACTCGAAATTGCCTGCAACGAAACGTTCTATCGCATTCCCGCCAACTCATTCGGGTTTTCCGTCGGGCTGCTCGCGACGGTTCTGCTCTCCCTTTATTTGCTGGGACAGCGTCATGGAGGCGTCATGGCCCTCGTGCCCGTCGCCTGCTGCATCCTTGGCATTGCCGAGCACTTCGTCATAACGTTTAAAGGCGAAGCCATCCTGCCAAGCGATATCTTGGCCCTTGGCACCGCAATGGAGGTGAGCGAGGGATACGAGTTTACCTTTACCGCCGGAATCGTAACCTCTCTCGCCCTGCTGGAGATTTCCCTGGGGCTTCTTTCGCTTATCCGTCCGCGAAAGCTCCGTACGCCCACCCATGTCTTCCCCGCAATCGCCGCTAACCTCTGTGCTTTTCTGTTAGTGACCGTTGTGGGGCTCTCGGGCTTTTCCAGCATCGACTTGGAGCAGGCGCTGAATTTTGGATTTGACCGTTGGCAGCCCATCACCACATATGCGTCTCAGGGTTTTATCACTTCGTTCACCGAAATGGTCAACGAGTTGCCCATTGAGAAGCCCGAAGACTATACGCCCGATGAGGCGCAGAGCATCGAGCAGGAGCTCGCCGTCGCCTACGACAGCACGTATGGCTCGAGCGAGCAACGCGCGGCGGCCGTTGCCCAGTTCAATGAAATCAAGCCGACGATTGTTGCCGTCATGAACGAGAGTTTTAGCGACCTTTCGTGCTTTGAGCAGCTCCAGGCAGCCGGGTACACCGGCCCCGCATTCTACAACTCGCTTCCCGACACGCTTGTTCGCGGCACCATGCTCGCTTCGGTCACCGGTGGCGGAACGGCAAACTCCGAATTCGAATTTTTGACCGGAGCGACAACGGCCTTTGTCGGATTAGGCAAGATCCCCTATCAGCTGTATCAGATGAATGGCGTCAACAGCCTGGCAAAGGACCTTAAAGAGCTTGGGTATACCGCTACCGCTATGCACCCGCAAAACCCCGTCAACTACCATCGAGATAAAATCTATCAGCAGCTGGGCTTTGGAGACTTTCTTTCAATCGGCGATTTCGAAGGTGCGCCCTGTTACCATGCCGGCGTATGCGACTACGCCACCTACGACAAGATACTCGACCTGCTTAGAACCGACGAAGCACCGCAGTTCATCTTTGACGTCACGATGCAAAATCACGGCGGCTACGACTATGGCACCGTTCCCGCCGAAGAGCTGACAAACTATTGGGTCGAGGGAGCCAGCGAGGGCGCCAATAGCGCGCTCAACACCTATCTCACCTGCATCAACGCATCCGACCGGGACCTCGAGTACTTTATCAACGAGCTCCGCAATATCGGCAGACCGGTTGTCCTTGTCTTTTTTGGCGACCATCAGCCGAGCGCCGCAACGACTCTCAACGACGAGCTGTACCCTCAGGAAGACACGGCAAGCCACGCTTTCCGTGTCTATCAGTCGACCTATTTCGTCTGGGCTAACTATGAAATCGCCGGCAATACTGAGCTCAACGTCTACGACACCGTCGGGGCAAACGAGATTGCAGCCATTACCCTTAATAAGATCGGCGCCCCGCTCACCGACTATCAAAAGGCCCTGCTTGCAACAAGGTCAGATGTGCCCACCATCAATGTCGCCGGCTACCTTGGTGCCGACGGGCTGCGCTACGACTTGGAATCTGAAGACAGCCCATACGCCTCGACGATCGACAAGCTGCAGCGCATGCAATACCTCGAGTTTGCCAGCAAAGTTCAGTAAGCCCGCCCATTCGCTTGGACCCATCGTATTGCAAGCACGCTCGGCCCAAATGCATCGCAAATGACTCCCGCTCGCAAACGAGGGTACAATGACGCTCGTGTCACATCACGGGGCCCCGGCCCCAACATATACAAAGGAGTCATACATGGGTTGCGAGCACGCACAGGCCGCCGGCGGACAAACGTCGCCGTCGCAATTTGAGGAGAACACGCTGTCCGAGGTCAAACGCGTCATCGCCGTGCTTTCCGGCAAGGGCGGTGTCGGCAAGTCGTTTGTCACCGGTGCCATCGCCACCGAGCTTGCCCGTCACGGCCACAAGGTCGGCGTTCTCGATGCCGACATCACCGGTCCCTCCATCCCCAAGATGTTCGGTATGAGCGGACGCCACGTCCATGCCCTTGGCAACCTTATGCTGCCCGAAATCTCCGAGCACGGCGTCAAGGTCATGAGCTCCAACCTGCTGCTCCAAAACGAGACCGACCCCGTCCTTTGGCGCGGTCCGGTCATCGCAGGCGCCATTAGGCAGTTCTGGAGCGAGACCTCGTGGGGCCCCATCGACTACCTGCTGGTCGACATGCCTCCGGGAACAGGCGACGTCGCGCTCACCGTCTTCCAGTCGTTGCCCGTTGACGGCATCGTCATCGTCACGAGCCCGCAGGATCTGGTCTCGATGATCGTCGCCAAGGCGGTCAACATGGCCGAGAAGATGAACGTCCCCATTCTGGGCATTGTCGAGAACATGAGCTATATTGAGTGCCCCGACTGCGGCAAGAAGATTGAGGTCTTTGGCAAGAGCAAGCTCCCCGAGGTCGCAGATCGCTATAACCTCGACATCTTGGGCCAGCTTCCCATTAATCCGGCACTCGCCGAGGCCTGCGATAAGGGCGAGGTCGAGACCGCGCTGCCCGATGGCATGTTGCCCAAGGCAGTCTCTGCCGTCGAGGCCGTTACCCCGCACGAGACCGACGAGGCCTAAGTGAACGCGAGCGCCTTCTATGACGTCCTGGTAATCGGCGGCGGGGCTTCAGGCCTCGCCGCTGCCATTACGGCCGCACGCGCTGGCAAAAGCGTCTGCATCGTTGAGCGCGATGTCGCCTGTGGCCTTAAGCTCCTTGCGACCGGTAACGGCCGCTGCAACCTCTCCAACGAATCGATTGATCCTCAGCGGTATAACCACCCCGCATTCGTCGAATCCGTCATGGGCCCCCAGCCCGAACAAGAGCTTATGGGTTTCTTCTCCTCGCTGGGTATCATGACAACCTCCGAGGAAGGCCGGCTGTACCCGCGCTCCCTTCGCGCTGAATCGGTGCGCGATGCGCTTCTCAACGTTTGCGACCGCCTAGGTATCACCTTAATCTGCGGAGCCAACGTTGCCTCGGCGCACAAAGCTTCCGAAGGCTGGGCACTCCAAATAGACCGTCCAGCGCGGGTGCTCAAGGCAAAAAAGCACGACGACCGAAAATCGGAGCTCCGCTCGCTTCGGAAAGCGCTCGCCGATGTCCCTCGCAAGAACGAGGCCCTGCAGGCACATGCCGTAATTATCGCCACGGGCGGCAACCCCACCGGTATCGCCGATACGTTTCGCCTCCCCCTCACTTCGCTGCACCCCATCCTCTGCCCCGTATCGGCAACGGTCGCTGGCGATCGGGCGGCACTCAAGACGTTGGATGGTCTGCGCGTCCGCGCCCGCTTGACGCTCGCCCGCAACCATAGTGAGCTCTGGCACGAAGACGGTGAAGTGCTGTTTCGAACCTTCGGCATCTCGGGCGTCGCTGTCTTCAACCTCTCCCGTCGTATCCAGCGCGGCGATACGATCCTGCTCGACGTTTTCCCCGACCTCTCTAAAGACGAGCTGCTCGATATGCTTAACCAGCGCGTTAAGCTGCTCGGCGGCTTTTCGCCCCGCGATCCCCGTTGGCTCGACGGCATGCTCGCCCCGCAACTCTCCTGCGTCGTCTGCACAGCGTTTGAGCAGTGCCATCCAGGCTCCAACGATGTCATCCACCTGGTCTCGATTCTCAAGCACTTTAAGTTGCTCGTCGAGGGTACAGCCGAGGAGCGCTCGGCGCAGGTCACGCGTGGTGGTGTATCTGTCGAGAGCATCTCAACACCCAGTCTACGCACGCGCTGCGTTGTCGACGCCCCGCTTTACGTCTGCGGCGAAGCGCTCGACATCGACGCCGATTGCGGAGGCTTTAACCTTGCGTGGGCCTGGCTCTCGGGCATTCGCGCTGCAAGCAGCTTGTAGCCGCGCAGTCTATAATCAAAAACGCATTCGGGCCGTCTGGGATACCGGACGGCCTCTTTCTTGCCTCTAAGGAGACCTCGATGATCGAAATCACCCAAGTCAACGCGTCGCTCGATGAAGCCCGCGATGAAAATGCCTGCCTCATTGTTGGCAAGCGAGTCGCCAAGCGCATCCTACGTTGCAAGGACTCCGAGATCAAGTCCATCGAACTCCACCGCAAGTCAATCGACGCTCGCAAAAAACGAGACGTCCATTTTATCCTGAGTTTTCGTGTTGAGCTGACTAGTCCCCACCTCGAGCGAGAAGCGGTCGACAGCGTTGCCGAGCGTGACCGCTCGCGCGTACGCGCGATAGAAGACGATGAGCCTTCATTCCCCTCCCCCGTCTCCGACGCACCTCAAGAACGCCCTGTCGTTGTCGGCGCCGGATGCGCTGGCCTTTTCGCCGCGCTAACGCTCGCCAAAGCAGGTCTTAAGCCCTTGCTCATCGAGCGCGGCGACCCGGCATTTCGCCGCTCGCATGCGATCGACCTCTTTCTAAAGGAGCGCATCCTCGACCCCGAGAGTAATATCCAGTTTGGTCTGGGCGGCGCGGGGACCTTCTCGGACGGCAAGCTCAATACGGGAACAAAAAATCCCGCCCATCGCCTTATCCTCGAAACCTTCGTCGAGGCGGGTGCGCCCCGCGATATTCTGTGGGATGCCAAGCCGCACATTGGCTCCGACATCCTTCCCACGGTTGTCACCGCTATATCCCAGCGCATCGAGCAGCTCGGAGGTATCGTCCGTTATCGAACAAAGCTCGTCGACATTCACATCGACGCGTCTGGCGCCATCACCGGTATTGATGTCCAATCGTCCCAAGACGCCGCTTACGAGCCAATCGAGACAAAGCACCTCATCCTCGCCTGCGGGCATTCTGCTCGCGATATTTTTGAGCTCCTTAAGGACCACAACGTGGCCCTCGCACAAAAGACCTTTGCCATGGGCGTTCGCATCGAGCATCCGCAGCGCGACATCGACCGAGCCCAATATGGAGCCTTGGCGGGACATCCTGCCCTCGGAGCAGCCCCCTACAAGCTCGTCGCCCATCTTCCCAACGGCCGCAGCGTGTTCTCGTTTTGCATGTGCCCCGGCGGGCAGGTTGTCGCCGCCTCTTCCGAGCAGGGCCACCTGTGCGTCAACGGCGCCAGCCTCAATGCCCGCGACGGACGCAACGCAAACGCCGCCCTGCTCGTTAACGTCACGCCTGAGGACCTTCCCAACGATGACCCGCTCGCCGGCATCGAGCTCCAGCGCGCCTGCGAGGCGGCCGCCTATCGCCTAGGCGGTTCCAACTGGAACGCACCGGCACAACTCGTCGGAGATTTCCTCGCAGGACGCGCCAGCAAGGCGCCCGGAAAGGTAAAGCCCACCTATCCGCTCGGTGTGACCTGGACGGCAATTGACGAAGCCCTGCCGCAGTATATCGTCGAGTCGCTCCGCTTGGGACTTCCCCTACTCGGAAAAAAGCTACGAGGCTACGACCGCCCCGATGCCGTTCTTACCGGCGTGGAGACTCGTTCGAGCTCACCTGTCACTGTCACCCGAGACCGAACGTGCCATGCCGTGTCGACCCCGGGTCTCTACCCTTGTGGTGAGGGAGCTGGATATGCTGGCGGCATCATGAGCGCGGCCACCGACGGCATCCGTTGTGCCGAAGCCCTGATTGCAGACCTCTAACGCACGAATTCCAGTGCGCAAAAGACACAGGCCCCGAGCTCCACAGGGAACTCGGGGCCTGTTCGCTATTTCTTAAACCGTGCGCCCTGGCGTTTTCTGCCCGATGCGAAAGTGGAACCCTTGCGGGCCTGTGAACGTAAGCGCTCGATCGTCTCGTCCTCAGACGCGCCCTCGAGCATCGCCCGAATCTGAACGACGGCATCGCGCAGGCGCGCCGCCTCCTCAAAGTCCATGGCGGCAGAAGCGTTACGCATATCCTCTTCCATGGATTCGACAATCCGCACAAGCTCGTCATGCGGCAGTTCTTCCAACTGCTCCGCAAGTGTCTGCTCGGGCGCCACCGTTTCCGGCACGCCGCCCTCGCCCGACTCATCGGGCGTATAGAATGCGCCATGGCCAAGAGAGTCGCCCTTCGAGCGCCCCTTGGAACCCACGGTTTTTTCGGCCTCGGCAATAAAACTTGAGATGTCGTTGATGGCCTTGCGCACTGTCTTGGGCACAATGCCATGTTCTTCGTTATATGCCATCTGAATCTCGCGACGGCGCTGCGTCTCCTCGATGGCCTCTTTCATCGAATCGGTCACAACGTCTGCATACATGATGACTTCGCCATCGGCGTTACGGGCCGCACGGCCAATCGTCTGAATCAGCGAACGGCGGTTGCGCAAGAAGCCTTCCTTATCGGCATCGAGAATTGCCACCAGTGAGACCTCGGGAAGATCCAAGCCCTCGCGAAGCAGGTTGATGCCAACGAGAACATCGATCTTGCCCTCGCGCAGCGTTCGCAGGATCTCGACACGGTCCATTGTCGCCGTATCAGAGTGCATGTAATTGACCTTAATGCCCGCATCAAGTAGATGGTCGGTCAGGTCCTCGGCCATGCGTTTGGTCAACGTGGTCACCAGCACGCGCTCCTTGCGGGCAACGCGCTCGCGAATCTCGTCCTCAAGATCGTCAATCTGACCGCGAACTGGACGCACGTCAATCTTGGGGTCGAGCAGGCCGGTCGGACGAATAATCTGCTCCACGTCGTTTTGGCTCACCCGCAGCTCGTAGTCGCCCGGCGTGGCCGAAACATAGATAAACTGGGGGATCCTTGCCTCAAACTCATCGAAACGAAGCGGGCGGTTATCGAGCGCCGAGGGCAGGCGAAAACCGTGTTCCACCAGCGTCACCTTACGCGAGCGGTCACCTTCGTGCATGCCGCGAATCTGCGGCACCGTCACATGGCTCTCATCGATGATGCAGAGCATATCCTTGGGAAAGTAATCGATTAGGGTAAACGGCGGCTCACCCGGCTTGCGACCGTCCAGATGACGCGAGTAGTTCTCGATGCCGTTGCAAAAGCCCATCGTCTCGAGCATCTCAAGATCATAATCGGTACGCTGCTGCAGACGCTGCGCCTCGAGCAACTTGTCGGTCGCCTTGAGCTCCGCCACGCGCTTCTCGCACTCTTCGCTGATCGATTTCAGAGCCGCCTTGACCTTCGGCTTCTCGGTCACGTAGTGCGATGCCGGCCATACGGGAATGGCCTCGTACTCACGAAGCATCTCACCGGTGACCTCATCGATCTCGGCAATCAGCTCGACCTCGTCGCCAAAGAACTCAAACCGCAACGGATGCTCGGCATAAGGCGGATACACGTCAACAACATCGCCGCGCACGCGGAACGTGCCACGTGCCAGGTCATAGTCATTGCGATCATATTGAATGTCGATAAGTGCATGGATAAAGTCATCGCGCTCGAGCGGCACCTTCTTGTCGACGTTTGGAGCCAGACCCGCATAGTCCTCAGGAGAGCCAATGCCATAGATACACGAGACCGATGCGACAACGATCACATCACGTCGAGAGAGCAGTGACGCGGTCGCCTGATGGCGCAGCATCTCGACCTCTTCGTTAATCGAGGAGTCTTTCTCGATATATGTATCGCTTTGCGGCACATACGCCTCGGGCTGATAGTAGTCGTAGTACGAGACGAAGTAGACCACAGCGTTGTTGGGAAAGAACTCTTTGAGCTCGCTCGCAAGCTGAGCAGCGAGCGTTTTATTGGGGGCCATGACCAGCGTCGGCTTTCCCAGGGCCTCAATAGTCTTTGCCATCGTGAAGGTCTTGCCCGAACCAGTCACGCCCAGCAAAACCTGATAGCGGTCTCCGTCCCTCACGCCCCGCACAAGTGACTCAATGGCCTTAGGCTGGGAACCAGCGGGCTCGTATGGAGACACGACCTTAAACGGCACATCAGCGCCCTCAACGCCAAAGCGCTTAAGTTCACCACCAACGCGTTCTACTTCAAATTCCGCCATGGATACTCCTAACTCGTACATCTGCAGTATACGCAGGCGGTGGGCTTAGTCCTATACGAACCGACCGGGATAGAGAGTCTTATATCGAACCCAGGCATTATTGACGCGAATCAGATAAGCCTGAGTTTCAGGGAAGGTAATCGCATTATGGAGTGACGTGTTCTGCTGCGCCCATCCGTCGACATTGCCCATACCGGCGTTATAGGCGGCGATGGCACTATCCGTCGACCCGTTGAAATAGGCGAGAAGATACGAGAGGTATGCGCAGCCAAACTCGATATTCGTAGCCGGATCGTTAAGATTGTCGACCGAATACTCCCCTCCGTCGACAAGGCCCTTGGCGATCATGTCCTGGGCAGTCTCGGGCATCAGCTGCATCAATCCCTGAGCACCCTGATTCGACTCGGCCTCGGGATCCCAATTCGATTCCGACTTAATGACAGCGCACACCAGATACGGATCCAGATTATGCGAAATACTGGATTGCTTTACATACGCCTCGTAGTCAATCGGATACAGCGGCTTAAAGAAAGCGGCAGGAGCACACGAGTAGACGAGCGAAATAAGGCCGAAGACGAACACAACGGCAAGTGGCGCCACGCGATACCACGTAAAGAAACGTGCCTTAGGCATCGGCCTCCTCCTTATCCGGAGTATCTATAAACCCGTGGCATGCAAGCCATGAGTCAAGCTGCTCAAAGAGCGAATTATCGGCTGCCGAATTATCAATCACCGTTGTAGCGAGATTGCACAGCGCAGACTCATCGGGCTGGCAAGCAGAACGGGCATCGAAATCAGATGGCTCCATGCCACGTTGAATAGCGCGCTCGCGACGAACTGACAAAGGGGCGCTAATGACCAGAATTTCATCAGCCAAGCCAAATGCATCCTCAAAACCAGTCGGAGCTGAAACCTCGACCACCGCAAAGGGATAACGGGGAGATGAAACCGTACAACAAACCGGATCGAGAATCCTAAGAGAAAGCTGTTCAATCAGAACGGGATGCACGATGCCATTGAGCCGTGCGACCGAATCAGGAGAAGCGAAAGCTCGAGAAGCGAGGATACTGCGGCGAATGCCGCCTTCCTCATCCAAAATGTCCCAACCGAATTCATCCGCGAGAGCATTGACGATATCAGAGCCCGGCACATACAGCGATTTTGCAAGCTCATCCAGATCGATAAGCATAGCGCCACGAGATTCGAAATAGCGGCAGGCAGTCGACTTACCCGAAGCAATATTGCCCAAGACAAATACGGTAAACATCAAGCCCTCCCTAACGCCAATGCGAGTAATTATCGCTCAAATAAACTAGATGGACTCAAAAAACAGCCAAACAGTAAGAGCGCATACGGGGAAGCTAGGTCCCAAAGCACAACATGTATATAACGCAAAAAAGGGTGAGGCCGCTAGGCCTCCCCCTTCTCAGTTCAAGCGTACGGCTCGGTG
>CABVDJ010000001.1 GCA_902497025.1 uncultured Collinsella sp. | reverse complement strand
TCGCCTACAGCGCCCGCCGCACGGCGCTCGAAACCGACACCGCCGATGAGGTCAATTCTGATAAGCCTCACTAGCTCCCAGTTACCTTTGCAAGAGACGCCGACTCGGCTCATCGAGCACCAAAAAGGGCTGGCCCCGATAACTCGGAGCCAGCCCTGAGTCGCCTGACACGGGAATCGCAGTCCGCTACTTGAGCTTCAGTGCCTCCATCATGGGCACGGCGGCGTCCCAATCGATCTTCCAGCCGATCGATACACGGACGGTTTCGCCCGTTGCGGGAGCCGTCGCAAACAGCGTATGGCCGTTGTCAGGACCGGTAAAGCGCAGCCACGTTATGCCGTTGTACTCGACCTGGTCGGTTGTTGTCTCCTTACCCTCGTAGACCTGCTCTAGGCTTGCAACCTCTTCCTCCGGCGAGCGCGGGAAGATGCTGATGTTCAGGCGTCCTCCAGTCTCGTCGTGGAAGAAGTTTGCCTTTTCGCGCTCTTCGTCGGACGAATCCAGCGTGTACCCATCGGCGGCCTCGATGCTGTACGATGCGCAGTCGATGCCCGTTAAATCTGCCTTCTCGTCAGAATCGGCCACGCCGCCGGCCGCCTTGAACTCCTTGGTCTCGCATCCCGTGGTGTCAAAGTGCATGGCCTCATGATTCTTGGCGGGGGCGTAAGCGTCTACGAACTCGACAGTGATGGGCCCGTAGTACGCCGTCTTGGGCGCCCAGAAATACACGTACTCAACGGTCTCGCCCGGGCCGATATCTGGCCTCTTGGAAAGATCGATGCCCTCGTGAAGCTCATCGGGAGCCTCGCTTGCAACGTAGTCGAGCACGGCCGCCTTGCCGGAAGTAAACAACGGGTCGCCTGCCTCAAGATCGCCCTGGGCAGCATGCACGTTAAAGGAACTGAACGTCCTGTTCTTTGTGTTGTTGTTGGTAATCTTGACGTGCAGGTAAAAGCCGTCCTGCAGCTTAGCGTCGCCGCGATAGAACGTACCGTGGACTACCGACTCATAGGTTATGCCAGCCACCTCGACCGTCTGCGACTCATAGGCCTTGGCCTTCTTGGACTTCTCCTGCACAGGTGCGCTCCCGCCCGAGCCACTCGGCGCATTACCGCCGCAGCCGGCAAGCGTACACGCCAACACAGCCGAAAGCGTCACGGTGGGAATTCCTAACAGCAGCTTCTTCGTCATGGGCTTCATCATCCTCACCGCTCCTTTCGGCTTGTAGCTCATCCGTTGCCCAAGGCCTTCGTCATCCCGTGGCATCGGCTTCCACTATGAGCGTATGACGAAACACGGCGCCGGCGAAGTGACCCGTGGCCCAAATAACGACCCACCAGCGTTCCTTATGGGCCAAAAGAACTCGCACATGCACGCCCCCGGCCCATAAAACGAGACGTCTGTCCCAATGTTCGATTCGATCCAACAATCCGCACGACACGTTTTCGACAACGTATCCAACCGTAAACGCAGCAAGACGCATCCGGCCGCCTTCAAACTTACTCGGACATAACCGACTCGGTTTTGTCCGAGTAAACGAATCTCCATCGAACTCCGAACGGTTGTTCGATGGATTTCGTGTTGGTTGGAATCGCCTATGGGCTGGGCTATGCTACCTTGACTATCTATATGACTTAAACGCAGCAAGGGAGCACCGAGAGAGCGAGTATGGCAAAAAACACCGCAAACTATGGTAACGACAGTATCCGCCAGCTCAAAGACGAGGAGCGTGTACGCCTGCGCCCCGCCGTCATCTTTGGCTCGGACGGGCTCGACGGCTGCGCGCATGCCGCCTTCGAGATCCTGTCCAACGCCGTTGACGAGGCGCGCCAGGGCTACGGCAAGCTCATCACCCTTACCGCCTTTCGCGATGGCTCCATTCAGGTAGAGGACAACGGCCGCGGCTGTCCGCTCGACTGGAACCCCTCCGAGAAGCGCTTTAACTGGGAGCTCGTCTTTTGCGAGCTCTACGCCGGTGGCAAATACAATAACAACCAGGGCGGCGACTACGACTTCTCGCTCGGTACCAACGGCCTGGGCTCGTGCGCGACCCAGTACGCATCCGAGTACATGGACGTCACGGTTTGGCGCGACGGCAACAAGTACTCCCTGCACTTTAAGAAGGGTAAGGTCGTCGGCGCCAAAAAGAAGGCGCTCGAGATTGAGCCCAGCGACGAGAACCGCACCGGCACCACCATCAAATGGCGCCCCGATCTTGAGGTCTTTACCTCCATCAGCATCCCCCACGATTGGTATCGCGAGACCATGCGCCGCCAGGCCGTGGTCAACGCCAACGTGACCTTCCGCCTGCGCATCGAAGGTGACGATGGCGAGTTTTCCGAAGAGGATTTTTGCTATCCCAAGGGCATCGAGGACTACGTGCTCGAGAAAGTCGGTACCGACTACCTTACCGAGCCCTTCTTTATCGAGGCCGACCGTCGAGGTCGCGATCGCGAGGACCTGCCCGACTACAACGTCAAGATTACCGCGTGCATGTGCTTCTCACGCACCTTCATGATGCAGGAGTACTACCACAACTCATCGTGGCTCGAGAACGGCGGTTCGCCCGAAAAGGCCGCCCGCAGCGCTCTGACCAGCGCCATCGATGCCTACATCAAGAATCAAGGCAAGTACAACAAAAACGAGAGCGGCATTAAGTGGCAAGACGTCCAGGACTGTCTGGTGCTGGTGACCAACTGCTTCTCCACCCAGACGTCCTACGAAAACCAGACTAAGAAGGCCATCAATAACCGCTTTATCCAGCAGGCTATGACGGTCTTCTTTAAGGAGCGTCTCTCGACCTACCTGATCGAGAACAAAGACGCCGCCAACAAGATCATGGAGCAGGTGCTCATCAACAAGCGCTCGCGCGAGAATGCCGAGAAGACACGCCAGAGCATCAAAACCAACCTGCAGCAGAAGACCGACATGGCCAACCGCGTGCAGAAGTTCATCGACTGCCGCTCCAAGGACAAGAGCCGTCGCGAGATCTACATCGTAGAGGGCGACTCGGCAGCAGGCGCCATTCGCACCTCGCGCGATGCCGAGTTCCAGGGCGTTATGCCCGTCCGCGGCAAGATCCTCAACTGCCTGAAAGAGGACTACCCGCGCATCTTTAAGTCCGACATCATCATGGACCTCATGCGCGTGCTGGGCTGCGGCGTGGAGATCAAGGACAAACGCATCAAGAACCTCGGTGCCTTTGACCTGGACAACCTCAACTGGAACAAGGTCATCATCTGTACGGACGCCGACGTCGACGGTTATCACATCCGCACACTCGTGCTCACCATGCTCTATCGCCTGGTGCCCACGCTCATCGACGAGGGTTACGTGTATATCGCCGAGTCGCCGCTCTACGAGATCAATTGCAAAGAAAAGACCTACTTTGCTTACACCGAGCTCGAAAAGAACGGCATCCTCAAAGAAATCGGCGACCAGAAGTGCTCCATCAACCGCTCCAAGGGTCTTGGTGAGAACGATCCGGACATGATGTGGCTCACCACCATGAACCCCGAGACGCGTCGTCTGATCAAGGTGGAGCCCGAGGACGTCACCAAGATGGAAACCATGTTCAACCTGTTGCTGGGCAACGACGAGGCGGGCCGCAAGCGCCATATCTCGGAGCACGGCAAGGAATACCTGGACCAGTTGGACCTGCAGTAGCAGCAAATCGATAACGACGGCCCTTAAGAAGTTCAAGAGGATATCGTGGCAAAGAAGAAGACGAAGAACCAGCCGAAGAAAAAGCAGGTCAACGCCGAGAACGTCATCGGCCTGCACTCCGAGGTCACCGACCAGCCGATCACGCAGACGCTCGAGGTCAACTACATGCCCTACGCCATGAGTGTCAATGTCTCGCGTGCGTTCCCCGAGATCGACGGCTTTAAGCCCTCGCACCGCAAGCTGCTCTACACCATGTACAAGATGGGCCTGCTCAAGGGAGAGCGCCAGAAGAGCGCCAACATCGTGGGTCAGACCATGAAGCTCAACCCGCACGGCGACGCCGCGATCTACGAGACGATGGTGCGCCTGGCCACCGGCAACGAGGCGCTGCTCGCCCCCTTCGTGGAGTCGAAGGGCAACTTTGGCAAGTACTATTCGGGCGACCTGAGCTACGCCGCCTCGCGTTATACCGAAGCCAAGCTCTCCCCCATCAGCGCCGAGATCTTCAAGGACATCGACAAGGACCCGGTCGACTTCGTCGACAGCTACGACGGCGCCATGAAGGAGCCGCGTCTGCTGCCCACCACGTTCCCTAACATCCTCGTCTCGGCCAACAAGGGCATCGGCGTCGCCATGGCGTCCGACATCTGCGGCTTCAACCTCAACGAAGTCTGCACTGCCACAATGCACTACCTGCAGGACCCCGACTGCGACCTGCTCGAGTACATGCCCATGCCCGACTTCTCGACCGGCGGCGAGATTATCTACCGCCGCGAGGAGATGGAGAAGATTATCGAGACCGGCCTTGGCAGCTTCCAAATCCGCTCCCGCTGGCGTTGGATCCCCGAAGAGCGCATCATCGAGGTCTATGAGATCCCCTACACCACCAAGACCGATGTCATCATCGAGCGCATCGTCAAGCTCTCCAAAGAGGGCAAGGTCAAGGAGATTGCTGACATCCGCGACGAAACCGACCTCTCGGGCTTGCGCATCGCCATCGACCTTAAGCGCGGCGTCGACCCCGACAAGCTCATGGCCAAGCTCTATCGCTCGACCACGCTGCAGGATTCGTTCTCGTGCAACTTTAACGTACTGGTCGACGGCTACCCCCGCGTTATGGGCGTGCGCCAGATCCTGCACGAGTGGGTCAAGTGGCGTATTGAGTCCACGCGTCGCCGCATTAACTTTGACCTGGGAAAAAAGTCCGAGCGCCTGCACCTGCTGCACGGCCTCGAGGCGATCCTGCTCGACATCGACAAGGCGATCGCCATCATCCGTGGCACCAAGCTCGAGGCCGAGGTCGTACCCAACCTTATGAAGGGTTTCGATATCGACGAAACCCAGGCCGAGTTTGTTGCCGAGCTCAAGCTCCGCAACATCAACGAGGAGTACATCCTCAATCGCACCAAGGACATCGCCAAGCTCGAGGGCGAGATTGCCGAGCTTGAGGAGATCCTTTCCAGCGAGGAAAACATCAAGAAGGTCATCAGCGACGAGCTGGCCGCAGTCAACAAGAAGTACGTGATGCCGCGCCGCACGGGTAGGATCGAGCCCCATGAGGTTATCGAGGTAAGCTTGGAGCCCGAGGTCGAGGAGTACCCGGTCACCATCATGCTCTCGCGCGATGGCTACCTTAAGAAGATGACGGACCGCGTACTCAAAAAGGCGACCACGCTCAAGTACAAGGACGGCGACAAACCCTTTATCGAGTTCCCGTCCTCCAACACGCACGAGCTGCTCGTGTTTACCAACAAGAGCCAGGTGTACAAGTGCAAGGTTGCGGCATTTGAGGACACCAAGTCGGCCCAGCTGGGCTCGTACCTGCCGACCGATCTTGAGATGGAACCCGACGAGAGTGTCATCTGGGTCATCGACCCCGAGGACTACAAGGCCGACGTGTTGTTCGTCTTTGAGAACGGCCGCGTGGTGCGCGTCGCGCTTTCTGGATACGTCACTAAAACCAACCGCAAGCGCCTCAAGAACGCCATCTACGGCGGCAGCAAGCTGCTGTATGCCCAGGTCCTCAAGGAAGACCGCGACCTCGCGCTGGTCTCGAGCGATTACCGCCTGATGAACTTCAACACGTCGCTGCTCAAGACCAAGACGACCACCAACACGCAGGGCGTCCAGGCCTTTACGGCCAAGAAGGGCCGCTCGGTCACCACCGTCGGCACGACCGAGGAGATTCTTGGTGCCGGCGTCTCGGCCGAGAAGTTCACCGCGCAGAGCCTCCCCTCCGCCGGCGCCCTCATGAAGGAAAACGACATGCCGAGTTTGTTTGACTAGGTACCACAGCAACGAGATCGTTAGATACTTCGCAAAGCGACGAGGCCCGGAACGCAACGGCATTGCGCCCGGGACTCGTCGTTTTTCTTCTCAACTATTTTTTAACGCAGATAAATTGATTTCTGCTTATTTTTCTGCGTAAAAAATGTCAGCGTCACTACTTCGATGCCCTTTGGTCAGTCGTTAGCAAAACTTGCAAAAGTTAGCAAAACTTGCAAAAGTTAGCAAAACTTGCAAAAATTAGCAAAACTTGCAAAGGAGCTACCATGGAGTACAGCAAGAACCCCTTTACCCCGACGTTCGGAAGCGTCCCTCCCTTTCTAGCGGGTCGCGAGCATATCCTGCGTGACATCAACCGTGGCTTTATCAACGGCCCGGGAGATCCCAACCTGTCGACCATTTTTACTGGCGCAAGGGGAACGGGCAAGACGGCGCTTCTCTCGCTCCTTTCAGAAACGGCGCTTGAACACGGCTGGATCGCAGCAAATGTCTCCGCCATGCCAGGCATGCTCGAAGATATTATCGAGCGAACCAAAGAAGCCGCAGATAACTACCTCTCACAGCCTCACGCGCGCATAAACGGTGTTCAAATTGGCCCAGTGGGCATCGATTGGACATATGCTCAAGAGGCTCAGGGCAACTGGCGCACGCGCATGAATGGCATCTTTAAGCAACTCGAAAAACATGACATCGGACTTCTCATCACCATCGATGAAGTCACCGTCGATCTCGAAGAAATGCTTCAATTTGCCTCTGTTTACCAGCACTTTGTACGCGAAGGTAAAAAAGTTGCCCTACTCATGGCAGGGCTGCCCTACAAAGTATCGGCGTTGCTGCGTAACGATTCCGTCTCGTTCCTCAGGCGTTCCCAATATCATCAGTTGGGACGAATCACTGACGTTGAAATTGCAAACGCATTCCGCAAAACCGTTGAGGCCGGAGGCCGCTCAATCACGCCAGAAGCGCTCGAGGATGCCGTGAAGGCCGTCGACGGATTTCCCTATATGATGCAGCTCGTCGGATATCGCACATGGGATGTTTCGGAGAACTCGCCCAAAATCAGTGCACCTGATGTACAGCAGGGTTCTCTGCTTGCCCGCATGGAGCTGCGCGATCGAATTCTCGAAACGACCTATCGGGAGCTTTCCGATAAAGACATTGAGTTTTTGCTCGCGATGCTGCCCGATTCTGGCCCCAGCAGGGTCTCGGAGATAGCCAAACGCATGGGCGTCGCCAGCAACTACGCAAGCCAATACAAACGCCGCCTCCTGGAGGACGGCGTCATTGGAGAGCGCGGGCGTGGTCTCGTTGGCTTTGACATTCCCGCGTTCAGGGAATTCTTGAACGAGAAGGCGTTTTAGCACGCCGGAATTGTCCGCGGAAGCATCAACGCATGGCAATCAGCATTCCTCTTGATAAGGATTGCAAGCATTTCCACCAACACCGATTGCCATGCGTTCTTCTTGTCCTTAGGCGAGCTTGCGAGCGAGCTCTCGCACCTCTTCCAACTTGGGCGACGATGCCATGCTGTCGCGCTCGGTCATACCGCTGATGGCGACAATGCCCTGGTCCTCCCACTTGCAGTACGCGCAGGTTGACTTGTACATAGCGATCGCCGCATCATAGACGCCCTCGCTGTGGCTATCGAGCAAAAGGGCCGTCTTGGTGAACGGGAAGCCCGTGGCACCGAAGGCGTACAGGCGGTCGATGGCGGCCTTCTCCTGCGCAGTGATATCGAACCAGTAGATAGGCGAAGCGAAGACAGCCATATCGGCGACTTTCAACGACTCGATCACGTCGGCCATGTCATCCTTCTGCACGCAGGTGCCCTCATGGGTAAAGCAGTACTGGCATCCCAGACAACCAGCGATCTTTTTGCCGGCAACGCGGATGACCTCGACCGTATGGCCGACCTCGCGCGCGGTCTCGGCAAACGCCTCGACCATGGTGTCGGTATTGGCGCCCTTACGCGGGCTACCACTCAATACAACGATATTCATAGGATTCCCTCTCCTTCATGCTGCAGGCGCGCAGCATGTTTTCTTGTAACCAAAACGAATGGAGTTAATCAATCGCCTCGTTTCAGCTACTCCCTCTCTTTAGAAGAATCGTTGCTGGAGACTTGGCATTAAATCAAGGCACGCCTTATTTCAGATACTCCTCAAAGAATGCCTTCAGCTTTCCAAACGGAATGATGTCCATCTGATCGTAAAGGTCGGTATGGCTGGCACCAGGGATAATGAACAATTCCTTGTTGTCCCCGGTCAGCTTGCCGTACGCGGTTTCGCTGAAATAGCAGGAGTGCGCCTTCTCGCCATGCACCAGCAACACGGCAGAGCGGATTTCACTGCTATATTGCAAAATCGGCATATTCAAAAAGGACAGCGAAGACGTCACATTCCAGCCGCCATTGGAGTTCAGGCTGCGGGGATGGTAGCCTCGCGGAGTCTTGTAGTAGGCGTAATAGTCCGCCACAAACTGCGGCGCGTCCTCCGGCAGCGGATCGACCACGCCGCCCGCCAGCGCATAGCTGTCGTTTTTATAGTCCTCGGTGCGCTGCGCGTTCAGCGCTTTCCGCTTTTCGAAGCGCGCCTGTTCGGAATCCTCAGCGTCAAAATAGCCGTTGGCGGTCACACGGGTCATGTCGTACATCGTCATAGCCGCGGTAGCTTTGATACGGGTGTCGATAGCCGCCGCATTGACTGCCATGCCGCCCCAACCGCAGATACCGATGATGCCGATACGCTCCGGGTCAACGCTTTCCTGCACAGAGAGGAAATCCACCGCTGCGCAAAAGTCCTCGGTGTTGATGTCCGGCGATGCTACATAGCGGGGCGTGCCGCCGCTCTCGCCGGTATAGGACGGGTCAAAGGCAATTGCGAAAAAGCCCAGCTCCGCCATCTTCTGCGCGTACAGACCGGAGGACTGCTCTTTCACCGCGCCAAACGGGCCGCTGACGGCGATGGCGGGCAGCTTGCCTTCCGCGTTCTTAGGCACGTACACGTCGGCAACCAGCGTGATGCCGTATCGATTGTGGAAGGTCGCCTTGCTGTGCTCAACCTTGTCGCTTTTGGGGAATACCTTGTCCCATTCCTGCGTCAGTTTCAACTGCTCCATGCCTAAGCCTTCCCGTCAATCGCTTTAAGGTATTGCTCGTCGTCCACGGGCTCCAACCACTCGTTGGAGGCCTCCTCGCCCGGAACCTCCACCGCGAGATGGGAAAACCAGCTGTCGGGCGCCGCACCGTGCCAGTGCTTTACGCCCGCGGGGATATTTACTACATCGCCAGGGCACAGCTGCTGTGCCGGTTTGCCCCATTCCTGGTAAAGACCTCGACCAGCCACGCAGACGAGGATCTGTCCGCCACCACTTTTGGCGTGATGGGTGTGCCAGTTGTTGCGGCAGCCGGGCTCAAACGTAACGTTGTAAATGCCGACCTGCTCGGTGGAAAGGGGCGCGAGGTAGCTTTGCCCGATAAAGTACTTTGCGAATGCGTCGTTGGGGGCACCGATGGGAAAGGCCATCTCGTTTTGGTGTCGGGCCTTTGCATCGGCGCCGTCGTCCTCGTCCGCCCAGACCTCCTTCGCCATGCGAAAGGCCGCCCACGCCTTGGGCCATCCCGCATAAAACGCCGCGTGCGTAAGGATTTCCGCTATCTCCGCCCTGGTCACCCCGTTGTTCTTTGCGGACATCAGATGATATTTAAACGAAGAGTCCGTCAGTCCCTGCGCCATCAGGGCCACAACCGTCACCACGCTGCGGTCTCGAAGGGAAAGCCCGTCTTCTCGACTCCACACCTCGCCGAACAGCACATCGTCATTGAGCTGTGCGAATTTGGGGGCAAAGTCCCCCAGGGCATCTCTACCTGCCGTCTGTTTAATTGCCATGATCGATTTCCTCCTGTCGATGGTTTTGAGTGCAAAACTGCTTCCGCGCAGCTAAGCCGCGCCTAGACTCCCATGCCCATTCGTTGCACCTGCTCCAGAGCAAAATGCCCCGTGCTTTCGCCCACTTCGTTCACGCCGCCGGCGAAAACCGTTCCGGCAAGCGTGCGCCTTTGGCGAAAATCCCTTGCGCTCCCGATTTGTATTGACGAAAATAAAGGTAATACCTAAACCTAACTTTAGGTCAAGGAGTAAATTCGAGATTTGTCCGGAGGGACCATGTACACAATCGGACAGGTGGCGGAGATGTTTGATCTGCCCGTTTCCACGCTGCGTTATTACGACAAGCAGGGATTGTTCCCGGAATTGGAGCGGACGTCCGGCATTCGCCGATTCGGCGATACGGAACTCGAGGCGCTTCGGGTCATCGAATGCTTAAAGAAGGCTGGGATGGAGATTAAGGACATCCGACTGTTCATGGAATGGTGTGCGGAGGGCCCATCGACATATCCCAAGCGCAAGGCCATGTTCGAGGAGCGGAAGGCCCACATGGAGTCGGAGATCGCGAAGATGAACCGCGCGCTGGATATGTTGAAGTTCAAATGCTGGTACTACGAGCAGGCGATCCAAGATGGAAACGAGAATAGAGTGAAGGCGCTGATTCCCGACGATTTGCCGGAAGAAATCAAAGATACCTACGATAACGCCCACGCTCAATAATGCCGCCCGATGCTCAAGGGCTTAGGCAAGGAGTCGTTTAGGCAGACATGCAAAAAGAAAGCCTCCGAACAGAAGGTTCGGAGGCTGTTATTCCCGTTATTTCGCTGATGGCTTTGCTCTATGGCGACGCCGAAACAACATCAGGCGGTACTCGACGGTATCGAAACGCGAGTTCAGAAGCCAGTTCCCGTTATTCCCATAGGCATAAGCGCATCTGGTCGCGATTGCCTATCGATGCTTTGCCTCGAGCACGGCAGACACCGCATCGAGGAACTCCCGCACATGGTCTGCGGGGTGCGGCGAATGAAGCAGCCCGTAAGACACGAGACAGTCCCAATCGGTAGGGACGGTTTTGAGCATGGGGTGGACGTTGGCCCACAACGGCAGCGTCGCAAGCGCGAGATCCTCGTTCGCGCCGCGATTGAACACCTCCGCCCGATATTGCGGGAAGTCTACGAGCGCGATTTGAGGATGATGCAAGAGTATCTCGTCGCGCACGCGGTCGATTTCGGCGTTCCAGCCCCGGCGTATAAGCATAAGACTGTGATTGTGGAGGTCGTCGAATGTGACGATGTCGCGTTTGGCGAGCTCGCTGTCGACAGGAACGGCGCACCCGAGCGGCTCGCGCGAAAGCTCGAGGCCCAGGCACCCGCGCTCTTTAAGAAAGGCATCGTCGAAAATCCCCACCACGATATCCATGTCTTGCCCAAGGTTCGCCAAACCGCGCGCCGCCGAGGGTGTGTTTTCAAACGTGACCACCTGAAGGCTCATGCCAGGGCAACGTTCCTTCACCTTCGGCCATAACTTTGTGAGCGGCGTGCTGGGCGTCATGAGCGACACTCCCACGCGGATGATGCGCTTCTCTCCGCGCTCGGCGACGCGGGCGCGTGCGATTGATTCTTGAGAGTACTGCACGATATGGCGGGCGTCGGCGAGCAGCGACCTGCCTGCCCGCGTAAGCGAAAGCCCCTGATGCGATCGGTGAAACAGCATAAGACCTAGCCGCGACTCCAGCAGGTTCATCTGTTTGATGACGGCCGTGGGCGTGATGAAGGACTCTTGTGCCGCCTTGGAGAAGCTGCCCGCCTCCGCCACGCGGATGAAAGTGTCAAGCTGTGGGTTGTACATCGATCCTCCTGTCACGCATTATGTGCCGTATATACCCCATGGTTATATCCATCATTCCAACGTGAACTTCTCGCACGTCAGTAAACGCCGTAGCCTTGTATTTGAAAAGTCACCATTAAGGAGGAGACCATGGAGTATCTGAAGCTCAACAACGACGTAGAGATGCCCATCGAGGGTTTGGGCACCTTCCTCATGACCCCGGCCGAGGCCGAGGCAGCCGCAACCGCCGCGCTCGCAGCTGGCTACGAGCACATCGACACCGCCAACGCCTACATGAACGAGCGCGCCGTGGGCCGTGCTATCGCCAAAAGCGGCATCGCGCGCGACAAGATCTTCATCTCCACCAAGCTCTGGCCGAGTGTCTACGACGCGGGCATGCCGGCGGTGGACGCCACGCTCCAGCGCCTGGGGCTCGACTACGTCGACATGCTCATCCTGCACCAGCCGGTAGGCGACTACCTGGCCGCGTGGCGCACGATGGAGGAGGCATACCGCGCGGGCAAGGTGCGTGCCCTCGGCCTCTCCAACTTCCCGCAAGACAAGATCGCCGAGGTCATCGAGGTCGCCGACATCAAGCCGCAGCTCGTGACCGTTGAGTGCCACCCCTACCACGCCCAGCGCGACCTGCGCGCCTACCTCGCGCCGTACGGCACGGTGATCGAGGCGTGGTACCCGCTCGGCCACGGCGACAAAGGTCTTCTGGAGGAGCCCGTCTTCGTCGCTCTCGCCGAGAAGTACGGCAAGACCCCGGCCCAGGTGATCCTGCGCTGGCACGTGCAGATGGGCACCTCCATCATTCCCGGCTCCAAGAACCCCGCCCACATCGCCGACAACGCGGACATCTTCGACTTCTCCCTCACCGAAGACGAGATGGCCGAGATTGCCAAGCTCGACGGGACCATGACCTACTACACCGCCACTGAGGAAGCACTCGCGGGCTACCTGGCCATACGCCCCGATTTCGACGCGCAGGAGTAGCGCTCAGACGATAACGGACCAACCAAGCCGCCGCCGAGGACCAGTCGACTGTCGAGGACGAGCCCGCCGCAGTGCCCGCTGCAGACGGCAACGTCCTCGTGGCCTACTACTCGGCACAGGGCCACACCGCTGTCGTAGCTCAGACCATTGCCGACGAGCTCGGCGCCGATCTCTTTGAGATGACGCCTAGAACCCGTGGGTTATAACCCCGTGCGCACCCCAGCGTTATAGAACCCTCACCAACGGAAACTTCCGCCGGCGCGGCGCCCCTCGTATGGTGGATACGTCAAGTTGCGAGAAAGGAAGGCACCATGGACTACATCACCTTGAACAACGGCGTCAGGATGCCGCAGCTCGGCTTCGGCGTGTACCAGATCCCGGACGCCGCGGAATGCCAGCGCGCCGTGGAGGACGCGCTCTCGGTCGGCTACCGGCTGCTCGACACGGCCGCGAGCTACGGCAACGAAGAGGCGGTCGGGGCTGCCATTCGTGCGAGCGGCCTGCCGCGCGACGAGGTGTTCGTGACGACCAAGCTGTGGATGTCGGATGTGAGCTACGAGGGGGCCAAGCGCGGCTTCGACGCGTCGCTCAAGCGGCTGGGGCTCGACTACGTCGACCTCTACCTCATCCATCAGCCGTTCGGCGACGTCTTCGGCGCGTGGCGCGCCATGGAGGAGCTCTACGAGCAGGGCGTTATCCGCGCCATAGGCACAGCTAACTTCTACCCCGATCACCTCGCAAACCTCATCTCGTTCAACCGCATCGCCCCCGCCGTGAACCAAGTCGAGTGCAACGTGTTCTTCCAGCAGCGCGAGGCGCAGGAGTACATGGCCGGCAAGGAGGTGGCCATGGAGGGCTGGGCGCCCTTTGCGGAGGGCAGAAACGACCTCTTCCGCAACGAGGTCCTCGCTCGCATCGGCGAGGCACACGGCAAGACGGTCGCCCAGGTCGTGTTGCGCTGGCTGCTGCAGCGCGGTGTGGTCTGTATCCCTAAGAGCACGCACCGCGATCGCATGGAGCAAAACTTCGACGTCTTCGACTTCGCGCTGGGCGACGACGAGATGGTCGCCATCGCCGCGCTCGACACCGGGCGCAGCGCGTTCTTCGACCACCACGACCCCGCCACCATCGAATGGATGTCCGGGCTCGTGCGCAACGTGTAGACGAGCGGTTAGACCGCACTGATAACTTACTAGGAGGAATTGCCATGAACTCATTCACGTACGACTACCCGGTCAGGAACTACTTCGGCGAGGGGGCCATGGACCAGGCGCTCGACGCCGAGATGGGTGCCATGGGCAAGACAGTGATGCTCGCCTACGGCGGAGGCTCGGTCAAACGAACCGGCGTCTACGGCCACGTGGTCGATAAGCTCACGAGCGCGGGCAAGCGCGTGGTGGACTTCGGCGGCATCATGCCCAATCCGACCTACGAGAAGTGCCAGGAAGGCGCCGCGCTCGCACGCAAGGAACAGGTCGACTTCATTCTCTCCGTCGGCGGCGGGTCGGTCTTCGACTGCTGCAAGGTGGTCTCCGCGCAGGCGATGCTTGACGAGGACATCGAGACGTTCGAGCACGTCGACGGCAAGATGCCGAGCTCGTTCATCCCCATGGGCTGCATCGTGACACTCTCCGGCACGGGCGCCGAGCAGAACAACGGCGCCGTCATCACCAACGAGGAGACACACGTGAAGGGCGCCTATCTGGGGGCGATGCCCATGTGGGCGGCGCTCGACCCGGCGCTCACGCTCACCGTGCCGCACGCGCAGTTCATGAGCGGCGCGTTCGACACGCTCTCGCACTGCATGGAGAGCTATTTCGGAAGCCCGCGCGGGCGCAATGTCACCGACGACATCAACCTCGCCATCCAGCGTAACGTCATCCGCAACATGCGGATCATCGCGGACGACGACCAGAACCTCGATGCCAGAAGCGAGCTCGTATACGACTCCGCCATGGCCGAGAACGGCGTGCTCAAGATCGGCAAGTCAACGGACTTCCAGGCGCACATGATCCAGCACCAGTACGGCGCGTACACCCACACCAACCACGGAATGGGCCTCGCGGTCATCCACCCTGCGCTCTACCGCCACCTGGCCCCCGAGGCGCCCGCGCAGTTCGCCCGCTGGGCGAGCGAGGTGTGGGGCGTCGACGCCAAGGGCAAAGACGACCTTACGGTGGCGCTCGAGGGCATCGACCGCCTGCAGACGTTCATCGGCAAGATGGGGCTTCCCACGAGCTTCGCCGAGATGGGCTCCGACGCGTCCGACGAGACGCTGCACAAGGTTGCGGGCACCTGCGTGCTCACCGGCGGCTGCGCCAAGAAACTGGAGCGCAGCGAGGTGTTCCAGATTCTGACCGAGTGCCTCTAGATCGGCGGGGGTCCCGATCCGCCCGCGCCGAAGGAAACCGTACGACTCCGAGATGTCATCGTAATCGTAGGACCCGGCGAGCCCGCCGCGCCTGATGAATCCGTCGAAGTCGTCGTCGACGGCCCCCTGCTCGTCAAAGTAGAAGCGGTATTCGCCGAAGCTGAAGGGGAGGATGTGTACCTCCCCGTGGCGCCCTGTGAACAGGGTCGCCAGGTCCGAACTCAGGAGGAACGCGTTCGATCCCGTGAGGTAGATATCCCATCCGCCACGCGCATGAATGCTATTAATTGCTTTCTCGAACCCCTCACACAGCTGCACCTCGTCGATGAAGAGACGGTTGCGGGCGCCCTCTTTGTGCCGCTCTATGATTTCGCGATGCAGCGCTGGTACTCGAGCAGTAGCTCGTTGTCGAGGTCCAGCAGATCGATGTAGACGTTGTTGGAGGATGGGTCCTTCCGAGCAACGGAGGTGGAGAACGCCTTCATGAGCTCGGACTTGCTGGAGCGGCGCATCCCCGTGATCACCTTGATGTCCCGGGTGCCCTCGAGCGCCCAAAGCCGCTCCATGTACGTATTGCGGTCGACCCAATCAATCATCAGCTCTTTCTCGGTTTCAAAACCGATAAGGAAATATGCGCAAGGGCGCGTCGGAGGGTAAGCCCCAGCCATGTCATGTCGGCAGAAGCCCTCGACCGGCGGCACGACGAAGTCGAAATAGCCCTCGATTTCCCGCGGGCCCTCTTCGAAATCTTGATGGTATATGCGACGCCGTAGAGCATCGGCAACGCGTTCTGCTATGCGCCGCCTTCGGCATTGGAATCGCCCTTGCCCCGCACAGCAACGTAGCTCATAGACGGAACGATCAGGATGCTCGGCTTGTCAGGCGGTTTGCCCGTGATGTTGTAGTGCACCGTAAACGCTGATGGAGATGGCTGCGCGCGGGCACGGGCGCGCCACCGCACTTCACAGCTTGTTTCTCAAGTATTTGGGACGCACACGCGGCGTTCAAAAATGCGGAGCGACTCCGCATGGCTCGAGACTGAGCCGAGGTGCCCTACTTCTCGCTCTCCAGCAGCCCCACGATGCGGTCGATGTCGACGGCAAAGCGAGGCCTTCCCTCGCGCTCGTAGCGGTCGAGGTATGCCTGGCACTCGGAGACGATGCGCTTGGTGTTGCCGTCGATGATGCGCTGGAGCGTCTCGTAGTAGGCCGAGCCCTCGGTCCTGAAGCGGCGCTGGTAGACCTTGGTTATGGGGAACATCTTGATGTAGTGGATGCCGTGGCGGCAGCCGGGGCGCGTCGTGGGGCGGGGTGGCAACGCAAAGTACTGGTCTTTGGGCGCGTTAGGGGCGATGTTGGAACGCAGCGGCACAGCGAAGTCCCTGCGCTTCCCGCGGAAACGCAGCCTCACCACCACGATGCAGGGGCGATTGTGCTTAAGCATGAGCTCGCGGTCGCCCTCGACGAGGTCGAAGAAGTCCTGGGAGATGGATACGATCTTCATCGGTTACGCCCCCTTCATACGAAGCGGGGCCCGCATCGCTGCAGGCCCCTACAGGTGGGCGATATTCTACGCCTTGCGGCACCCCGTCGCCCACGGAGGTTAAACGTACACGTAAGCCGTACTCTGAAAGCCGCGGCTTCCGGCAAGTAGTTTATACCACGAAAGGTCGCTTTCAATGCGCATAGCTCGCAAAATAACACTCGCTGGGCCGTCACCCCTGGCAGTTACCCTCCAATCTTCATTGGAGTCAGCAGGTCAATTCATACAGTTATGGGGGTGTATCCTAAAGGGAATCAAATTTACACCCCCATAACTAAGGAATTTTCTATTCCCACTCAATGACTAGAGCCCTGGTGTAATTGGCTGGATCACCGTTCCGGGAACCGGTATCGACCTACCTGTCCGTCAAGCTCCTTCTTCAGCTCCAGCCTTGTATCTGACTCGCGCCGCTATAAGCGAAAACCGAAGAGATGCGTCTTAGCCAGGAAAATGAGGTTAGCCTTATCTTACTGCATGATTCGTGTGTTATAGTTAGATGGCTCTAACTGTTTGGGGGCGATAGCCATGCACGAACGCAAGGGCTTCTGGGACAAGAATGCCGGTCGGTACGACCGTTTCATGCGAAAGGACCGGGCGGCGTATGAGAAGATGTATGGGCTTATCCGGCCGGTAGTGAAAGCAAAAACCGTACTGGAGGTTGCCACCGGCACGGGGCTTATCGCAAAGAACATCGTGAATGCGGCGGCGCACATCGAGGCTACAGACGCTTCTGCAGAGATGATCCTTGAAGCAAAGCGGGACAATCAATCCGTAAAGCTGCACTTTTCCGTACAAGATATGTTCCGCCTGCCCTATGCACAGAAGTCCTTCGAAGTGGTGATCGCGTCCAACGCGCTTCACATAGTGCCGCATCCGGAAAAGGCCCTGCAAGAAATCAGGCGGGTGCTGAAGGACGACGGCGTGCTCATCGCGCCAACCTTCACCCACGCGGGGAACTCGGTTCCCGGCAAGGCAAAAGCCTTTTTCATGAGTATAGCGGGATTCCCCCTCCATAGCAGATGGACAAGCGAGGAATACCTGTGTTTCCTGCGTCAAAACGGCTGGTCGGTGCAGAAAAGCGCGGTGCTGAAGGCCTCGTTCCCGTTGACCTATGCGGAATGCACGAAATCGGAGGGGCCAGATGTCGTTCTTTGAAAACACCCGCAAGCCCGTGGGCCTCGGCGGAAAACTTATGGTTGCAATGATGAATCTGGGCCACGGCCCTGTGGCGCGGTGGGGACTTCGATTTCTACGACTTGCGCCAAACGCCAAGGTGCTGGATTGCGGCTGCGGCGGCGGGGCGAACATAAAACGGCTGCTGGAAAAATGCCCGCATGGCGTCGTCAAGGGCATCGACTATTCGACCGTCAGTGTGGAGAAGGCTAGAAAGCTCAACCGAGTTGCAATTCAGAAGGGGCGTTGCGCCGTTCTGCAAGGCAGTGTGGCGGATATGGCGTTTGAGGACGCCATGCGGGTATTTTTGCATCCATCCTGCACATGGCGATAGGCATGACGGTCATAGCGGCTGTGCTGGCGGCAATTATGACAATTTTTATTCACTGAGGAAAAAACCTATGAAATGTAAAATTGAGAAAAACACCGTGCAGGAGACGCTGATCCTTCCGCTGTATTCCCGAAAGCTGTGTACGGAGCTGTACCCGAACCTTTACAGGGATGAAACAGCGGTTCGTCTACTCGACCAGATCGACTACGACTTTTCAGAGGCAGAGAAAAACTCCCGCAGCCTGATGCAGCGCTTTGGTGCGCTGGAGGTGGCCATGCGGCAGGGTGATCTTGCTTTCGAGGTGCGGGATTACCTGAAAGGCCACCCCAATGCGGCGGTGGTCAATCTGGGCTGCGGGCTGGACAACACCGGCAGAACCTGCGACAACGGTAGATGCAAGATTTACAATCTGGACTTCCCGGATGTGATTGCCTTGCGGCAGCAGCTGCTACCCGCCGGGAATCGAGAACAAAATATCCCCTGCGACCTGAAAGACACCGCATGGTTTAGCAAAATCGATGCCTCCGGCGGGGCGGTGTTCTTTGCCTCCGGGGTGTTCTATTACTTTCTGACCCAGCAGGTCCGGGAACTGGTGCGGGGGATGGCGGACGCTTTCCCCGGCAGTGTGCTGGTCTTTGATGCTGCCAATCGGACGGCGGTAAAGATGATCGCAAAAACATGGCTTAAGACTGCAAAAATCAAGGATGTGGGGGCATATTTTGCGGTTTCGGATGCCGCCAAGGAAATCGGCACGTGGAACAGCCGTCTGCAGGTCACAAGTCGCGGCTATATGCTGGGCTACAACGATTTGAGAGACCCTTCTGTCAGCGGCTTTTTCCGGTTTCTCGCAAGGGTCGGTGACAACGGGATGAAAATGCAAATCGTGAAAATAAGATTTTGAGAGACAAAAATGCAAAAGACGAGCGCTTCTTGCCGCCCAATTGGCAAGAAGCGCTCGTCTTTTCTTAACGCGTTGTATGGCGGAGAGAGCGCAAGTTACGCGAGCGCCCTTCTTGCCAGCTCGGCCGCGCCGAGGATTCCCTGGTCGCCGCCGCAGCCCGGGGCGCAGATGTAGCTCTCCATGTCCTTAAGCTCGGCGGTCTGGATGTAGCCACCCAGATATTCGAGGGTCTTCTTGCGGACGATGCCGTAGAGCTGCTCCTGGTGCATCACGCCGCCGCCGAGGACGATGCGGCGAGGCGAGTACATGAGCACGAGGTTCGCACACATCTGCCCCAGATAATCCCCCTCGAGCATCCACACCTCATCGTTGTCCGCGAGCTCGGCCGCGGGCTTTCCCCAGCGCGCGGCGATGGCGGGGCCGGAGGCGAGGCCCTCGAGGCAGCTCGCGTGGCTCGGGCAGACGCAGCGTCCTTCCTCGGTGGGACGGGTCCTTACCAGCATGTGGCCGGCCTCGGGGTGCAGCATGCCGTGAAGGAGCCTGCCCGCGCACATGACGCCCGCGCCCACGCCGGTGCCGATGGTCACGTAGACGGCGTCCTCGAGCGCCTTGCAGCAGCCGAAGACCGCTTCGCCGAGGCAGGCAACGTTCACGTCCGTGTCGTAGGCCACCGGAATCCCGAGGGTGTCGGCGAACGCGGCGCGAAGACCATAGCCTCGCCACGCGAGCTTGGGCGTTTGGAGGATGGAGCCGTAGCGCTCATCGTTGGGGTCGACGCAGGTCGGGCCGAAGGCGCCTATGCCCAACGCGTCCACATCGCGAGCGGCGAACCACTCGATCATCTGCGGGACGGTCTCGGCGGGCACAAGCGTCGGGGTCTCCATACGGTCGAGGACCTCGCCGTCGCCGGACACCACGGCACAGACCATCTTGGTCCCGCCGGCCTCGAGAGCGCCGAGCCTCATTTGCTTTTCGCTCATGTGATCCTCCTTACAAAGGGACGCCCGCAGTCATGGTCAACCGCGGACGCCCATAACGTTGGCTTGTTTCGAGGCGACCCTACCTGGGCACGCGGTCCTGCCTTGCGGCAAACGGGGCGAGCACGGCGTGCGGCTCGCTTTGGTACCAGTAGGCGACGGTGGAGATGTCGTCCTCGCGCTCGTAGAGCTTGATGTCGTCGTTGCCGAGGTCCTGGAACGTCACGCGCAGGTCCTCCTTGAACGAGATCGGGTCGGGAAGGTGCCACCTGTAGAGGCCGTGCCTGGGCAGCGCGTCGTCGTTGGTCGCGAGCATCGGGTTCGGGTTCGGCTTGCCCGCGCTGAAGCGGTCGCGCGTGGCGTCGCGCGTCGAGCGGTACGGGTAGCCGGCGAACAGCGTGTTGAAGCACTGCGCCTCGGGCAGCGCGTGGGGCGGCCTGTCGAGGAAGGCCCAGGCACCGCCGAAGTAGTCCTCGGCTCCCGTCGAGGTGACCGTGGGGAACTCCTCGTCGCCGTCGAGGAAGAACTTCATCTCGCCCTCGCCCCACCAATAGCGCTCCAGGGCGCACAGGGCCATGTAGGTGCCGACGTAGTAGCCCTTACCGCGCACGCCGTCGAGCACGGTGTAGTCGACGCCCCTGCGGGTGCTGCGCTCGCGGTTAAAACGGGCGTGGAAGTACATGGCGTCGTCCGGCACGTCGGTGAGCGCGTAGTTGAACGTGTAGAAGATGTACTTAATGAACCCGGGGTGCTCGCTCGTAAGCGTGACCTTGGCGTGCTTCCTGAAAGGCATCTCGAAGTAGCAGTTCATGCCGCCCGTCGGGTTCACGCAGATGGGCATCGAGTTGACGATGGCGCGCTCACCGAAGCCGTTGCAGAAGAAGTCGCCGACAGGGCACTCGACCGAGGGGGTCTCCTCGTCGTCCCAGTAGAAGCGCAGCACGAGGTCGCGCATGACGAAGCTGCCGGCGGCGGTCTTGTCGGGGACGGTCATCCAGATGTGGCGGATGATGCCGGGGCCTTCGATGTCCGCGAGCGTGATGGTCTCGCCGGACTCAAGGGGCACGCAGCACGAGCCCTTGCGGCCGACGCCGAGGTGGCTGGCCGACATGGCGGCGCGGCCCTTCTCGCCCGTGATGTTCTCGGGGGTGATGGCGCGGCTTTCCTCACCGCCGTGCATCCACACGTCCTTAAGGAACTCTCTCATCGTCGACCTCCTCTATTCGTCGTCTTCGCACTCGGCGGAACTGGCACCGTTCACGTAGACAATCTGCTGGCGCGCCTCGTCGACGAGGGCGTCGAAGTCGAGTTTCTCGTCGGGGCGCGCGAGCGCGACCGTCATGGCGAGCGGGAGGTTGACACCCGCGATCACGTGGATCCGGTCGGAGGCGAAGCGGGAGAAGCGCTGGTTCACGCTGCCGCCGAGCGCGTCGGTGAGGACGACGACCTCGTCAGTGCCCGAAAGCGCCGCCTCGACCGCCGCGTCGAGCCCCTCGCCGTTGTCGTTCACGTAGGCGCACACGGCGTTGATGGCGTCGCTCTTACCCGTAAGGAACTCGAGGGTGTCCTTGAAGCCCTGGGCGAGAAGGGAATGGCTCGCCACAACTATCTTTCTCATTGATTCACCAATCTCTTGGGTCGAAGCTAGGCGAGGATGCCGGCGGCGGAGGCGACCATCGCGAGGACGATCACCACGAGGATGAGGGCCGTCATGCTCGCGTTCTTCTTGGTAAGAAGGTAATACGCGCTTCCCGTGATGGCGGCGGGGATCATGGCAGGCAGGATCTTGTCGAGCAGCGGCTGAATCTCCATCGAGACGTCGCCGAAGCTGAAGCTAATCGGGCAGGTGACGCCGATGACCGAGGCGATGAGGCAGCCGACCACGGTGAGGCCGAGCACGGAGGCGGCGGCAGTGAGGTTGGGAAGCTTCTCGCTGAAGTCGGTGACGAGCTTCACACCCTGCTTGTAGCCGAACTCGAGGGCGTGCATGCGGACCCAGAAGATGGCCAGGATGAGCGCGAACCAGATGCCGGCTCCCACGGGGTTGCCCTCGATGGCCATGTAGGCGGCGATGGAGCCCATGATGGTCGGGATCATGGTCATGAGCAGGGAGTCGCCGACGCCGGCGAGCGGTCCCATGGTGCCGATCTTCAGGTCTTGGACGGCGTCCGCCGCCGCTAGGCCGTCGCGTTCCTCCATGGCCACGCAGGCGCCAAGGATGATGGCGGCGAGCCAAGGCTGGGTATTGTAGTAGCGGAAGTGGTTGTTGAGCGCTTGCTTATAGTCCTCGTCGTTCGTGTAGATCTTCCTCAGGACCGGCGAGAGGGCGTAGGCGACTGAGGCGCCCTGCTGGGTCTGGTAGTTGAAGGTGCACACGCTCATGAGCCAGCGCCAGTTCGCGTTGCGCAGATCCTTCTTG
Source organism: uncultured Collinsella sp. (assembly GCA_902497025.1). Taxonomy (GTDB): domain Bacteria; phylum Actinomycetota; class Coriobacteriia; order Coriobacteriales; family Coriobacteriaceae; genus Collinsella. Next base: position 199,896 of record CABVDJ010000001.1, on the reverse strand, counting down.
GTGACCTTGTAGCCGGAGGGCTTGCCCTCGGCGACGGCGGTGATGTTCTCGTTTTCCATGGTTACTCATCCTCTCCGATGAAGGCGTCTGCGGAAGCGTGGGCGGCGAGCTCGGTGTCCCTCTCGGCACGCTGGTAGAACGCGATCGCGAGGGCAACGCCGACGATGGCGGCGCCGATGATGGGCACGTTCAGGAAGGCCGAGAGGAAGAAGCCGGCGAGCAGGTACTGGAAGTACTTGCCAGTGGGCATGTAACGCAGCAGCATCGCGATGCCGACGGCCGGGAGCATCTTGCCGGCGAGGGTGAGGCCGGAGAGGAACCACTGGGGCATAACCTCGAGGAGCCAGTTGACGGCGGGCTGGCCGAGGGTCACGGAGACAAAGACGGGCAGGGCGGCGCACAGGCCGAAGAGCACGGGGCAGACCCACAGGATGGCGTTCATCTGCTTGAACTTGCCCTCGTCGCAGAACTTCTGGGACTTCTCGACGACGAAGCCGTTGAGGATCTTGACGATGACGTCGAGCTGGATGCCGAGCATGCCGACCGGCAGGCCGATGGCGAGGCCCGTGTCCGCGCCCAGGGTCACGCCGTAGGCGGTGGCGATGATGGCCATCGTGCCGTAGTCGGGAATCGACGAGCCGCCGAAGCCCGCGACGCCGAGCTGCATGAGCTGGATGGTGCCGCCGATGACGAGGCCGGTCTGCCAGTCGCCCATGACGACGCCGGTGATAAGGCCCCAGAAGACGGCATAGTTGACGAAGATCATCGGGATGCCGTAGTAGTCCACGTGCTTGATGAAGGCAAGCAGGGTCAAAAGGACGACCTGCAAGATAGTGAAGTTGACCATGATCCCTCCTTAGATGAGGTCGGCGACGGAGACGGGCTTGTCGGCGGGCACGAACTGGGCCGTCACCTTGACGCCGTGGGCGATGAGCGCCTTGTAGCTTTGGACGTTCTCGGCGGAGGCATAGGCGCGCTGGGTGAGCTGGACGCCGCCCTCCTTGACAAGAGAGCCGCCGACGATCAGCGACGGGAGCTCGATGCCCGACTCGACCAGGTGAAGGATCGTCTCGGGCTCCTTGGCGATGACAAAGACCTTCTCGCGGTCGTACTTGCCCGCCGCGAAGTTCTTGAGCGCGGTCTCCTCGGAGATGATCGAGACGGCCATGCCCGCGGGGCGCGCCATCCTCATAGTGGACTTCAGGACCTCGTCGCCAGCGACCTTGTCGTCGATGACCATGACTCGGGTCGCGCCCGACACCGGGGCCCACTGCGTCACGATGATGCCGTGAAGCAGGCGATTGTCGATTCGTGCCATAACAACACTCATGTTTACTCCTATCAAATGAAGTTTTACGTTCGGTACTGCCTCGGCGCTATCCGGATTCGCGCCGGGCAAGGGGTTATCGGATTATTGAGGACGCGCGGTCAGCTCGCGGCGGCGCGCGGGGGGGTCACTCGTCGAACAGGAGGCTCGAGGAGCCGAGACGCTCCTCTCGCGCCGGGGCGGCGCTCACGCTGATGTAGTCGAAGACGTAGGCGATCTCGCTTACAGGAACCTCCACGCGATAGCGCGTCGAGATGCTCGAGAAACTCTGCCTGAAGGACTCGATGAAGTCGGCGTGCTCTTCCTCGAAGCGATCCTGGCCGACGTAGGTCTCGATGGGGTTGCGGGTGACGAGGCGCTCGACGAGGCAACAGAGGTGAACGTACAGCCCGATGATGGCGTTGCTGCCGATCTTCTCGCCCGTTCTGCGCTGAAGCTCGTGCACGGCGCTCTCGATCTCGTGGAACAGCCGCTCCGGGTCGAGGATGGTGATGGAGCGGATAACGTTCTGCAGCGTCATGTTCGAAAGTAGCTTCTCGTGAAAAGAAGCGAGCTCGGAGACGTCGAGCCACCTGCCGAACACGGCATCGACCTTCGAGGCGGACGCCGTCGACATAATGTCTTCGAGGGCGACGAAGGGAACGGAGGCAATCCTGGGGTCTCCCGTGCCGATGACGGCGCAGACGCGGTGCTCGGAGAAAACGGCGTCGTTCGACCCGTTCGCGGCAAGCTGCTTGAAGGGCCTCGTGAGCAGGCGCGCGCCTATGGTGCGCGGGAGGCTCTGCGAGACGAGCTGACGTATCCTCTCGGCCGCGTCGACCCCGGACTCGGAGCAGAAGACGATGGCGTCCTCACGGTTGACGCGCTCGATCACCTTGCAGTGCGTCACGCACACGGCGGTCGCATCGCCAAGAACCTCGGCGATAGACTTGCCGCCGAGCAGCCCGGACCCGATCTCGAGCGCGAGCCCGGTGGAGACGTTGTTCACCACCCCGATGGTGGAGTCGGTAACGTTCTCGAGGGCCTTATAGGCCTCCTCCAAAGAGCCCATGTCAACAAGAAACACGACCCCGGTGCAGTAGGAATGGCGGTCGACGAGGCGCTGGAGCGGACCGACGATGTCCTTCAGCTGCTGGTCGTAGGGCATGTCGACCGCCTCGTACACATGCACGCCGAGCATACGGTTCGCCGCGTCGGCGATGCTCGTCGCCGTCGAGTAGCCGTGTGACAAGATGACGCAGAGCGTCCGAAGGGCCTTCGCGTCGCGAGACTCCGATGCGACGCACAGCGTCAGAAGCGTCTTCGTGAAGTGATCGAGCGAGATTCCCAGCGCCCCTTCCACGTCTGCGGCGACCTGATCGGAGACGCTCGAGGCAAACGGCAATTCGGAGGTCACGGCACCGAGGAGATGGGAGATTTGCTCCGCACAGGCAGACTTTCGCTTAGCCAGGCCGATGCCCGGCCACAACTGCAGGCAAATCTCCTGGGCCAGTAGAAAAGCGACCTTCCTCGAAAGCTCGATGCCATAAGAAGAGCCTGCGTCGGCAAGGACCGCGCCCACGATGCGCTCGAAGGCGCGCGACCTCGAGGAGGTAACGCCGCGGCCGAAGATCAAGTGATCCTCAACGCCGCGCACAGCGGAGACAGCTTGCGAGACGAGCTCGGAGACAGAGAGCTCCCCGGCGCAGAATCGCTCATCGAGAGAGCACAGGGCATCGAGCGCCTGCTCGACCGGCCCTGTGCTCTCGGCGGCATCCAGGGACGCGTCGATCAGAACGCCATCGTCGGGCTGTTGATCGATCTGCGCGGAGGAGAGGAGCCCGCTGGGAAGAAGATACGGGCGAACGACGACGTAGTCGCCCTCGCGATTGAGGAACGCTTTGGCGCAGCAGTTCGTCACGCAGGCGCGCAAGCCGGCGATGTTATCGGAAAAGTCCGCGTTCACGAGGCAACGGTATGCGCCGCGGCTGATCTTCACATCAGAACCGATTCGGCACCCCTCGCTGCGCAGGAAGCTCAAGATGAGATCCTCGCGCTCCTCGGGGGTCCGCTCCTTGAGTGAGGGAACGCGGGCACAGATGGGCATTTTGCTGTAGGCCGAGGAAACCTTCAGGTCATCGGCGGAAAGCGTCGTCGAAAGAACGAGGCGAGCGCGCGGCGCATCCTGGGAGGCATCGAGCCCGAGGGCCGTCGCAAGGCAGTGCTCCATCGCAGAGGGAGAGAGTGCCTCGATGCCGTTGACAAAAACCACACCCCCGCGCGATTTCGCGATCGACTCGTCAAGAAGCCCGTTGAACGAGGCGGCGTCCGGGACCCCGGCGCAGTCGATGCGCACATAGGAGGAGTCGCGGGACAGCAAGCCCTGGTTCTTGCCGTACTCGTACACAAGGCGAGAAAGGAAAGACTTACCGACACCCACGCCGCCGCTCAAGAGGATGGGCAGGCCAAACGGAGGGTACTGAACCGCAGCCTTGCACTGCTCGACAACGGAGCTGAGGCTCAGGTCGAAGCCCACGGCGCGCGCGAAGTCGCGGTGATCGGCGATTCCCGTCGCCTGGATAAGGTCGGCGAGCGAGGCGTACTCGCTTGCAGAGAGCTTTACCTGAAAACGCTTCTGGAACGCGCGGCGATGAAAATAACGGACAGGCCTGCCCGTCACCTTAACCACAAGGCCGGCGCGGACAAGGTCGTTGAGGTACTGGCTCGCCAGGCTCCTGGAGATGATGAGCGTCTCGGCGATGTCGGAGGTGGACAGACAGGCAAGGTCGTCGAGCGAGACGGCGGAGGTGAGGGCCTCGAGATGCTCGAGAATCCTGTCCCTCATGTCGACGGGCTTCTTTGCCAAGCTGTCCTGTGCGGTCTTGTCCATGACTTCTTACCTCCTCGTACAAGGAGTATAAGGGGAGAACAGAGAACGGAAGGGGGCGCGTGGGGGAATCAACAGCCCCGAGGAAAAGTCCACCACTTGAGGGGCAGAAAACAACGGCCATTGAACATTCAGGGCCGACGCTCAACACTTCGGCTCGACACTTCGCCTTGGAAAGGGCCCTGCGCGCCGGGGTCCCAACATAAAGAAGGGCCCCGGCGCGCAGGGCCTAAAGCTTAACCATGCGCGCGGCGATGCGGGCGCAGTCGCAGGCGGCCTTCTTCTCGAAGGTGTTGTAGTCGACGACCTGGCCCTCGGCGCAGGGCTTGTCGCTGATGGCGCGCACGACGACGAGGGGCACGCCGTTGAGATAGGCGGCCTGCGCGATGGTGCAGCCCTCCATCTCGCAGCACAGGTCGCCGAAGGTCGCGAGGATGCGCTCCTTCTGTTCCGTGGGCGAGACGGCTCGGTGCGCAAGGTCCTCTCAAAAGGGATCGTCCGACGCCGCAGGACCTCGATGGCCGACTACCGCCTCGAGCAAGTGGCGGATTACCTCTGCACTATCGAACTTGCCTTGGTCAAGTACGAAGCCAAGGAGAACGGTGAGACGTACAACAAGTTCTTCGGTGGTATCGGCTCTTTCAAGAGGAACTGGCTCAAGCAAGCCCGCAACAAGCGGATATAGGAGGTTCCGCGGCTCTGCAGGGAGCCGCGGAACCTCCTTCGGCGGGAAGGCGGGGCGCCGACGCGGAACTCCCGACGACGTGCTTCGAGCAGCGGAAGCTGAAGCGCAAGCAGAAGCAGCGCGGGCAATGATCGGTGCCGACATGGGCCCAGACGTGAACAGCGCTACGTCCCCTGTTCACGGGGCACGAAACCATAAAGGTTGTCCAGCGGTTGCCAAACGAAAAGCCCCCGACCTGTTTGTGCAGGTCAGGGGCTCGGAAACGCTAGATATCAACTACTCCCACTCGATGGTCGCGGGCGGCTTGGACGTGATGTCGTAGCACACGCGGTTGGCGCCGGGAACCTCGGCAACGATGCGGCCGGAGATGCGGGCCAGCACGTCGTAGGGCAGCTTGGCCCAGTCGGCGGTCATAGCGTCGCTGGACTCGACGGCACGCAAGATGATCGGGCGCTGATAGGTGCGCTCGTCGCCCATGACGCCAACGGACTTGATGTCGGGCAGGACCGCGAAATACTGCCAGCAGCTGTGCTCGGAGTTGCGCTCGCCGGTCTGTTCAAACAGACGCTGGTTGTAGGCGTCGAGCTCCTCGCGCACGATGGCGTCGGCGTTCTTGAGGATCTCGAGCTTCTCCTTATCGACCGCGCCGATGATACGGATGGCAAGACCCGGGCCCGGGAAGGGCTGACGGAACACGATGTGACCCGGCAGGCCCAGCGCCAGACCAAGCGCGCGGACCTCGTCCTTAAAGAAGTGGTCGAGCGGCTCAATGAGGTCGAAGTGTACGCCATCGGGGAACGGGATCAGGTTGTGATGGCTCTTGATGGTGGCCGTCTTGCCGCCCGTCTTGCGAGCGCCGGACTCGATGATGTCGGGGTAGATGGTGCCCTGAGCCAGGTACTTGACCGGCTTGCCATCGGTCTCGAGCTGCTGCGCCACGGCGAAGAACTCTTTCCAGAACTGCGTACCGATGATGCGGCGCTTCTCCTCGGGCTCGGTCACGCCGGCCAGAAGCTCGGCATAACGGTCCTCGGCGTGGACGTGGATAAAGTCGACGTCAAACTGCTTGGTGAAGACCTCCTCCACCTGCTCGGGCTCGCCCTTGCGCAGTAGGCCGTGGTTGATGAACACGCAGGTCATCTGCTTGCCCACGGCGCGAGCGCCCAGCGCAGCCACGACGGAGGAGTCGACGCCACCGGACAGGGCCAGAATCACGCGGTCGTCGCCGACCTTCTCGCGGAACTCGGCCGTCATGGTCTCGACCAGGTTGTCCATGCTCCAGTTGGGCTCCAGGCCGCAGATCTCAAACAGGAAGTTGCTCAGCAGCTGCTGACCGTACTCGGAGTGCTTGACCTCCGGATGGAACTGCGTGGTGAAGATCTTGCGCTCGACGCACTCCATGGCGGCAACCGGGCATACGTCGGTGCTGGCGGTAACGGTAAAGCCCTCGGGCACCTCGGACACGGCGTCGCGATGGCTCATCCACACGGTCTGCTCCATGGGCGTGGAGTTAAAAAGCTTGGAACCAGCCGTGCGCGTGATGGTGGCGCGGCCATACTCGCCCACCTCGGAGTGGCCGACCTTGCCGCCGAGCGTTACGGCCGTGATCTGATGGCCGTAGCAGAAGCCCAGGACGGGAAGGCCCAGGTCAAAGATGGCAGGATCGATGGACGGAGCGTCCTCGGCATACACGGAAGCCGGGCCACCGGAAAGGATGAGCGCAGAGGCGTTCATCTCGCGAATCTCGTCGGCCGAGATGTCGCAGGGGACAATCTCGGAATACACGTTGAGGTCGCGGACGCGACGGGCAATGAGCTGACCGTACTGCGCACCAAAGTCGAGTACGAGGACCTTTGCGGAAGCCTTTTGATCCATGGTTCCCCCTCTTGTTGGCGGGGAGCCGGTGCCCACCCGCGCGAATAAACGAGAATAACTTTCATAGTGTACACGTTATATGGGGTTTCTCGTCCCTCGCAGCCATCAGCGCACGGCAAACGCACGACCTGGGCCCCTATTTGACGGCAATTGAAGTGTTACCAGACGTGACAGATGATGTAATACGTTTGAACATTGGACGCCCTGTGCCACAATACTGCCGAACGACTCCGCCTCTGCGGCGGCAAATACGATAGGAATACCAGCATGAAGCGCATCCTTCTCATCGCCACGGGCGGCACCATCGCATCGACCGAGGACGGCAACGGCCTCTCCCCCGCCCTGACCGGTGAGGAGCTCGCCCAGAGCGTCCCCGAGATCTCGGGCCTCTGCGAGCTCGACGTCGTGCAGCCCATGAACATCGACAGCACTAATTTGCGCCCGAGCGACTGGATGCGTATCCGCGACGTCATCGTCGAGGGTTATGCCGACCACGACGGCTTCGTGATTCTGCACGGCACCGACACCATGAGCTACACCGCAGCAGCGCTTTCCTACCTGATTCAGGACAGCCCCAAGCCCATCGTGCTCACCGGCTCGCAAAAGCCCATGGGCAACCCATTTACCGACGCCAAGCTCAACCTGTACCAGAGCCTGCTCTATGCGCTCGACGAGCATTCGCACGACGTCTCAATCGTGTTTGGCGGTGTGGCCATCGCCGGCACGCGCGCCCGCAAGCAGCGCACCATGAGCTTTAACGCGTTCATTAGCGTCAACTATCCGCCCATTGCCTACATCCGCAACGACCGCATTGTGCGCAACGGGCTTCACGGCACCCACCAGAATGAGAGCCCGGTTCGTTTCTACGACAGTATCGACCCGCGTGTATTTGTACTCAAGCTTACGCCCGGCGTGAACCCGGGCATCCTCGACGCCCTTGCCGACGGCTACGATGCTGTAATCCTTGAGACCTTTGGCATTGGCGGTATTCCCGAGTTTGGCGAGTCCGGCGAGTCGTTCCAAGAGGCAATTTTCCGCTGGGTCGATTCGGGTCGCACCGTCGTTATGACCACGCAGGTCCCCGAAGAGGGCCTCGATCTGGGCGTTTATGAGGTCGGCCGCGCTTATGCCGATCATCCGGGCATTCTGCGCGGCGATGACATGACCACCGAGACGCTCGTGGCCAAAACCATGTGGGCACTCGGCCAGTCACGTGATGCGGCCGAGATTCAGCGCCTGTTCTACAGCCAAGTCAACCACGACCGCATCCCGATGGCGTAATTCAGTTGTCGACGGGTATCCCCTATTCGATACCCTCGAGAAGCTCTGACACCGTCATGCCGAGTGCGGGCGCGATCTTAAATAGAATCTTGAGCGTGAAATTTGCCGTCCCATCTTCGATTCGGTCGAGGTAGGGTCGGCTGATTCCTGTCGCCACACAAAAATCAACCTTGGAGATACCAAGGTCCCTGCGTGTCTCTTCGACCCGCCTGCCAAGAATCTGTTTCGCACGTTCGTCCATGCAGCCGAGTTTGAAATGGAGCCGAACATAAACGTAAACTATAGTTTACGTTTTGCCGAATACACAGGAGTTTTCTATGTCGGGTTCTTCGGTCCGCACGTACCGAGCCACGCTTCGCACAAACAGCGCACCGCCCAAGCTCGTCGTCGTTGAAGCAGAATGTCTCTCGCCCGATGAGCGCACAGCATTTGCATTGCTATCAAGTCGCGTCGCCGCCGTTCTGGTCCCTTGCCCGGCGCAAGGTGAACTTGCCATCCAATGCCAAGCGCACAGCTGCTCGCTCAATCAGGCTGCCGTAATCGCAACCAGCCAGCGTGGCCTGCCCCTTCTCCTGGAAGCCGGTATCGCACTCGCCCTTCGCGGCGCCGGATACGAAAACGAGGCCGCCGCCGATGTAGTCTTTCAACCACGATCGAGCGGCGGCCTCGCAGCAGCCATTGAATATGCGTGCAGGCTCGTTGCCTAAAAGGACAAGCTAGAAACCAAAGCCAAAGCCCGTTCCGGTAATCGCCGAGTACATAAAGTAAACGTTGATCACGTTGAGGAACACACCCGTGATGCAACCGTTGCGCAGGTAGCGTTCGCACACGATGCGCGCCATGGCGGCGGAGTCATCATTGTTTTTGGCCTGACGTCCCGCCGTAAAGTATGTCGCCACGCTCAGCAGCAGGTTGAGCACCGGTAGCGCCAGCAGCTCGTAGCTCTTGCCCCATCGCGTCACCTCGCCGGCTGCGTTAAACTTCGTTGCCACCTCGGGGCCAATGTTGGGGATTACAAACGCTGCGACCACCAGCGGAAGCACCGCAAGCACCAGCAGTGCGATGCCCATGTAGCCGGCTTTTTTGCCATATTTGAACATATGCGTCGTCCTTACACGTTAAAGCGGAAGTGCACGACGTCGCCATCGGCCATGACATAGTCCTTGCCCTCAATACGCAACTTGCCGGCGGCCTTGGCGCCCTGCTCGCCGCCGAGCTCGATGTAGTCGTCGTAGCCAATGACCTCGGCCTTAATAAAGCCGCGCTCAAAGTCGGTGTGGATGACGCCGGCAGCCTGCGGGGCAGTCGCGCCTTGGCGAACCGTCCAGGCCTTGACCTCCATCTCGCCAGCCGTAAAGAACGACTGCAGGCCGAGCAGCTTGTAGGCAGCCTGAGCGAGCACGTCCAGGCCGGGCTGCTCCAGGCCCAGGCTCTCCAGGTAGTCGGCCGCGTCCTCGGGATCGAGCTCGGAAAGCTCGGCCTCGATCTTGGCGCAGATAGGCAGCGGCTTGACGCCGTCGATGGGCGCCAGGTCGTCGTTGAGCATATCCTCGTCCACGTTGGCCACATACAGGATGGGCTTCATGGTGAGCAGGAACAGACCCTTGGCGGCGGCACGCTCCTCGTCGGTCATCTCCATGGACGCGGCGCGCTTGCCCTCGTTGAGCCAAGCAAGCAGACGCTTGGCCACCTCGAACTTGGGCATGAGCTCCTTGTCGCGCTTGGCCTCCTTCTCGAGCTTGGGCAGCTGCTTCTCGAGCGTGCCCATGTCGGCCAGGATGAGCTCGGTCATGATGGTGTCGGCATCGCCGGCGGGATCGACGAACTCACCCGTGCGGCCCACCTCACGCATGACGTTGGGGTCCTTAAAGTAGCGCACGACCTCGCAGATGGCGTCGGTCTCGCGGATGTTTGCCAAGAACTGGTTGCCCAGGCCCTCGCCCTCGTTGGCACCCTTCACCAGGCCCGCGATGTCGACAAACTCGACCGTAGCCGGCACAATGCGGCCCGGGTTGACGATGTCGGCAAGCTTTTGCAGGCGGCTATCGGGCACGTCGACGATACCCACGTTGGGGTCGATCGTGGCAAACGGGTAGTTGGCGGCAAGGCCAGTCTTTTTGGTAAGCGCGGTGAACAGCGTCGACTTGCCCACGTTGGGCAGGCCCACGATACCGATGGAAAGGGACACGACAGCTCCTTTTGGTACAGGTACTTCAAACTGTATAAGTATAGCGCCGCCGCAGCATCCGGGCGAATCCGGACACCGCGGCGGCGCAAATGAAGCAGAGATGCGTGAGAGTTCGAGACAGTAGTCCTTACTTAAGCTCGGGCCAGAAATCCTTGTTGGCCTCGATGAGCTCGTCCAGGATCTGCTTGGCAACGCTCGCCGAAGGAATGGTCTTGGAGAGCGTGAGTGCCTGCCAGAGCTTCTGGTAGCTGCCCTCGACCCAAGCCTGGACAACGAGCTTCTCGACGGAAACCTGCTGCTCCATCAGGCCCTTCTGGAACTGCGGAATCGGGCCCTGGCAGATCTTCTCAAAGCCGTTGGAACCGACGATGCAAGGCACCTCGACCATGGCCGTCGGGTCGAAGTTGGGCACAGCGCCATCGTTGGGGACGATCAGCAGGAAGCGCTCGAGCGTATTCTCGGCCAGTGCGCAGGCAAGGTCGACGATGTAGTTGGCATGTACATCTGGCTCAAAGCCGCCGTCCTTGGCAGTACCCTTGGCGATGATGTCGCGGCAAGCACCAAAGACCTTCTTCTCGCGGCCGTCCATAACCTCATTGGCGCGAGTGTAGTTGGGGTCAGACGTCTCGACAACATAGTCCGGGTACAGGTAATACTTGAGGTAGGTATTGGGAATCGTCTCGGGATCGACAGCATAGACATCCTTGGCCTTGCCGAAGGTGTGAATCCAGCTCTCCTCGACATGCTGCTCCTTACCGGCCTCGTGCTCGATGCCGTCCAGGTAGCCGTTCTTAGCCATGTGCTCCTTAATCTGCGGCATGAGGTCGTTGCCCTCCTTGTCGTAGATTTTGCTCCACCAACCAAAGTGGTTGAGGCCGTAGTAGCTATACTGCAGCTCGCGACGATCCTTGATGCCGCACATACGGCTCATCTTATCCATAAGGTCGATCGGCATGTCGCAGATGTTGATGATGCGGCTGTTGGGGCGCAGCACGCGGCAGGCCTCGGCGACGATGGCCGCGGGGTTGGAGTAGTTGAGCATCCAGGCGTTGGGGCTGTACTTCTCCATGTAGTCGAGGATCTCGATGACGCCGCCGATGGAGCGCATGCCGTAGGCGATACCGCCGGCACCGCAGGTCTCTTGGCCAACGCAGCCGTACTTGAGAGGAATCTTCTCGTCGAGCTCACGCATGGCGTACAGGCCGACGCGGATGTGAGCAAGGACGAAGTCGGTCCCGGTGAATGCGGTCTCGGGGTCGGTGGTGTAGTTGAACTCAACCTCGGGAGCGTTCTCGTGGAAGTAGATCTCGCACGCCTTGGCAACAATCTCCTGGCGCTCGGCGTTGTTGTCATAGAAGGTCACCTTGTTGACCGGGAAGCGGTCGCGCTCCTCGAGCAGCATCAGGGCAATGCCCGGGGTAAAGGTGGAGCCACCGCCGGCAATGGTCACGGCATAGTTTTTCTTGGACATGATGTCCTCCTCATTCTGGCCGCTTGCTCAATCCGTCCCCGCACGCGGCCTTGCGCGGTTTGGAATTGTTACCTAGAAGTGGAGTTTTTTATCTCTAGAATCGGCCTTGCGGTGCATACCGGCTCTGCAAGGCCGATTGTTTCGATGGACGATGGTTTACAGAAGACTCTCGAACTTCAGAAGACTCTCGAACTTCTCGCGAACCTGCGGGACGGTAAGGCCGATGATGACCTGGATTGACTGACCTTGGACCACCAAGCCATGCGTACCGATCGCCTTGAAGGAAGCCTCGGGCGCAACGACGCTCTTGTCCTTGACGTTAACGCGCAGACGGGTAGCGCAGTTAGTTACATCGATGATGTTATCCGTGCCACCGAGCAGATCGAGGATCTTCTCGGCAAGCACCAAGCGCTCATCATCTTTACTCTGGGCGACCGATTTGCCAGCAGCAGCACCGCCCTGCTTTTGCTTGTAGTCGGCCTTGGACTTGAGCTCGACCTCAACATCGTCATCCTCGCGACCGGGGGTCTTAAAGTCGAACTTGACGATCAGGAAACGGAAGACCACGACCCAAAGGGCGGTAAAGCACAGACCGACAAGGATGGAGATGGCGTACTGCAGACCGTGTGCGGCCCAAAGGGGCAGCCAGTCCCACGAGAGCATCGAGATGATGCCGCCGTCGAAGATGCCCACGACGCCAAGGAGGTTTTGAGCCATGCAGCCAAGCGCTCCGAGCACGCAGTGGACGACGAACAGGCCGGGCGCGATGAACAGGAAGGTGAAGTCAAGCGGCTCGGTGATACCGCAAAGCATAGCGGTAAGGGTGACGGGAATGAGCAGAGCCTTGACGCGCTGCTTGCGCTCGGGTTTGGCGGTCATAAAAACGCAATGGCGACGCCAAGCGAGCCGAAGACCTTAGTCCAACCAGGGCAGGTATAGGCAGCCCAGGGTGCGGCATCCTTAAGAGCAATGCTCGGATCGGCAGCCAGTTGGGGCAGGATGTTGGCCCAAGCAGCAAAGATGCCGCCGTTGACCGCCGCGTTGTCGTAATAGAACGGCGTATAGATAAAGTGGTGCAGGCCTGTAGGGATCAGCACGCGCTCGAAGAAAGCAAAGACACCCACGCCAAACGTACCGGCGGAAAGGATGAATCCCTGGAAGGCAGAGATAGCAGCCTGAACATGCGGCCACACCAGGCAGGCGATAAGAGCGACCGGAACCATAACGAAGAAACCGATCATATAGATGAACACGGAGCCCGAGAACACGCCCAGCCACTCAGGAAGTTCGGTGTCGAAGTACTTGTTGTGAAGCATCGTGGCGATACCTGAAATGATAAGCGCGCCCATGATGCCCATATCAAGCGTTTTGATGCTTGCGATAGTGGCAAGACCAGTACCGCTGCCCGCCTCGACAGAGTAGTCGACCCCAAAGACAGGGCCCCACTGCCCCAAGATTGTGCTTACAAAGTAGTTGAAGGTAAGGTAGATGGCCAAAGCCTCCATGCAGCAGCGAGCGTTCTGCTTGTTCGCGAGCGAGATTGGCAACGCTACGCAAAACAGCAACGGCATCTGGTTAAAGAGCGTCCAACCACCCTGGAGCAGCACATTCCAGCAATCAAACCAAAGATGACCCGCAGTGGCCATCTCGCCAAAGATCGCCTCGGTGGTAAACAACGTACCCAGGCCGACGACGATTCCGGAAAATGCGAAAAGAATTGCAGGCGTGTACATTGCACCGCCGAAACGTTGTATCTTTTGCATCATGACGGGGAATCCCCCTCTCTTCATTCGGAGCGGCTGCGGTTTTGGCTTCACTCGAGACCGCAGACGCGCCGTTTGCGTGTACCTCGTGCAATAGGACGGGTGGGCCCGCTTCCCTGACTTCTTGCGCTTCTATTTTTATCATATCACTTATCTAGACAAGTTAATACGGTTTCCATGTTCGGTCAGCGGTCGATATTTGACGGTGAACGGTTTATTTCAAAGGTTTTGCCTGTTATTGCCTGTTTGTCTAAAACTTCTAAAACAAAATATTTATCGACTTGTCTAGATAGGCTTGTATAAGGATGTTTGCATACCTATACTTCATTACAACATTCACCGCCACGTTAAGGAGTCACCATGAAAAGCGCGGTCTTCTATGGAAAGCACGACCTCAGAGTCGAGGAATCGGCAAAGCCGGCCGTGGGCAGGCGCGACGTTCTGATCAACGTCAAAGCTTGCGGCGTCTGCGGTACCGACGTTCATATCTATGAAGGCGACAAGGGTGCAGCCGACGTTACCCCGCCCACGATCCTTGGTCATGAGTTTGCGGGCGTTGTCGAGGCCGTGGGCAGCGACGTCGCTGGCTTTAAACCGGGCGATCGCGTGTGCATCGACCCAAACCATCCCTGCGGCTGCTGCGAACCCTGCCGTGACGGAATCAACCACTACTGCGAGCATATGACCGGCTACGGCACCACCGTTAACGGCGGCTTTGCGGAGTACTGCTCCGTCGATATGCAGCAAGTCTACAAGTTGGGCGATCACACCAGCTTTGAGCAGGGTGCTATGACCGAGCCCGTCGCCTGCTGCCTGCACGGCATCGATATGTGCAGCATCAAGCCCGGCAGCACAGTTGTCGTTATCGGCGGCGGCATGATCGGCCTGCTCATGATGCAGCTTGCCAAAAACGCCGGCGCCACCAAAGTCGTCTTGCTCGAGCCTGTCGAGGGCAAACGCGAGGTTGCACTCAAGCTCGGCGCCGATCTGACGATCGACTCCATCCACGAGGACGTCCCGGCCCGCCTGAAGCAGGAGGGCGTCGGCAACGTCGATGTCGTTATCGAGTGTGTTGGCAAGCCCGTCACCATCGAGCAGGCCATCCAGATCGCCGGCCACAAGGCTACGGTCATGATGTTCGGCCTCACCAAGCCCGATGAGACAATCACCGTCAAGCCCTTCGAGGTCTTCCAGAAGGAGCTTGTGCTCACCTCGTCCTACATCAACCCTTATACGCAGCGTCGCGCGCTCGAGCTCATCGACTCTGGCAGGCTCGACGTATCCTCGATGGTCGCAAAGGTAGCTTCCCTCGATGAACTCGGCGCCATCCTGTCAGACCCGGCCCTGCGTGCCATGGGCAAATATATAATCGACCCCAGCAAGTAAATCGATTGACACCTGCGCGGGCGGCCCTCATCCGTCGTTCACGCGCCCAGCTCTAGGAGACCGTCATGGCGCGAGCCATCTTCCAAACTATTTATGACAACGTGAAGCAGTCGATTGACGACGGCACATACGCCTATCAGAGTTATCTGCCTTCGGAGACTGAGCTCACGCAGCTGTTTGACTGTTCACGCATGACGGTCCGTCGCGCCATCTCGATGCTTGCGGCAGATGGTTACGTGCTCCCCCAGCAAGGCAAAGGCATGCGCGTCATTCGCAACATCAGTGACGAGAAGAGTCGTGGTGGCGGCGGACTCGAGACCTTTAAGGAAATCGCGACCAGCCGAGGCTTTGAGCTCAAGACTGTCACCACCGTCTTTGAGCTCCTCGTCTGTAGCAAGGCACTCTCCGGGATTACCGGGTTTCCCGAAGGCTGTGAGCTCACACGCGCCAAACGCATTCGTTATGCAGACGGACATGCCGTGTGCTCCGACGACTCCTATTACCTAAGCTCACAGGTACCGGGACTGACACCCGAGATTGTCAACGATTCGATTTATCGTTACCTCGAAGAAGACCTTGGCATTAAGATTGCCACGGGCAAACGCGATGTAACGATTGAGCACCCCACGCCCGAAGATGCGCGCGTGCTCGATCTCGACGACTTTAACGCACTCGCCGTTATACGCGGGCAGACCTACAACGCCGACGGCATCCTTATGGAATACACCGAGACAAAACAGGTCCCCGGGTTCTTTTTGCTCCATGAAACCGTGACGCGCAACGGTACCGGTCGAACCGGCCACCAAAGCAGCATGAACTAACCATTTATTAGTTGCGGTGGAATAGTTCCTAGAATGGCCAGCTTAAGGGCAAAACAGGAACTATTCCACCGCAACTTTTTTGGCCGGTGGGGCAGTACCTGTCCCACCGGCCATCATTTACGTTCTTTTAGCTAGTCTGCGAGCTTCTCCACCTGATCGAGCATCTTGTCGAGCTTGGCCTTTGCTTCGGCCTTGACCTTCTCAGCTTCTTCATGAGCCTTCGCCTTCTGGGCGGCCTTTTCCTCGGCCTCGGGATCGACGACCACCAGGTTGGATGCATCATGCTCAACCAACTTAAGCGCATGCTCGGGACACACCTTGACGCAAGCTCCGCAACCTAGGCAATACGTGGACTCCAGTGCAAAGCGACCGCTTCCCACCAAATCGCAGGCGAACGTGGGGCATACATTGACGCACTCGCCGCACGACGTGCACTTGTCAAAATCGCACTCCGGCGTGCTCACCTGCATGTTCTGGGCAAGCTCGGGGTGGTTTTGCAGCGTCGAGAGCACCAGCTGCCGCCCGTGCGTGAGCGAACGGCGACGCTTGGTCGTCGTGGTGCCGCACATGGTGTTGAGCGTGCGCTCCAGCTGGGTAATCTGATGGCGATGGGCCTTGAGCTTTTGCGTCACCGAGGCCAGCGCCGCCGTCGCCGGATTGAGCTTGGTCACCGTCAGGCCCGTGGTGCGGGCGATCTTTTCCATGTACTCCTTGCGCTCGTACTCGCGGCGCTTATGGCATTTGAGGCTCTTGGAGTCGACCTCCAAGCCCATACCCGTGCCGGACCACTCCTCGGCCTTCGCAATCGCCTCGCCCAGAATGTCCTCACCGCCGGTGTTGCGGCATTTATCGCACACGCCCAACGGCAGGTACACACTCACGTTGGGATAGTCTGCCAGTACCGAGAACCAGGTCTCGGCCGTAATATCGCCCACGCAGGCAACGACGACTTCGTTCTCGCGCGGCATGCGCTTAAGGGCACGCGTGCAGGTGACGTAGGCGGTCTCGTGGCTCGTAGCCGCCGAGACAATGTCGTCGTAGACGTTTTTGGGCGCCAAGCGCGGCGAGATGATTGCCTCGGTCGGACAGGCAGCGGCGCACAGGCCGCACTTGCGACAGGAGTCGAGGATCTCGATGGCGTCTTCCTCGACCTCGATAGCGTTGACCGGGCACACGTCCATGCACGCGGTGCAGCCGCTCTTTTCGTTTTTGCAGGTCAGGCACGGAATGGTGTTACCGCGCGGACGCTCCTTGTAGTCGGCAGGATTCCACTGCGGCGCCGACGGATCGAGTGCATCGGTCACACCGCCAAGCGGGTTTTTAAGAAAGTCGAAACCCTTGCTGATCTCGATAATGTCATCAAACAGATCGTGTTCCTGCGCCATGCGCGGCCCCTCTCTGAGCAGTGCAAACAAGCAAGAGATAATGATACGCTATCGGCCCACGCCTCGGGCAAATTACACGCGGAGCATCTTTGCAGCAAATAGCCCATGGCCTATCGCCGTCTCGATTGCACAAGGTCAATCAAGCGCCAAACTATGCCTCGCACATGAGCTGCACGAGTTTTTGTTTGGTCACCTTGGCCTGTTCGTTAGCCATATTGCGCTCGTTTCTAAAGACCGCATTTGCAACACCCTGCAGATCGGCATCGGAAATCTCGCCAAGACCCAGCTCCTCGAGCGTCGTCGGCAGACCAACGCGCTGACAAAACTCGAGCACCTGATCAAGCTCGGGCGCACGCTCCAGGCGCAGCTGCACCACCAGGCCAAATGCCACGGCCTCACCATGCATGGCCTTGCACTCGGGCAGAATCGTCAGGCCGTTGGCGATAGCATGCGCCAACGCCAAGCCACCGCTCTCAAAGCCGACGCCCGAGAGCAGAATATTGCACTCGATCAGGCGCTCAACCGCCGGCGATATACGGCCCTTTTTGAGATCGCGCTTGGCAGCGACGCCGCACTCCATAAGCGTGTCATAGCAGGCACGAGCCGCAACCAAGGCCAAGTGTCCCGGTGCGCCACCGTGCTCGTTGGCGCCGTGCGCCGCGGCGCACGAACGCGCCTCGAAGTACGTTGCCAGCGCATCGCCCATACCAGCGACCGTCATGCGCAGCGGGGCTGACGCGACCACGTTGGTATCGACCACGACCAGGTCTGGATTCTTCTCGAGCATCAGATAGCGGTCGAACGACCCATCCTCGTGATACAGCACCGAAATCGCGCTGCACGGACCGTCCATCGAAGCCGCCGTGGGGCATACGCACAACGGCAACTCGGTATAAAACGCAACGGCCTTGGCGATATCGAGCATTTTGCCGCCGCCAATACCCACTACCATGTCGCAATACTCGGCCTGGGCTTCCTTAGCCATTTCGAAAACGGCCTCTTCCGTACACGGACCGTCATAAATCTTAAAGAACGGCTCGCTTAGATCGTCGTCCAGAAATCCATCGACGATCTGTCTGCACAGCCGATCCTCGGTGCCCTGGTCAAACAAGACATAGGCAGCGCAGCCCAACCATGACAAATACTTGCCTTGACGCGACAGTTCGCCCGGCCCCTGAACATACCGGCCGGGACCGCCGTAAACCACAGGAAGCGCCATACGAGAATCCGCCCTTCATCAAACAACGATTGGTGCAAAGTAACCTGACCCCTTTGCACCATAGCAAAAAGGGGCAAAGCCATCTGTTGGCTTTGCCCCTTCCTTAGCTTGATTTACTCATCCATGAGATAGTAGTGACCCAGTGCGTCGGCACCCAGAATGGCGT
The DNA here is from genome assembly GCA_902497025.1 of uncultured Collinsella sp. Classification (GTDB taxonomy): domain Bacteria; phylum Actinomycetota; class Coriobacteriia; order Coriobacteriales; family Coriobacteriaceae; genus Collinsella. Next base: position 181,463 of record CABVDJ010000001.1, on the reverse strand, counting down.
TTGCAACCATCTCGGGCGTCACCTCAAACGGCATGTTGCACATGGTGTCATCGGGTGCGCAGGCGGCCTCGGCAACAATCATGGCCTGCTCGCGCGTAAGCTCGGCAACGCCAAGTTCCTTCATCGTGACCGGCAGGCCCAGCTCAATGCAGAAGCCCAAGACTTCCTCGAGTTTCTCAGTCGGAGCATCCTCGAGTACCAGCTGGACGATAGTGCCAAAGGCGACCTTCTCGCCGTGATACATGCCGTGGCACTCGGGCAGCATCGTCAGGCCATTGTGGATGGCATGAGCAGCAGCAAGGCCCGAGCTCTCAAAGCCGATGCCGGAGAGCAGCGTGTTTGCCTCGATGATATGCTCGACGGCAGGCGTGAGCGCACCCTTCTCCAGCGCGACCTTGGCCTTAACGCCATCGGCCATAAGCGTCTCGTAGCAGAGCTTGGCAAGCGCCAGACCGGCCATGCCGCCCTTGCCGCCAGCGCAGGTGCCGCCGTCGGCATCGTGCGTTGCCTGGGCCTCGAAATAGGTTGCGAGCGCATCGCCCATGCCGGAAACCGTCAGGCGCACCGGGCTCGCCGCGATAACCGTCGTATCCATAAGGACAATATTGGGGTTTGCCTTAAGGAAGAGGTACTTGTCGAACTGGCCGTCATCGGTATAAAGCACCGAAAGCGCCGAACACGGGGCATCGGTCGAAGCAATGGTGGGGCAAATGATAACCGGGGACTCCAGGTAGTAGGCGACGGCCTTCGCGGTGTCGAGGATCTTGCCGCCACCGACGCCGACGACGATATCGCAACCGTTGTCGCGAGCGAGCGCAACCAGGCGATCGACCTCGCCCTTGGAGCACTCGCCGTTAAAATCCTCAAACAGCAGCTCGGCCTTAGCCTCGGCAAAGCCGCCCTCGATCTTGGCACCGACGCGCTTCTTGCCCGAAGGCGTCACGATGACGAGGGCCTTAGCGCCGAGCGGCTCGACATAGGAGCCGAGCTTGGCCAGCTCGTCCGGACCCTGGATGTACTTGCTGGGGCTATTGAAAATTGCAGCCATAACTATCCCATTCTCTAAAAGAAAAAAGAAAGGGGCTCCGTACAGATACGTGCGGAGCCCCTCGTTACGATAACAAGAGTCGATTAGAAATCGATGTCGGTGTCGTAGTAGCAGGCCTTGAGGATCTTCTCGAAGTCGGCAGCCTTGGTCTCACGCGGGTTCTCGGGCGTGCAGGCGTCCTGCTCGGCGTTCGCGGCAATCTCGGGCAGCTTGGCGAGGAACTCCTCCTCGGAAACCATCTGCGGGTTCTCGGCGTCGACCTTCACGCCACCATTCGCGTAATCCTTGATGGACTGCGGAATGTTGAGCTGGTCGTTGAGGTCGCGGATCTTCTGGACGAGCGCAGCGATGAGCTCCTCGTTGGTCTCGCCGGGAAGGTGCAGGATCTCCTTGGCCACGTAAGCGTAACGCTCGGCAGCACGGGGATCCTTGGAGTTCCACTGGATGACCTTGCCCAGGTACATGGCGTTAGCGGCACCGTGGATGATGTGGCCGTTCTCGAAGGCAGCACCGGTCTTGTGAGCCATGGAGTGAACGATGCCGAGCAGGCCCGAGGAGAAGGCGATACCGGCGATGCACTGAGCCTCGTGCATGTGCTGACGGGCCTCATGGTCGCCAGCATAGGACTTGGGCAGCCACTCGACGATCTCGCGGATGCCGTGCAGAGCGTTGGCGTCGGTGAACATAGAGGCGCAGGTGGAAACGTAGGCCTCCATGCAGTGGGTCAGAGCATCCATGCCGGTGTGAGCGCACAGCTTGGCGGGCATGGTGTAGGTGAGCTCGGGGTCGACGATGGCGACATCAGGGGTGATGTTGAAGTCGGCCAGCGGGTACTTGATGCCCTTTTCGTAATCCGTGATGACGGAGAATGCGGTGACCTCGGTAGCAGTGCCGGAGGTAGAGGAAATGGCGCAGAAGTGAGCCTTCTGACGCAGCTCGGGGAAGCTGAACGGCTGGATAATGTTGTCGAAGGACTCCTCGGGATACTCGTAGAAGACCCACATGGCCTTAGCGGCATCGATGGGCGAACCGCCGCCGATAGCAACAATCCAGTCGGGCTCGAAGTCGCGCATAGCGGCTGCGCCCTTCATGACGGTCTCGATGGAGGGATCGGACTCGACGCCCTCGAACAGCTTGACCTCCATGCCGGCCTCTTTGAGGTCGGCCTCAACGTCCTGCAGGAACCCGCCGCGGCGCATAGAGCTGCCGCCAGAAACGATGATGGCCTTCTTACCCTTGAGGTTCTTCACCTCGTGGCGAGCGCCCTCACCAAAGTACAGATCGCGAGGATTGGTAAAACGTCCCATACTGTGCCTCCTAAACAAGCCCCTCTTAGACTTGCGTATATAACGGAGCACCCAATTGGCTCCGTTAGGACCGGTTTGCGCGTTGCCGGCGATGACAATGCGCGATGTCTAAACGTCTCAACGCTCAGACAAACACTATTTTACCGTTCTGGTTGGTCAGTTATTCACCTAAAGCCGCCAATGATGAAACGTTTTTTCTATCCCTGAAGACCCTTGTGCGGCATCCATACTCCCAAGCTGGGCAAACGTTTTATCAAGGTTGACTACATATCCCGGGCAGGACCGTGCCCCTCCAAAATATGCACCGTTCGCCGCCAAAAATCGACCGTTTGCGGCACCGTGATACCACTCGGTCGTCCAAGGTGCCGACATTTGTGCGACATCCGTCTTCGTGGTGCAAAGGTGCAAGTCCAAGTGCGGCACCCCCGGTGTGCCACATGCGGGTAAACTAGAACCTTATATAGAAACATTTGAACCCTAACCGCAGCAAAGGAGGCCCCATGGCATTCGATCCCATTCAAGAGGATTGCCATCGCCTCGTTCTTGAGGCCTTGCGCCGCGACAATATCCCGCTCACCGACGGTGCCGCCGTAGAGCGTCTGATGGAACAATTCACCCGCAACCCCGCACCGCTCATCGTGCACGACCGCGACCGCGCCGGGCACCTCATTGCCAAGGTGGTCGAGGCTGTCGACTACCGCATTCCCTTTATCCCTGACGATACCCAGGCAGAGCAAGAAGAGGCAGCTGCCGAGAACATGCTCCGCGAGGCAGCCGCGCTCGACCCGACCAACTGGGACGCTCAGCGCATGCTGACCGCCCTCACCGCCGGCTCCAACGAGGAATACGTGCAGTATCTGGTGTCCAAGTGCGACGAAGTGGAGCACGATCTGGCGCTCAAGACCGCCTCGGCGCAGGACCCCTACGAGCGTGAGGCCGCAGGCGACCTTATGCGCCGCCCCTACCTGCGCTGGCTTGCCGCCCTTGCGTCGCGCGCCCTCATTAGCGGCCGCTACCGCATGTCGCTGGATGCCGCGAATCGCAGCCTGGACTTTGCGCCCAACGACCCCGCCGGTGTCCGCCATACCGCGATGCTTGCCATGGCAAAGCTCGAATACCCTGCCGAGGAGCTCAAGCGTTTTCGCTCCGCCCACTCCGTGCCCTATCTTGCAAACACGCCGCTGCGCCGCCGTCCCAAGGACGCGGAGCGCGACCTGGACCCGTGGACGCTCATCGCGCTGATGAGCGCAGCCTGGCGCGAGCTGGATTACGAGGGCGCCGAACACTACCTGCGCATCCTGGTGCGCTCATGCCCGCACGCGGCCGAAGCACTCTACTTCCAAACCGAGTTTCCCGATGGCGTCTATGCTCGCGTCAACGTAGGTCCGGGCTCCACCGATGAGCTTGTCCTTGCCCTGTCCGAGGCGACGCCGGTACTGCAGGAGGGCCTGGGCGCCCCCGACAATGCCAGCTTTGCCGCCTGGGTCGCCACCAACGATATCGTGCGTTCCCAGATCGACGAGCGCATCCTGCGGGCGGCCGAGCAGGGCTTGCCGTTTAAGGGAGGAGACCTCTAATGGATCCGAGCGTCTACATCCCCGCCTACCTGGAGCGCGCCTACGTTGCGTCGCACCCCGAACTCACCGATGCAGCACGCGAGCTTGTCCATAACGACGTGAGCGTCAACCCTCATAAGTATGCGCAGACCGAGCATGCCCAGGCGCTGCTGTCCTATGCCGGCGTCCACCGCCACCTGCTCGACGAGCTCCATCGCATCGAAGACATGGGCAGCGACGAGGAGTTTGAGCAGACGCGCAACCGCCTGTTCGACGACATGCGCGACGAGCTGCTCAAGATTGTTCGCGTCGATGCACTTGCCGTCGATGCGCAGCTGCTCGCCATCATCCTGGCGGACACGCCCGTTGATGCCTGCCTGGGCGACTTGATGAAGCTCGAGACGAGTACGGCCGACTACCTGCAACAAAGCGTGCCCGGGTTCGACATGGAGGCCCCGCACTACTGGGCCAATAATGTTTTGGCCGACGATGTCACCGCAGCAGACCTTACCGTGAGCGAGCCGGCGCTTATTGGCTGGCTTCACACGCTCGAGGCCATCTCGCAGCTGTGCATAGCGAGCGCTCGTTACCGTGCTGCTGCCAACTACGCCCGCCGCGTCCTTAAGGCAGAAGGTTATCCCACCCGAGCTGCCGGCACCGTGTTGCTTGCCCTCGCCCGCTTGGAAGACCAGGACGGCTTTTTTGCCCTGGCACATCAGCTCGAGGAACAGATAGGGGCGGACGCACTCGAAAACTCTCCTTGGTACCTGCTCGCCCGCACGATTCTGCTGTTCAAAACAAATAAGATGCGCCCGGCGACGCGCGCGCTGCGTGAGTTCGCCAACCGTTGCGAGGGCGGCGCGTTCTTCTTGCTGAACCCTATGTACCAGACGCCGTATCTTCCCTGCCGACCCGAGCCGCGCGACCCCTGGGACCTCTCGCACCAGGCGGTTTGGGAAGCCGACGGCATTATCTCGGACACCCCCGACTTTGCCCCCTGGGCCAACGCCTGCGAAGACGTATCGCAGCTTGCCCAGGAATTTGCACGCCGCTACGGCTTTTAGCAACGCGATCGCCCCGACCATGTCATCTATGTTAGGAACGGCTTCATGAACCTCCGCTCATCTCTCGCCTGCACCTCGAGCGATATCGCCCGCTGGGGGCTGCGCTCTGTCCTCAAACGCCAGGGTGGCGTGCTTCCCGGCCGTATCGCCATGAAGATCGACCCCGAGCTGCTAAGCGACCTCGCAAGCCTAGTCGACCGCAGCGTGGTGATCACCGGCACCAACGGCAAGACCACGACCTCCAACCTCATCGCCGACGCAGTTGCTGCCAGCGGCGCTACCGTGGTGTGCAACCGTGCCGGCAACAATATGGAGCCTGGCGTAGTGGGTGCTCTGCTCGAGGCCCGCAGCGATCTTAAGCGTGTCGACAGCGGCAAGCGCGTAGGCGTTTTTGAGTGCGACGAGCTCTACACGGTGCGCGTTCTGCCCAAGCTCAAGCCGACGTACTTTGTGCTGCTCAACCTGTTCCGTGACCAGCTGGATCGCTACGGCGAGATCGACCATACCCAAGACGTCATCGCCCATGCGTTGGAGCTTTCGCCGGCAACGACGCTCATCTATAACGCCGACGATCCGCTGTGTGCCGCGATCGCCGCGCGCGTCCCCAATGCAAGCATCGCCTTTGGCATCGACGGCGCCACCAACACCGAGTCCGACCGCATTAGCGACTCGCGTTTTTGCTCGCAGTGCAACGCGCCGTTGGAGTACGACTATGTGCAGTATGGTCAACTCGGCGCCTACCATTGCCCCTCGTGCGGTTGGGCACGCCCCGCACTGGTCCGCCGTGTGACGGGCGTGGAGCTCGGCTGCGACGGCTACGGCTTTGACCTGGTCTTTGGATCTGCGTCCGACGCAGCTGCCGTACACATCGCCACGCGCTACAACGGCCTGTACATGGTCTACAACGTTGCCGCTGCATTCTTTGCCGCACATGAGTTAGGCGTGGATACGGCGCACCTGCAGCCCACGCTCGATGCCTACGTCCCCGCCGGCGGACGCATGGGCCGCTGGGATATCGCCGGCCGCACCGTCGAGGCCAACCTGGCTAAGAATCCCGTAGGCTTCGATCGACAAATCCAGTCCATCAAGACGGCAGGCGGCAGACTCTGCGCTTTCTTCCTCAACGATAACGATGCCGACGGCCACGATGTATCGTGGATCTACGACGTCGACTTTGAGCGCATCGCCGACACGCCGGGTCTTGTCGCCTTTGCCGGAGGCACGCGCGCGCACGACATGCAGGTGCGTCTCAAGTACGCCGGCATCGATGCCGCGATTATCTCGGACGTCGCGCAGGCAATTGGCGCCGTGGCAGACGAGGCCGCCAATGACACCTTCTACGCCGTCGCCAACTACACGGCCTTCCCGCCGCTGGTCAAGGAGCTCGACGGGCTGAAAGGCGCTGCCGCCGACGCTGTTGCCGGGCGCGCCGTAGCCCGTGCCGACGGCAGCGCTCTTCCTGTCGGCATCGCGCCAGTCGAGCTTTCGCGCCCGCTGCGCATCGTCTACCTGTACCCCGATGCCCTCAACCTCTACGGCGACGGCGGCAACGTTATCGCCCTCGAGCGTCGCTGCGCCTGGCGCGGCATCCCCGTTCGCGTGGACGAGGTCCGCATGGGCGATTCGCTCAATCTCACCGACGCCGACATCGTCATGATGGGCGGCGGCTCCGACCGCGACCAACTGGCCGTGGCACACGAGCTGCTCGCTCAAAAAGACAAGGTCGCGGCCTATGTTGAGGATGGCGGCTCGCTGCTTGCCATCTGTGGCAGCTATCAGCTGCTCGGCCGTTCGTACTACATGGGCGACGATCGCATTGAGGGCCTGGGCGTCATTGCCGCCGAAACCGTACGTGGCTCCGATCGCCTGATCGGCAACGTAGCCGTCAAAACCGATCTGGCACCTGAGCCCTTTGTGGGATTCGAGAACCATGGAGGTCGCACGCTTTTGGACGCCGAGGCCACGCCGCTCGGAACGTCCGTCGTCACGGGCACCGGCAACAACGGCGACGATGGCTTTGAGGGCCTGATCTACAAGGGCGTCATCGGCACGTACCTACACGGACCGGCACTGCCCAAGAACCCCGAGCTCGCCGACCGGCTGATCGCGCACGCCCTCGAGCGCCGCGGCGATGCGCAGGCCACAGCCCTGCTGCCGCTCACGCCCCTCGACGACACCTACGAGCACGCCGCCCACGACGCCGCCATGAAGCTCCTTCCCTAACACCCCACCACCACAAAGGGGACAGGCACCTTTGTGGTGGTTTTGCCCCATCCCAGCTGTTTGTCTCAATCTGTAACATCTAGACCGTTAAAAGTCGTCTTACTGTTACAGAATGAGATGTTCGTCCCGACGTCTGCCTTTTGTCTCGATCTGTAACACATAGAGCCGATTTGCCCGCCCAGATGTTACAGATTGAGATATTTGAAAATCGGAACAGAAGCCTACTCCTTTGTGGTGGTTTTCCAGTTTGCCAACGATATACGCGCCGGCAAAAAAGTCTGCTATACTCTTTCCCGCTGTCCCCATCGTCTAGCGGCCAAGGACGCCACCCTTTCAAGGTGGATATCGCGGGTTCGAATCCCGCTGGGGGCACCATTCCAATTTTCCTCGAACCCGCTGGATGTCAAGTCTGGCGGGTTCGTTGCTTTCCGTGTCGTAGTTCAGTGTCACGAGCACGTCTTCGTCGGATACGCTCACCTGCCATACGAACGCCTTCAATAGCGTTGCGTCATCGAGCTTCGCGCCGCACTGCAGGAAGTCCGCGAAGCGCTCCGGGTCTATCTTCTGCTCCTGGATGGTCTGCAGGTCGTAGTTGGCGCGAGCCTTCTGCTGCTCAAGCTCGGCTATGCGCTCCTTCACGCCCGGCGCTATGATTCCCTGCTCGATGGCGTTCAGGATGTTCTTCAGCCCGCGCTCCGCAGCTGAAAGGGATTCCGCCGCCTGTTTTCGCCTTGTGGCAATCTCCGCCCCGTCTGCCCTGTCGGCGACCATGTGGGCTATCCTCAAGGCCTCCTCGCGGTCGGAAAGCAGCTCGCGCAGGGCACCGACGATAGCGCCCTCAAGCTCCTCTCGGCGAACGTTTCTCGTGCAGCCGTCAACGCAGCTGTAGTACTCGTATTTTACGTTGTGCCGCCCGCGCCCGCTCACGCCCCGCAGGTTTCGCCCGCAGCCGGCGCATATGGCCTTACCCGCCAAGGCGAAATCGCCCCAGTCCTCCGAAGAGCGCTTCTTGGTTCCCTGCACCTGCTGAGCGTCCATGAAAGTCACCTCGTCTATGATCGCGGGCATTCCGCCCTCCTTGACTATGCCGCCCCACTCGTAGCGCCCCGTGTAGCGCCTGTTGTGGAGCATCTGGTAAACCATCGAGTAGCCGCACGGGTTGCCGTTGGAGGTCTTCACGCCTCGCTGGGCGAAGTCCCGAGCTATCGAGTTCACGGTCTCGCGGTTGACGCGCCGCTTGAAGGCCTCGCGCACGAACGCGGCGTCATGCTCGTCTATCTCGTACTCGTCGTCCTCCGACTTGCGGTAGCCGAACACGCGCACGCCGTTGGTCTTGCAACGGAGCGCGTTGCCCTCCATTCCGCGCTTGGTGCGTATGGCGGTCTTCTTCGACTCGCAGGCGGCAAGGCCTTCCAGCAGCTTCTCGTAGATGATGCCCTCGGGCGAGTCGGGTATGGCCTCAAGCGCCGACACGAGCTTCACGCCCTTCTTTGCAAGCTCGCGCTTGTATATGGGCGCGTCGTACTCCCCACGGGAGAAGCGATCCATCATGTACACAAGCACTATGTCGGATTCGCCCGCGTTGGCTATCATGCGCTGGAACTCGGGGCGGTCGTCGGTGCGGCCCGATATGGCGTAGTCGCAGTACTCGGCGGCGATGGCATAGCCCTCGCGTTTGCACCAGTCGCGGCACACGCGCAGCTGGTCGTCTATCGAGGCCTCGCGCTGCTTGTTGCATGAAAAGCGGGCGTATATCACCGCTGTTTTTGGCATAATATGAAACGGCCTCCTTTCAGAGGTTCTGTGGAAAGCCCCACGGGTAGCGCTGCAACGCTGTGACCCCGTTGGGCTTCTTTTTTTCTTTACCTATATAAGACGGTAAACGAGTACAGCATCATGTCGCTGTCGCGCGTGTTGGCGCTGACGGCCATCTTGACATCGACGACCTGACAACCTTTGTCCTGGATGCGCGACAACGTTCCGTCGATGCGCTCGGTAACCTTGTCCTCAAGCTGCGTGGCGGTCGAATACATGGCCTTGCCCGCGACCTGGAACACGAGGGCGTGAACCTTCCCGTCGCTCACGATGAACTCGTCAGCATCGCTAGCCATCTTCTTAGCGGCGCTTTTGTTGAACATTCCCATGCACTACTCCCTTTCATCCTCGTACGACTCCGCCCTATCGAGCAGAGCGTCAACCGATATGCCCATAGCGTGTGCAATTTTGTATACGATGCTCGCTTTTGGGTCTTTGATCTTGCCACTGAAAATCTGCGACACGTGAGCGTCTGACATACCGGACGCCCTGCACACATCCGCTTGCTTCATGCCAAGCTCGTCGAGGTAGTCGTTCAATGCGCGTGATAGCTGCATCTTTAGCCCCCTCTCACCTAAAGACTATTCGAGTAAATCCTAACAGAAATTAGGAAAAACTCAATATGCTATTGATTCCTAATGCCCATTAGGATATTGTTTTGCTCGTACCTAATGGGCATTAGGAAGAAGGGAGGATCAATGAACAGCCTGCAAGGTCTCGTTGCTGCTCGCATTGCCGAGCTGCACATCACGAAGCAGAGCGTAGCCGACGCAATCGGTTGTTCCCTCGTGACCTTCAACAAGAAGGTTAACGGCGAGAGCGACATGACGATTACGGAAGCACGAAAGCTCGCGAATGCAATCGAGGTGACGAGCGATGAAGTCTGCCGACTCGCGCCCTAGCGCCGAAGCAAAGCGCGAAACGCTTCGCGAAACCAGGTTGGATCAAATGGTAACGACGCTCACCAAGGCCTACAGAGATTGGGAGCGCGAGCAGAAAGGCGAGAAGCAGGCGTAATGAGGCAGTGGTCGACACATGAACTCATGTACCTCGAAGAGCACGCGGGCGAAGGCGCTAAAGCGATAGCCAAGGCGCTGGGACGTTCGGAAGACTCGGTTAAGTGGCAAGCGCAACGCTGCGGACTCTCGCTCCGCAAGCGCAGCCAGTGCCCCAACTGCGGCAGATGGACGTTCCGCCCCCTGAACCGAATCAACGGCTGGTGCATCGAGTGCACGAAGGAACTTCACATGTCCGACCTAGCCGAGCAGGCCAACGCCATGCGAGAGGAGGCGATCAGGGAGAAGAGGAACAACCAGGAGCGACAGCGCTACTACAGCGCAAAGAGCCGCGCCAAGAAAAAGCAGAAATAGGCACACCAAAAGCCACACGTGCTATGACCAGCGGAAACATCAGAAAGGAGCACGAAATGCAAAGCAAAAAGAAAGCGAGCGCCCCCAGCTACCACACTCCGAGCGCCCGCATGAACCGCATCGAGAACGATGCTTCGACCATCATACCATTCGAACGCAAGCAGCGCCCCACCGCGAAGGAGATGCAGGACGCCTCCCAGTTCAAGGCTGGCGTTTTGGTCGGCTTCCTAGCCGCCACGCTCATCTTCCTCATCGTCCTGTGGGCGTGGATCATCCCCACGATGGACGGCGCGGTGGCAACCGCCCAGCAGGCCTACGAGACCACGGCGGGTGTCGTCCATGCGTAACGACGAGCGCTACAGCCCCAAGCCGCAGAGCAACCAGCTTGAGATATTCGGCCTCGGCTTCGCAGGCGAGCAGGACTTCCAAGAGGCCCGCAAGTGGATCGAGAACAACCCCGGCGCCTGGAACTTCATGGTCGAGAACGCCGTGAGGCTCAACCGCAAGGGCTACGTGTCGGTCAACTACCTGGTGAACATGGTGCGCAACGAGCTGCACGTGGCCTGCAAGAACGGCATCGCCCCGAGCCTGGCCCGCATCATGGAGGCCCGCTACCCGCAGCTGAAGGGCGCTTTCAACAAGCACCGCAGCCAGTCGGACGGTTTCAGCGAATGAGCTGGGTTCAAACGCTGGCAGCGACGGCGCGGGTCGTGGTTCCGGTTCGCGAGGTCGTGGGCAAGCAGCGCCCCCGCACCGATTACCGCAACCGCCGCACCTACACCCCCACCAAGACCTTGAAGGCCGAGAAGGAGGTGCGCGACGCGTGGCGGGCCGAATACGGCGAGACCTTCGCCGGGCACGACGGCCCCGTGAGGATGCGCATATCCACCTACCGACCGCTCGCTAAGAGCAACCCCAAGTATTGGGAAGGGCGCGCTGACATGGGAAAGCCCGACTGGGACAACGTGGGCAAGCTCGTCTGCGACTCGCTCAACGGCCTCGCATTCAAGGACGACCAGCAGGTGATCACCTGCACCGTGGACAAGCGCCCGAGGCCCTGCCACGGGACGCAACCGTTTATCAGCATCTACATCGAGTACTTCGTCGAGGAGTACGTGAAGGAGAAGAAATGAAGCACTTCGAGAACAACGTGAACGACGGCATGAGCCGCACCGACAGCATCGAGACGCTTATCGACCTCACCAGCTGCATCGCCGTGAACGCCCTCATGGTGGCGGGCGGCAAGGCCGAGGCTGACGAGAAGGACGCGGGCGCTTGGTGGGCCATGATCGCCCTGGCCGAGGCCGCGCTTGAAAGCTACCCCGAGGACGTGCGCGCCAAGGGCTACCAGGTCGTCAACGAGAACACCAACCGGGAGCTTGTGGAGCAGGCGCGCCGCAAAGAGGCCGAGTAGGCCGCCAAGCACGTCATGAGAATCATCTTCGGCGTGAAGAAGGAGGACTAGCCGTGGCGCTGATCACGACGCAACCGGTAAGCGCACGCGCCCTGTTCAAGCAATCGACCATCAAGGGCGACGAGGCGGTCTTGCAGTTCACCGTCCGAATGGACAGCGAGAACGCCTTTCCCCTGATGAAGAAGACGGGCGGCTACGTGATCCTGACCGTGGAGAGCGAGCAGAAGACCATCGAGTTCGACGACGAGACCGGGGAGGTCTGGGATGAGTAACGAAGCCGAGAACGTTGTGGCCGAGGTCATCGAGGAGCAGGACGCATCGAGCCTGACCGTGGCCTACAAGCCGTCCGTCATCGAGGCGAACTTCGACGCGCTCGAAGCCCACGTGCGCAAGACCGTCGAGGCCTACGACGGTGCGACCTACGACCTCACCAAGAAGGAGAACATCGCAGATGCCAAGCACGACCGCAGCTACCTCAACGGCCTCAAGAAGGAGATCGACGAGCGCCGCAAGGCCGTGAAGCGCGAGTACAGCAAGCCGCTCGACGCCTTCGAGAAGCGCTGCAAGCAGATCACGGCCATCATCGACGAAGCCGCCGACAACATCAAGGCGCAGCTCGACCAGGCCGAGGAAGAGCGCAAGGCCCGCGCCTACGCCAAGCTGCAGGAGCACTACGAGGAATTCGCCGGGCTTCTGGCCCCCGTCGTGCCCTATGAGCGCTTCCACGAGCCGCAGTGGCTCAACAAGACCTTCGGCGAGATCAAGGCTTGCGAGGCGCTTGAGGCGAAGGTCTCCAAGCTGGCGGGCGACTGGGAAACGCTCAAGTCACAGTTCGAGGGCGAGCCTTTCTATGCCGAGGCCGAGCGCGAGCTGTTCGCGACCCTCGACCTGGGCGCAGCGCTCACAGCGGCCCGCAAGGCGGCAGAAGAGGCCGCGCGCATTGCCGAGCTGAAAGCCGCCATGGAACCTGAACCAGAGCCGGAGGCCGCGCCCGAACCCGCCGGCAACTGGTATCCGGGCGGAAGCCCCATGCAGGAGATCGGCGACGAGCCTATCGGCCCCGCGCCCATTGCCGCACCGGCGCCCGCGCCCGCACCAGTTGCCTCGCCGGCGCCCGTGTCGAGTGGCCCCGCAACCCCCTGCGTGATGCTCATCGACTCCGCCACGACCGACCAGATGCAGGCCATCGGGCGCTTCTGCGGGAGCATCGGCGTGAGCGGCGTGTTCAAGCGCGGCACCTTGCAGCAGGTTTACGAGCGCACGATCCGTTAGGAGCATCGAATGGCAGACGACAAGCACATGACAATCGACCAGGCGGTGGCGCAGGTTCAGCGCTCCGTGGTCGTGCCGAAGGCGCGGTACAACGCGCACGGCAACTACTACTACCGCTCGATGGAGGACATCGTTGCCGCGCTCAAGGAGCCTTGCCGTGACGCGGGCGTGTTCTTCACCCTCAACGACTCCATCGAGCAGGTGGGCGACCGCTTCTACGTGAAGGCCACCTGCCTCGTGAAGTTCGAGGACGGCACGCCCGGCGAGATCGTCATTTGCGCCTACGCCCGCGAGCCGCTCGCCCAGAAGGGCATGAGCGAGACGCAGATCACCGGCTCGGCGTCGAGCTACGCGCGCAAGTACGCGCTCTGCGGCATGTTCGACATCGACGGCACGAGCGACCCGGACTCCCTGAACGGCGTGGAAAAGCCCGAGAAGGAGCCGCCCGTGCAGGGGCCGTTCGACGCCAAGTGCAAGGCCTGCGGCACCGCCTACCGCTTCAACAGCCGTGAGCAGTACGAGCAGTTCATCCAGAACCCCGGTTGCTGCGCGACCCCGACGTGGACGGTCTTGTAGGCCATGCAAGACCTGTACGGAGAGCGCGAGCAGCTTTTCGACCAGCTCATGCAGGAGCTTGAGGCCCTGCGCAGGACTGGCCAGCAGTACGCCGAGAACGAGGCCGAGTACCGCAAGGCGCTGCGCATAGCCATCTTGGAGGAGCGTTCCAAGGGCACGCCGGTCACCGTGATAAGCGACCTGTGCCGGGGACGCCCCGACATAGCCGAGAAGAAGCAGCTGCGCGACTGCGCCGAAGCGCTCTACAAGGCCTCGAGCGAGGCAATCATGGCAATCAAGTTGAGGATCAAGACCGTTGACGCCGACATCCAGAGGACGTGGACAAGCGGCGGCACCGGAGAAGGGAGCTTTTTGTGAGCATCAACCGAGTGAACATTACGGGCAACCTGACGCGAGACCCCGAGCTTCGCAGCACGGCGGGCGGCATGGCGGTTCTCGGTTTCGGCGTTGCGGTCAACGACCGCCGAAAGAACCAGCAGACGGGCCAGTGGGAGGATTACCCGAACTTCGTCGACTGCACGATGTTCGGCAACCGCGCCGAGGCCCTGAGCCGCATCCTGCGCAAGGGCATGAAGGTGGCCATCGAGGGCAAGCTGCGCTACAGCTCGTGGGAGGACAAGAACGGCGGCGGCAGGCGCTCGAAGCTCGAAGTCATCCCCGACGAGGTGGAGCTTCTGAGCCAGAACCCCAACGCCAAGCAGGGCCAGCCGCAGCAGTACGCGCCGCAGGGCTACCAACCGCAGGCCTACGCGCCCCAGCAGGCACCGCAGCAGGCGTACCAGCCGCAGCAAGCGCCGCAGCAGCAGGCACCCCAGCGGAACGCTCAGCAGGCCTACCAGAACCCGCCTGCCGCCCCGCAGCCGCGCCAGCAAGCACCAGCACCCGTGCCGCAGTACGCGCCCCAGCAGACACCGCAGGCCCCGCAGCAAGCGCCCCAGCAGCCCGTGCAGCAGTCGATGGACGTGTACGACGACGACATTCCCTTTTAGGGGTGACGGCGGCGTGCAAGTCCTGGACTCGCTCATCGACGGGCCGCTTAGGCTTCGCAACCGCAGGGAGGGCGACGAGCTTATAGGCATGATCGTCCGGTACCTGCGCACGGGCGAGGAACCCGAGCCGCGCACCGACACCCAGGAAGCGGTGCTAACGGCCATACGGCCCGTCATGGAAACCTCCCGCTCGCGCATCGTGGCGGGAGGCAACGGCGGCAAATCGTCAAGCAACGACGCAAGCAAAGCCGAAAGCAAACGGCCAAGCAAAACGGGAAGCAAACCGCAAAGCAAAAGCGGAAGCAAAACGTCAAGCGAGCTGGCAAGCAAAGCCGAAAGCAAACGGCCAAGCGAAGAGGAAGAGGAAGTAGGAAGAGGAATTAAGGAAGAGGGAAAAGCGAGTGCGGCGCGTTTCCGCGCCCCCTCTCCCGAAGAGGTAGCCGAGTACGCAGCCGCCTATGCGGCGTCCAAGGGCATCGACCTCGCCTCGACCGACTTCGACCCAGAGCGGTTCGTCGACTTCTACGCCCAGAAGGGCTGGATGGTCGGCAAATCGCGAATGAAGGATTGGAAGGCCTCCGTGCGCAACTGGGTGCGCACCTCGAAGCCGATACGCGAGACGAAGCAGGAGGTGAGCGAAGGTGACGACTTTTCCCAGTACGACTGAGTGCCCGCATTGCGGGGCCGTGCTCAACGCGCGGTACGCCCAGCTGGGCCTCAAGCGCCTGTTCTGCGGCTACGAGTCGTGCGGCTGCGAAGGGGCCGTCGCCGAGCGCGCTGCCATAGCGGCGCAAGAGCAGGCTGAGGCCGAGAAGGCCGTCGCCGAGAAGCGCAGGCGCTCGCTTGTGCGCTGCGGCGTGCCCGAGCGCTACCTGGGGCTTGACCACCCCATGGCCGACGAGCTTGCGCTTGCCATGGAGGGCGGCCAATGGCTCTACCTGTGGGGCGACGTCGGCACCCGCAAGACGACCTGCGCCGCAGCCGTGGCCATGCGCTTGCACGACCGGGGCAAGTCGCCGCTCATGGTGCCGATGTACCGCGTGCTCGACGAGATTCAGCGCAGCTTCCACGACGGCGGTGACCCCTTGAAGCGCTATGCCGAAGCGGGCTACCTGCTCATCGACGACTTGGGCAAGCGTAGGCCCACGGGCTTCGTGCTCGACAGCCTGTTCCAGCTCATCGACCAGCGCTACTCGGCGATGCGCCCCACGCTGGTCACCACGCAGTACAGGCCTAGCGACCTCGTGCGCAGGCTCGCCGAGCAGGGCGACGCCGACACGGCCAAGGCCATCGTGTCGCGGCTGCGCCACGGGGCAAGGGTGGTCGAGTTCGACGGCCCGGACAGGAGGCTCGCATGATCCTGCAGGCAAGCCAGCTGCGCGGCTGGCCGAAGGAGCGCGCCGAGCTTTACGGAAAGCCACACCTCGGGGCGCGCTACACGGGCAAGCGGTCGTACGAGCTTCTGCAAGACCGCTGCTGCGTCTGCGGCAGGCGCGCACAGAGCTGCCACCACGTGGCGCACCGAAGCTGGGGGCTTGAGTTCGAGCTTGTCACGCCGAACGGCACGTGGAGCCTGCGAAGCCCGCTGTTCGCCCTGTGCGGCAGCGGCACGACCGGGTGCCACAACCAGTTCCACGGCGGCGCGGGCCTCAGGGCCGAGTGGCGCTGGCGCTCCAAGGTGTACGAGGAGGCCTGGTGGACGGGCCAACTGCTGGAAGTCTACGAGCCGCACCACCCGGGGCTGTACGAGTACGGCTATTGGACGATAACCGACGAACACGGAAACGAAATGATCCGAGAAGGGAAATAACCATGGAAATCAAGACTTGCGAGCAGTACGTGCTCGCGCAGCTGTTCGACCAGCAGGACGAGAACGACATGCTCAGCCGCGAGCTGAAGCACCGAGACGAGCGCATCGACGAGCTGGCCGGACAGATTGATGCCATCGAGGCGGCGCACGGCTCCGCGATGCAGCAGGCCATCCGCAAGGCCGGGCGCGATGCGCTCATGAGCCACTGCACGGGATACGCGTGCGAGGTGACCGACGGCGAGACGTTCGAGGACTGGTGCCTTGAGAATGTGTGCAAGTACTACCTGCCCGAGGGCATCAGCGTGCTTGCGTTCATCAAGGAGTTCGAACCTGAGCTTCGCGCGAAGTACGACAAGCAGGCTGCCGAGGCGCGCGAATGATACGCATCTACGAGCGCTCGCTCTGCCAGAGCTACGCAAGCGCATACCGGCAGGGCATCGAAATCGCCACCACGGGCACCGAGGAAGAGGCGCTTTCCATCGTCGAGGCCCTGACCGACGACAGCTACCAGTGCTTCGCACTGCTGGAAGACGGAACCGTGCTCGACCTGCGGGGCCGGTTCCACGGTTGCGTGGAGTTGGGCTGTGAGGAGGAACGCGATGGCAACCGAGATTGAGCCGCTGATTATGCCGTTCGACCCGCTTTGGGTCACCACCAGCAAGCGAGAGTACCGCGAGGCCGTGCGCAGGATGGGCGAAGAGCCGGGAGACACCAAGGGCAAGGACGGCCTCACCAGCTGCATCCCTGGCAAGGGGTGCGTGATCTGGATCAGCCGCAAGGTGAAGGCCCCGGACCTGTACGCGCTCGCCGCCCACGAGGCGACGCATGCGGCGTGCGACATGCTTGCCAGCATTGGGGAGGACACGCCCGCCGCCGAGGAGCTGGCCTACATGGTGCAGTCCATCACGGCGGGAATCATCATCGCCTGCGAGGGCCGCAGCGATGGCTAACGCCAAGGTGTTGCGGAAAGCGCAACTGCTGCGCCTGATGGTTGACGAGTTGTGCGACAACATCGAGGCCCGAGAGGCTAGCGAGTCGTGCCTGCACACCTACGGCAGCCTCGGCTACGGCCTGGAAGACGGGCAGGGCAAGACCCAGATACAGAACGACATACGCAGGTGCAGGAGAACGCTCCTCGACCTGTGGAAGCTGATAGGAAAGGAAATCTGATGACCGACGAGAAGAAAACCGAGACCGCCAAGGAAGCCGCAACCGTGAAGAAGGCCATGATCTCGCAGCCGATGGCCGGCAAGACAGACGAGGAGATCGTGGCCACGCGCGACCTCGCCGTGGCGAAGCTGCGCCAGATGGGCTACGAGGTCGTGAACACTCTATTCACCGACGAGTGGTACAGCGACGAGGCCATGAAGGAGCGCGGCGTGGTGCAGGTTCCGCTGTGCTTCCTCGCGAAGTCGCTTGAGAACATGAGCCTTTGCCATGCGGCCTACTTCTGCAAGGGCTGGGAAGACGCCCGAGGCTGCAAGATCGAACACGACGCCGCCACCGCATACGGGTTGGAGGTGCTTTATGAGGAGTAGCGAGTTCTTCGCCGAGGCAGCCCGCATGACGGTGGATGCCGTGAAGGCGTTGGCCGAGTGCTTCGCGCGGGCGTTCCGCCAAGCGGCGAAGGCGATACGCAAGCTGGCGAAGCGGCTCGACCCGATGTGGCAGCGCCGCTATCGCCGCGCGCTAGCGCGATCGCGCCGCAACAACCTGTACCTGAAAAGCATAGGAAGGTGCCGATGATGATTGACGACGCGACGCGCAACAGCGTTGCCGACCAGCTTGAACACGATGCAGTCTACCTCGACGGCTCGTCTCTATCCGAATGGTGGGCACGCCTTCAGTCTGTGGCATGCAACTATGAAGATTTCCCCGATCCGCGCTCCTTGTTCACGCGCCTGGCGGGACTCATCAGGCCGAACCCCATCAACGGAAGCACGTCCGACGGCTATCACACCTTTGACGAGCTATACCACCACCGAGCCGTGCTATTTTCCGTCGTCGTTTCGGCGTTTCCCGACAAGGCATGGAAAGCGAAGGCGCACAGCGACGGCACCATGTATGGCGGCATGTTCATCGTCGGCATCGACACGCCAGACGGCCAGGCCACCTATCACTACGACATCGATCCGTACTGGGGTATGTTCCGCTGCAAGGAGCTTGACCGAGCGCCAGAGTGGGACGGCCACACGCCAGAGCAAGCTATTGAGCGCATAGGCAAGCTGACCGGCCTTATCGACCGCGCGACCACGCACCTTGTTTTCGATGAAGACGGCCGCACGTGTTGCGCAAAATGCGGATGCGACTACCTATGCATGAGCAGCGCGACGTATTGCCCAGATTGCGGCGCGAAGGTCGCCAAGAATGGCTAGAGGCAGGACGAAGCGGTTTACCGAAAGCGAGCTGCGCGAGAGGCGAAACCGCCAATGGTGGGAATCCCGCGCCCGCTGCGGCTATGCGACCGTCTGCCCTCTGTGTGGCGGGTACACACTCTCGAAAACCGGCTATCACGCGGGCTGTGCCAAGAAGGCAGGGATCAAGATTCCAAGGCAGCGAATGAAGCGAGCTTTATTGATTGCCAAAGAGCGTCAGAAGATCCCCGTTGCCCAGATTGCTGGCCCGGTGGGCGCCGTTGTCCGCGACGATGGCGTGCGATTCGAGTCGGCTGGCGCGGCGGCGCTCGCGACATACGGGTATTGCGGCAGCTCGAACATCGTGAGGGCCGTCAGAACGGGATGCAAGGCCGGAGGTCATTACTGGAAACGAGCCGACGAGGAGGATAAATGACCGATCAATACGTGTTCAACCCCGACATACACGACGAGTGGAAGCCGCCCGCGCACCGCTGCGAGAACTGCGCCCGCCACGAGCACGACGTTGTGCCAATCGTCCGCTTCGACGTAGACGGCAACGAGGCGGGCAGCACGACCGGCACGCGCTGCTACTGCAACCATGACGGCAAGCACTTCGTGACAGGAGACAACAACCACTGCGATTACTGGGAGGAGGCGCAATGAGCTACGACATCCGCTTGTGCGACCCCGTTACGCACGAGACGCTGAAGACCGACGTGCCGCACGACATGCGCGGCGGCACCTATGCCATGGGCGGCACGACCGAGCTTTGGATGAACGTCACCTACAACTACGGAAAGCACTACTACCGCGTTCTCGGGGACGAGGGCATTAGAACCATCTACGGCATGACCGGCGCGGAGTCCATCCCCGTGCTCGAAGCGGCTGCGGCCAAGCTGTCCGATGAGGTTTCCGAAGATTACTGGGAAGCCACCGAGGGCAACGCCAAGCGCCCCCTATTGCAGCTGGCCGCGATGGCGCGTATCCGCCCCGACGGCGTTTGGGACGGTGACTGACGATGCTGGTGATAGAGAGGAATAACGTTCCAGAAAACTGCTCGACGTGTCTTTACGGAAGGTTCTACGGCTGCGCCCATGCTGACCGCCAGAAGGATTGGACGTACTACCGCTTTTGGCAAGGCCTGAAGCACTGCCCGAGCTGGTGGCTCGACCAAAACCGGTTCGAGAGGGTGTGGTGAGATGGTTGGCTACGAGCCGCCTAGTGGCTGGAACCTCCCGCCGGGGTGCTTCGAGGGAGACCCGAACGCGCCGTGGAATCGTGAGGAGCCGAAAACCTGCGGGGACTGCTCGCATCTGCTGGAAGGCTGCTGCGATTACGGCATCTGCGAGTTCGAGTTCGAGGAGGCGTTCGACGAGGAGGCGGGCAAGCGCCCGCTTCCGGCATGGGAGGCCGCCTGCTGGGCGCGTGACTGGATCGTCGAGCATTACAAGGACATGCAGGAGGACACGTGCGAACGATGCGATGGCTAGCCGCCTCCGGTGTGGCGCTGCTGCTCGGAATCCTGGCGCTTGAGGCCTGGGTTGTTCGGACGCTCGCGGCAGGTCTGATCCTGCTTGCCCTGTTCGCCTGCGGTTAGGGGAAACGCTTGAGAAACGTGAACTGGGGCTGCCTGGCGTTCCTCGCCGTGGCCCTGATTATTGATGCTTTTGCCGTGTGGGCGGCTTCATCGCTCGCGCGCTGGATGATTGGAGTTTGATATGCAAGATTGCGTGATTATGGGAAGCGTCGCCACGTTCGACGGCGTCACGCCCGACAAGGCTCAGGCCTTGAAGGTGCTTGAGGAGGCTTCCGAGGTGTACAACGCCTGGCAGGTATGGGACGAGTGCCGCGACGCCGAGGCCAAGGCCGAATGCCGCCAGTCCCTCATGGAGGAGTGCGCCGACGTCGTGCAGGCGACTGCCAATCTCGTGAAGGCCTGCGGCTGCGACGACATGCGCCTGCACCTCATGGACTGCGAGGACAGAAACCGTAAGCGCGGGCGCATAACCGGCTTGAAGCCATATCCCGATGCCTGCGGGCGCGAGGGCTGCAAGCGCTTCGTGTTCGTGCCGCTTCCTCGCCCCTATGGGGTTCTGGGCAAGCTCAAGGCCAAGATCGGGGGCCTGAAGTGAACCGCGCGCAGAAGGTCATAACAGCCGTGGTGTATGCCGGTAGCCTCGTGGCTGTGTCGCTCGCAATGATTGGCATTTGCTCGTTGCTAGCTCGCTGGGTTGCCGGTATATGGGGGCTTGTGTAGCCACTGAGGGCATGATAAAGCCCCCTAGATTCGATTCTAGGGGGCTTTATGCTGCCTGCTGTTATCTGTGCTGCCCTGTGGCCTTCTCGTCTGCTATGACCTTCTCTAGATCTCGTTTGGCCTCGCTGATGATCTGCAAAAGCTCGTGCCACTGCTTCGGCTCTCGGTCTTTCATGGCTAGTCCTCGCTCTCAAGCCTCACGCTTCCCGGCACGACCTCGCACCAGCCTGCATTGCCGTGCAGCCTGCGCCATGTCGTGCGGGCGTCTTCCTCGTTAGCCTTGCTGCCTGCCCTGTGGGTCGATTGGTAGCTGTGCTCCCTTTCGTAGGTGCCGCCGTAGCCCCCGCCGAAACCGCCGCCGTGCCGCATGATGCATGTATAGTTTCGTCGCATGGTTTTCCCCTAGTTGTAGGTGTCGCAGATGCTCGGGGTGCCGTCCCATAGGGTGAGCCGGTACCCGCATAATTCGAGTTCGGGGCTGTTCTTCGCCCTGCCGTAGTCCCTGACCTTGAGGCGCTTCCCGTTGTCGCTCGCCTCGTGGCCCATGATCGGGTCATAGGTGAAGCAGTTCGGCAAGGGCATGTACTTGCGCTCCCACCCGTAGGCGTCGGCCAAACCCTCGAAGGTGCTTTCTATGGGCCTGATCGTGGCTGTTTTCGCTGTGGCCTTGATGGCCTGGTAGAAACTGCCCTCGCATTCGAAAATGTCGCCTGCCTTTACCTGCATGGTGTGCCCCTTTCTAAAGATCGGGGCAAGGCCTGAAGCCCTGTCCCCATGTCGTTCTGCTATGCCGGGAGGAGGTTGCCCCTCGGGGCCTCCACGCGCCGGCTGCGCACCGCGTCGCGCCCCTGCTGCATGCCTCGGCTTATGCTGTCGTTGTTGGATGCCTTGAAGCCTCGCCTATGGGATCGCCCAAGCCTCAGGCCCTCGAAGTAGTCCTCAACCTCCTTGGGGCAAACGATCATCAGCTCGAATCACTGCTTCTCAAGCTCGGCGCGCACCCCGGCGATGAAGCCGATAACGAAGTTCGAGTAGGCGTCGGGGTCGGTGTACGCGAAGTCCTGATACTCGTTTGCCAGCCTGTGGCAGGTTTCGAGCAGGTTCGCGTAGACGATCTCCGCCGCCTCGCTGTCCGCCTTGTAGCCAACGAACACGAACTCGTATTTGCGGGCCGTCACCCTGCGTTGGTACACCTTGCACCTGAAGTTGTCGGCGATGGCTTGCGCCAAGCTCGGCGCCCACGCCTTTGCCGTCCACCCGGTGGTGGTCTCGGTCACCTGCTTCACCTCGTCGGCAAGCTCCCATTCCTCCACGTCGTTGTCCGCGATGAGCTTCTGGGCCTTGAGTGCGAACTGGATGGCCTCGGCCTCGTTGCAGCCGTTCTCCACGCTGTGCTCGCGAAGCTTCTTGATCTTCTCGATGATCTTTTCTCGTTCCATGGTCGAACCCTCCTTAATGGGAGGGGGCTAGGCCCCTCCCGGTAGTGATCTGTTACTTTTCCCAGAGGTAGCCGAACGCCTCGGCTATCCTGGGAACCTCGGTAACCTTCTTGGGTGTGAAATTGGTCTCGCGCTCGAAGTAGTTCAGGCCGTATTTCCGGTTGATCTCCTCAAGCTCTGCCAGGTTGAAGTAGCCCATCTCGGGGACTGCCCCGAAGACGAACCCGAACATGTCGCCGGTCTCCTCGTCGTACTCGGTGGCGTAGAAGTCCCAGCCGTTGAAGCAGCTGAACCAGTGGCCGTAAACCACGGTCTCGGCCTTCTTGCCGTCTTGCGAGTAGAGCGGCGGGAGCTTCTTCTGAAGCTCTTTCGTGAGTAGCTTCTGCATGGTATGATCTCCTGTGTGTTGTTGTGGGAGGCCCCTTCTCGGGGCCTCCTGCTTGCTTTAGGCTGCTTGCTCTGCCGGTCTGATGGGGTTCGTTTCGCCGATGTTCCAATCAATGGCCTTGGCGTTCTGCCACTTGCCTTGATCGTCCATGTAGTAAAAGCCATGCTTGCCGAAGTACTTTCGGACCTTCAAGGCCCCAGACTCGATGCCATCGGCTATGACCTGCTTTCGAAGGTCTTTCACCATGTAAATAATGGCTTCTTCGTCGCTGTTGGCCTTGAATGCATCGGTTACCTGTGCGAGGTAGTTATCGCAAGCCCTCATGATCTCCACTTGCTCGTAATCGGCTCGGGGGATCTCGTTAATTTGCCTGTGCTTCGTGGCCTCCACTGTGTACCTGCCAAGCCCTGGAAAAGCCATGTACTCGTTTACAAGCTTCAAGGCTGTTGCAAGCTCTAGACCATCCTTTCGGCCCTGGGGGCCTTTTCTGAAGTAGCCTCGTGCTCGCATACCCTCAACTATGGCCAGGATCGTGTGGTTGCTCACCAGCTGACCACTTACCACCAGATCTAAACTCTGCTGCTCTGCCATCTCTGTAGCCTCCTTATTCGGTTCTAAAGCTGCTTGCTAGCTCTGTGGGCTTTGTGGCCCTCATTGCTGACAACTGAATTATTGCACAATAATTAGTGTGCTATAGGCACAATGCACAATAGCTATTGTTCTACACAATACATGCACAATTGCTATTGTTGTATCCCTATTGCTATTGCTGTATCATCAGGGGATCAGATCAAGGCATGAAGGGAGGTTGCATGACACCGACTGAGGCGCTTAAAGAAATGCTCGACCGTTCCGGCATGAGCATGTACGCGCTTTCAAAGGCCATGGGCAAGAGCAGGAACTACGTTCAGAACACGATCAAACAAGGTTCCGACCTAGGCGCGGGAAACCTCGCGCTCATGGCTTCTCACATGGGCTTTAAGCTGACGTTGAACGGAATGGGCGAACCCATCGAGATAACAGAGAGGAGCGAAGATGCCGACGATAATCAAGGGCCAGCCGACTAGCGCCGAGATTCGCAAGCGGCTCAAGGCGGAAGGACGCCCCGTGGTGCTTTCCTGCTCGCTGGGCAAGGACTCGCTGGCCGCCTGGGTGGCGCTTGAGGACGAGGGTATAGAGGTCGTGCCGATCTACTACTGGTCTATCCCGGGCCTTCCGATGGTCGAGCAGAACGTGCGAACCATCGAGAAAGTGTTCGGCGTGAAGATACACCAGTACCCGCACCCCAGATGGTCGAGGACGCTCAACAACTGCGTGTTCCAAAGCCCGGCGCACTGCGACGTGATCGAGGCCGCGAACATGCCGGTCTACAGCTACGACGACATGCGCCCCTACATCCTCGAAGACCTTGGCCTGCCAGATGACACGTGGTTCTGCGACGGCGTGCGCGCCTGCGACAACCCGTACCGTCGAGCCAGCCTCACCAAACACGGCCTCATGAAGCAGACCACGCACAAGGCCTCGGTGGTTGCGGACTGGACGAAGGCAGAGGTCATGGATGCGATCGCCCGCAGGGGCATCGGCCTGCCTCCGGACTACGAGCTGTTCGGGCGCAGCTTCGACGGCCTGGACATGCGCTTCATGAAGCCCCTGCGCGAGAAGCGCCCCGACGATTTCGCCGTGGTCAAGAAGTGGTACCCGTTCATCGAGGCAGACGAGAAGAGGTGGGAGCACTATGGGCTTTAAGTTTGAGAAGCCGCAGAAGGCGCGTAAAGAGGATAAGGCAGCCGAGGAAGCGCAGCTGACCGACCACCAGAAAAGCTACCGAGACCGCGAGAAGCGCGAGGAGAAGCGCTTTCAGATGGCCGTCGATTCCGGCTTCTGGATCTGCTTCTGCTTCCATGACGCCGAGGAGCGCGGGCGCTTCGCCGATCTGGTCAAGGCCGATGCCGAGGGCTGGACGTTCGGCGACGTAATCCGCCCCGTGTTCGAGGAGCGCATAGGCCTTCAGAACAAGCGGCAGTTCAAGCCGAAGGAGCAGAAGGGCACGCCGATGCCGAACCCGCTCGATTCGGTCGAGACCACCGACAGCCTCGAAGGCGACAGCTTCGCCGAGGCCGATGCCATACTCAAGGCGTTCGAGTCGCTTGGGGTTAAGCCCTACTACGACAACGTTTGGAGCAGCGCCTACTACGTCGTGTGCGTGTTCCGCGACTCCGACGACCTCGAAAGCTTCATCAGGGAGTATGCCCTGGCGAAGTACGGCGACCTGTACATGGACGGGTCGAAGATCCTTGAGTCCCTTGAGGCCTAAGGCCAATCTCACGCGCATAGGAAAATCAAGGCGTCCTTCTGGACGCCTTTTTTGTTCCCGAAAACGAGAGGAGGCAGGCATGTTCGGTCGTATTCGCCGCGCAGCGGGAAACATCGCCAACCGAGTGCGCTCCGCGTTCAATCGCGGTCGCGGCAGCTCTTCCGGCCGCTCCTCCTACTAAGGGGGAACCCAGGGCCAGCGCGATCATAAGGCGCTGGCCCTTTCCATCGTCAAATCAAAACAGAGAGGAGTGAACGCATGGCAGCCAAGCGAGAGAAGCCCACGCTTCCCACCGACACAGACTGGCCCGCCGAGACCGTCACATGGTTCAACGCGTGGCGCGACGACCGTTGCAGCGACCGCTGGGACGAGCGCCAGTGGCAGTACGTCATGGACACCGCCATCGTCCACGCCCTCGTGTACGGCTCCAACGACTTCGGCGCGCTCGCCGAGCTTGACAAGCGCCTGCGCTTCATGGGCCTCACGTTCGAGGACTAGCCATGAACGACCAGAACCTCATCAAGCCGAAGCGCGACCAGACGCCCGAGCAGCGCCGGGCCGCCGCCTCGAAGGCAGGCAAGGCCGCCGCGAAGAAGCGCCGCGAGAAGAAGCAGCTGCAGGAGATCGCCAAGACCGTGCTGCACATGCCGTTCGAGGGCACCGACGCCGAGCTGGACGAGCTGGAGGGCATGTCCTTCGAGGACTACCCCGACCGCAAGCTCACGGTATCCGAGATAAGC
The DNA here is from genome assembly GCA_902497025.1 of uncultured Collinsella sp. Lineage (GTDB taxonomy): Bacteria > Actinomycetota > Coriobacteriia > Coriobacteriales > Coriobacteriaceae > Collinsella. The sequence goes on along the minus strand of CABVDJ010000001.1, from coordinate 155,524 downwards.
GTGATCAAGGTCGCCAAGAAGGCCATGAAGGGAGACATCGCCGCGTTGCAGTTCCTCCGCGACACCGCCGGCGAGAAGCCCGTCGAGAAGGTCGAGGTGGCAGCGGACGTGTCGCATGCGGCCGAGGAGATCGGCAAGCTGATAGAGGCGAAGCGCCATGCCGACAAGGGCTGACCTCATCGACCTGGTGTACGACTGCCCCGCCGACATCGCCGTGAAGCTCGGATACGACAAGCTCACCGACCTGCACAACAAGTGGATCAAGGACATGGTGTTCGGCACCGAGGACGAGACCATCCAGGCGCACCGAGGCTCCTTCAAGACGACGTGCCTGCACATCTCGTTCGCATTCATCCTCGTGCTGTTCCCCGGCGAGCGCGTCATATTCCTGCGCAAGACCGACGACGACGTGGCGGAGGTCATGACGGCCACGGCCAACGTGCTGCAGTCCGAGTGGTTCCAGGCCCTCGGGCGCATGCTATACGGCACCGACCTCGTGATAACCAAGGCCACGCAGTCGTCGGTGTCGACGAATCTCAAGCAGGGCGTGTCCGGCGCACCCCAGCTGCTGGGGCTTGGCTGCGGCGGCTCGCTCACCGGCAAGCACGCCGACAAGGTGTTTACCGACGACATCGTGAACGTGAAGGACCGCGTGTCGGCAGCCGAGCGCGAGCGTATCAAGCTGCTGTACATGGAGCTGCAGAACATCCGCAACCGAGGCGGGCGCATCTTCAACACGGGCACGCCCTGGCATAAGGACGACGCCTTCCAGCTGATGCCCAACATCCGCCGGTGGAGCTGCTTCGAGACGGGCCTCATGAGCCGCGAGGACATAGAGCGCGTGAGGGCCAGCATGTCGCCGTCCCTGTTCGCGGCGAACTACGAGCTGAAGCACATCGCCGACGAGGACGCCATGTTCACCAACGCGCAGTTCTTCAAGGAGCCGCAGCTGTTGGCAGACGGCATAGGCCACATAGACGCGAGCTACGGCGGCGCGGACTACACGGCCTTCACATGCGTCAGGGAGAAGGGCGGCACCTGGTACGCGCACATCCGCATGTGGCACAAGCACGTGGACGACTGCCTCGACGAGATACTGAAGGAGTGCAAGGCCCTGCGCATAGGCACGATATTCTGCGAGTCGAACGCCGACAAGGGCTACCTGCGCAAGTCCATCATCCGCAGGGGGCACCCGTGCTGCTCCTACCAGGAGGCGGAGAACAAGTACATCAAGATAAGCACGCACCTGCGCAGCCAGTGGGCCAACGTGAGGTTCCTCGACTGCGAGCAGTACCCGCTCGACGCGGACGCATTGAACCAGGTGCTCGACTACAGCGAGAACGCAGCGCACGACGACATGCCTGATTCGCTCGCAAGCGCGATAAGGCAGTGGCAGAGCAAGCCAGGCGTGAAGTTCTTCAAGGGAGGCATATAAGTGGCGCACGAGTTCCATTCCTTCTACTACGACCAGATGCAGCGCGAGCCGGAGACGGAGGACTTCCGCGTGCCCGCGGGCACCGAGATGACGCCCGAGCTGCTGCAGCGGCTAATCGACGAGTTCGAGCAGTCCCACAAGCCGCGCTACGAGTACCTGGACGCGGCCTACAGGGGCCATTACGCCATCTTCGACCGCGCCTGGCGCAGGAAGCCCGACTACAAGCCCGACAACCGCATGGCGGCGGACTTCGCCTACACCATCACGCAGACGTTCGAGGGCTATTTCATCGGCGTGCCCATGACGCTTTCGGTGCGAAACGCCGATGGGATGCCCGATTCGCGGAAAAGCTCCGTGGAGGCGTTCATCGCCGAGTTCACGGCGAGAAACCTTCAGGAGGACGTGGACGCAGAGCTTTCGAAGATGGCCTCCAAGTTCGGCCATGCCTACGAGATGCTTTACCAAGACGAGGACGGCATGCCGCGTTCCATCGCGGTCGCGCCGCTGACCGCCTTCATGGTGTACGACGACTCCGTGCTGAAGCGCCCGCTGTTCTTCGTGCGCTGGTTCTACGGCGACGACGGGGCCATCAAGGGCAGCTGGTCGGATGCCGCGCAGGTGGTCGATTTCGCCCGCACAAACGATGGCTTCGCCTTCGGCGAGCCTAGCGCGCATGCGTTCGGAAGCGTGCCCGCGGTCGATTTCCGCCAGAACACCGAGGGGCGCGGCCTCTACGAGGGCGTGCTGTCGCTCATCGAGCAGTACAACGCCGTGCTGTCCGAGAAGGCCAACGACGTCGAGTACTTCAGCGACTGCTACATGGTGGTCAAGGGCAAGGAGCTTGACGAGTCCGAGATAGAGAACATCCGCGAGAACAAGATCATCAACCTGTTCGGCGAATCGACCGAGGGCCTTGACGTGATGTTCCTCGTGAAGCCCAACGCCGACGGCGTGCAGGAAAACCTCATCAACCGCTTGGAAACGCTCATCTACAAGACCGCCATGGTGCCCGACATCACCGACGACAACTTCGCCACGGCCTCAGGTATAGCGCTCAAGATGCGCATGATGCCCATGAGCAACCTGGCGCGGAACAAGGAGCTGAAGTTCAGGCGCGGCGTGCAGGAGCGCATGCGTTTGCTCGCAGCCTACCCCAACGCCGATTTCGCGGGCGACGACTGGCAGGCCGTGGAAGTGACCATGCACCGCAACATGCCCGACGACCTGCAATCCGAGGCAAGCGTGGCCGGGCAGCTCTCTGGCATCGTGTCCGAGGAGACCCAGCTTTCCGTGCTCTCGTGCGTGAGCGACCCGAAGGCAGAGATGCAGCGCAAGCGCGACGAGCAGGAAGAGAAGGCCGACGCCATAAGCGGCGGCATGCCCACCAATAGGACGGCTCAAGCCGATGACACCGAAGAGGAAGGAACCAACGATGAAGGTAGCGATCTATAGCCGAGGCAAGCGCCTTGCCATCCGCGAGCAGCCGAGCGCAGAGGCGCCAATTATCGGAACGATGGGCAGCGGTTGCGCCGCGCACGTCGAGGATGCCGCACCCGGATGGCTTGAGCTGACCATGGGCGGCTACATCCGCGAAGACCTCGTGACGGTCGGCTCCCTGGTGGATACGACAACGTACGCAATCAAGGAGCAGCCGAGCGGTGCGCCGCAGCCCGAGGCGGAACAGCAGCAGGAAGCGCCTGCGCAAGAGGCCGAACCCGAGCCTGCCGAAGAGCAGCCCGAGGCTGACAACAACGCCGTCCTGATGGCCATGAAGATCAACGAGCTGCGCGAGCTTGCCAAGGGAAGCGGCATCGCCCTGCCGAAGAACGCCACCAAGGCGCAGATCATCGAGCTTCTTATGGGCAGCGATGAGCAAGCCTAGCGACGAGTACTGGCGCGAGCGCCGCGACGAGTTCCTGGCGCAGCTTGAGAAGGACGAGGCCGCCTTGCGCAAGCGCCTTGAGAAGGCGTACGCCAGCGAGGCGGCGAAGCTCGACCGCCTCATAGCCGTCTATTACGCCAAGTACGGCGAGGACAAGGTGATAGAGTACCGCCGGCTGCTGCAATCCATCAGCGCCGAGGACCGAACCCTGCTCATGGAGCGCATGGACGAGTTCGCGCGCAAGTACCCGCAATATGCCGACCTCATGCCCGTTCGCGAGTCGATATACCGGCTCAACGAGCTTGAGGCCATACAGATGCAGATACGCATCCAGCAATACGAGATCGGGGCCATCGAGCAGGCAGAGCTTGAGCGCCACTTCTCCGAGCAGGCGCGCCGCGCGGCCAACATGGCCGCAGAGGAGCTGGGCTTCGGCAAGGACTTCTACCGCTACGACTCCGAGGTGGTCAAGGCCACCGTGGGGGCGGCATGGGCCGCCGGTGAAGACTTCTCGGCGCGCATCTGGGCAAACCGCGAGAAGCTGGCGAGCTATCTCAACGACGACTTCTCGAAGCTCATAGCGCGCGGCGTCTCATACGATGAGATCTCGCGCGAGCTTCGGGCTAGGCTGAACCACAGCGGCACCCGCACGGCCATGCGCCTCGTGTATACCGAGGGCACATACCTCTTCAACGAGGCGCAGGCACGCGTCCACGAGTCAGAGTTCGAGAGCTACGCCATCAGCTGCATACACGACGGCAAAGCCTGCGAGGTCTGCCGCGAGCTTGAGGCCTACCAGAAGCAGCATCCGGCCAAGCTGTCGGAGCGCATGCCGGGAACGAACTTCCCGCCCATGCACCCGTGGTGCCGCTGCTCGTATACCCTTGAGGTGGCCGACTGGGACAAGTGGATAGACGAGTACGTGCAGAAGCGCGGAGGCGATTCGGGCACCCAAGCAACGCGTTTGCGCTCCGACGCCATGGTGCGCGAGCCTGAAACCACGTCGTTCCTGCAATCGCTTCAGCGCGTAGGCTCGACGCTCGCGGGGCTTGATTTCAGGCTCAAGGGCCAGCAGTCGCTCGCGCGCAAGATTCGCACCGACTCGCACGACAAGACCATGAGCGAGCAGGAAGCGGCCGACTCCATCCACGACGTGCTGCGGTACACCTACCAGCTTCAAACGGTCAGCTTCGCCGACGAGTTCGCCCGCATCCGCGCCGAGCTTGAGAAGGCTGGCTATACTCTGGTCAAGGTCAAGAACACGCTGCAGAGCACGGGCGTGACCTATCGTGGCGTCAACTGCCAGTTCGAGACGCCCGACGGCTTCAAGTTCGAGCTTCAGTTCCACACGCCCGAGTCGCTTGCCCTGAAGGAGAACGAGCTTCACAAGCTCTACGAGGAGCAGTGGCTTCCCGAGACCGACCCGAAACGGCGCGCCGAGCTTGTGCGCCGCATGATAGAGCTGTCCGACGGGCTTTCAACCCCGCCAAACATCGAGGAGGTGCGCAAATGAACTACTACACCGACGATTCCGTGAAGCGCGTTTCGCGCATCGACCTTGAGGCGGGTACCGCAGAGACCTACAACTTCACGCTAGGAAGATGGCGCGACGACAACGACCTGTGGGCCGTGCTGGTAGGCGAGCTTTGGCTTGACGAGATAAGCCAAGAGCAGGCCGAGGCTATCATCCGCAAGCGCAACAAGGAACTCCACCGCTAAAACCGAACACCCTTCTCACCTCCACGGTAGAACGAAGCCCCCGACATGGGGGCTTTTCTTTTGCCGATTGGAGGAGACGTGATCAGGGCCGAGTACATCACACGCCGGGGCTGCCCCGCGTGCGAAGCCTACAGGAAGGCGGTCATAGAGCCGCTTGCAGCCGAATACCCAGACCAGGTGCGCGAGCACTGGGCATGGGACGGCCTTATGGAGAGGCTGAACAACTCCGAGCGCATAACGCGCATCCCCATGGTGGTGATAACCGACGAAGGCGCGGAGGTCATGCGTCTTGCCGATCTGCCGACGCTAGAACGCCTTGAAGACATCCTAGACCCCTCGTAGCGGGCGAATCTCACGCACGCGGGACACTGGCTTGGTCAAAGACCGACCGAGCGTTGAAGTCGCTAAAAGCCACGGCATCGGGCAGGCGTGGAACCCGCTAAAAGCTACGGCGAAACGTGCAGGCATGAGCCACGAGAAACCTTATGGAGGGTGCGAAACATGGCGAAAGACGGAAACCGACAGAAGTTCGCTGGCGTAGCGGGCGGAAACCTCACGCCGCCGCAGGGCGGAAGTGCCGACCCCGCAAGCGATGGTACAGAAGGCAATGAGGGCACCGACCCAGACCCCGAGCCTAGCGGCAACGAGGGCAACGGCACCGACCCCAAGCCCTCGGGCAAGACGTACACCGACGACGAGGTGAACGCCATCGTGCAGCAGAAGCTCGCGCGCGAGGGCAAGAAGCTCGAAAAGCGCATCCGCGAGGAGCTTGCGCAGCAGGCCGACGACAAGCGCTCCGAGGCCGAGAAGCTGGCGGGCATGAACGACCTGCAGCGCGCGCAGTACGAGCTGAAGAAGGCCCAGGGCGAGAAGGCCGAGCTTGAGCGCCGCATCAACCTGGCCGAGCAGATGGGCGTCGCGCGCTCCGAGCTGAAGGCCGCAGGCATCGACCTCGGCGACGAGCTGCTGTCCATGTTCGTCACGGAGAAGGCCGACGACACCAACGCCGCGATCTCCAAGATCAAGGAGCTGTTCCCCAAGGCGGTAAACGCCGCCGTGCAGGAGGCGCTGAAGCGCCAGCCCCCGAAAGACGGCGCGGGCACCAAGCCCAGCCAGTCGTTCGCGTCGAAGTTCGCATCCGATTACAGCAACCGAATGAACGGAGGAAAGAAAGATGGCGCTCAATAAGGCGTTCACCTACGGCGAGTCCCAAAGCATCCTCGATTCCGAGGTGGGCATCGTCGCGAAGACCCGCACCGCCACGCAGGCCATGGCCAAGGAGGTCGATGGCCGCAAGCTCATCAAGGCGGGCGCACTCTTCACGGGCACGTCCGAGTTCGGCGTGTTCCTTGAGGACTACGACATGACCGACACCGACAAGTGCCCGGCTGCGGTCATCTTCCAGGGCCGACTCAAGGCCGACAAGGTATCCGCCGAGGCCAAGGCGAAGAAGGCAGACCTCGCCGCAGCAGGCCTCTACCTGGTTTAACGAAAGGAGCAGCGCAACATGCGTCTCATCTCTGAACTCATCACCGAGCGCGACATGCTCGACTTCTCGCAGGGCTTCAACGTCCAGCGCAGCTACACAGGCTCCCGCCTGTTCCCCGACCGCAAGACGCAGTACATCGAGGCCGAGTACACGCGCCTGGCCGAGAACGGCAACCTGCCCACCGTTGCCATGATCCACGGCTTCGACACCGAGGCACACATCGGTTCCCGCGTGCCGTTCGAGCGCGTCACCACCGAGTCCCTGCTCATCAAGGAGAAGATCAACCTCTCCGAGCGCCTGCGCCGCATCACGCGCGGCCTCGACATGCAGATGGACTCCGTGCGCCGCTACGTCTTCGACGACGTGGCCCGCACCGCAGAGTCCGTCGTCACGCGCGCCGAGAAGGCCAAGATCGAGGCTCTGACCACGGGCAAGATGGTCATCGCCGAGAACAACGTCTCCATGGAAATCGACTTCGGCGTGCCCGAGGACCAGAAGGTCACCGCCAAGTGGGCCGTGGCCGACGCCGACATCCTGGGCGACATCGACAATTGGGTGACCATCGCGCAGGGCAAGGGCCAGACCCCGACCGTGGCCGTCACCTCCAAGAAGGTGTTCTCCCTCATCCAGCGCAACGCCGCCGTGCAGAAGGCCATCTTCGGCGTCAACGGCGCGGGCATCCTGCCCAGCCTGGCGCAGGTGAACAACCTGCTCGCGCAGCAGTTCAACGGCCTCACGCTGACCGTTGACGAGGAGCGCTACGGCATCATCGGGGCCGAGGGCGGCAGCGTGTCCCAGGGCCGCTTCTTCCCCGAGGACAAGTTCGTCATGTGCTCCGTGGGCTACGACGGCTCCGTGGGCACGGGCCTTTGGGGCGTCACCCCCGAGGAGCTTGAGCAGGGCGGCGCTTTCGACGAAAAGCGCCAGATGCAGTTCGTCACCTGCACCCGCTGGGACACCCCCGACCCCGTGGCCACGTGGACGAAGGCCTCCGGCGTGTTCATCCCCGTGCTGCCAAATGTCTACGGCCACATCATCGCGACCATCGACACGACATCCACGCAGGCCCTTGAGGCCTCCGACCACGTGGAGGGCTAGCCCATGGCCGCGCTCGTAGACCGCGTTAAGGCGCGATACCTCCCAGACGAGGCCATGCCCGACGACCCTGCCATCGAGGAGATGATCCAGACGGTCACCGACCGCTTGCTCATCCGCCTCAAGGTCGAGCGGCTTCCGCGCCTGGCCGAGTCAATCGCCGTCGATGCGGCGGTGAAGGCCCTGCGCCTGCGCGGCTACGAGGGCAGCACCTCCGAGTCGGCGTCCGACGGCGGCAGCATGTCGAACTCGTTCATCGACGACGTGCTGTCCGCCTATTCGAGCGACATCGAGGCCCTGCGCGACGCGTGCCGCCCCAAGGGCATCAAGTTCATGGGGGCGCGCCGATGAAGTGGTACAGGGCCAGGGCGTTCAGGCGCGAGCAGACGGGCACCGACGAGCTGCACAACCCCGTCTGCTCGACCGTCGAGGCGTTCGACTTCTTCGTGCGCTTCGGCCCGAGCCACAAGGCTCGCAGCGCCGAGACGGGAAACGCCTTCGACAGCGTTTCCCGCGCCCTGCTCACCAAGCGCCCGGCAAGCGACTTCGCCGGCATCTGCGGCGTCGAGGTCAAAGGGGCTTCCTACGAGGTCGGGAACGTCATGGCCGACGGCGACGCAACCGTCGTGAGCGTCAAGAGGTGCAAGCCATGGGCCTCGTGATACGCGACGTGAACGGTCTTGCCGGAAAGCTCAACCGCCTTTCGCACGTAAGGTTCGAGGCCGTGATCATGAAGAACATGGCCCAAATCTACAACCGTGGCAAAGCGGACGGCGGAACGCCCGTATCTACCGAGAAGACCAGGCCTGGTGGGCCACACGGCGAGCTGCGCATGTCGTTGGGGCAGTCCGGCGACACCGTCGGATACGCGAAGGACTACGCGCCTCACGTCGAGTACGGCCACCGCACGGTGAACGGCGGATACGTGGAGGGGCAGCGATTCCTGCAACGCAACGTCAAGGCGCAAGAGCCGATATTCAGACAAGACCTAATCGACCAGCTACGGAAGCTCTAGGGAGGGCGCGATGATCCAACGATTAAGCCTCGCGGTGTTCCTCGGTTGCCTCATAGAGGCCATCGAGGCGGGTACCGGCACCAGCTGCTACGACAGCCCAGAGAATCGTGATTCGCCGCTTTACAGCGTCGAGCTGCAATCGACGCAGCCTGAGAACACCAAAACCATGTACATCGACGCCATCACCGTTTGGGTGCACTGCATCAGCGAGCCAGTGCGCCCATACAGCAACGCCAAGGTGCTCGGCATGGTGCAGCGGCTCGAACAGGCGCTTGCTGACGGCTTCGAGCTTCCAGCGCCGTTCAGCCTCTACCGCACGACCTGCAACGGCGTGCAGACCGTAAAGAAAGACGAGACCGACGAGGGCCACGCCATCGCGGAGTTCACCTTCCGCGTTTGCTACGGCCTCCGCGTCAAGAACTAGAAAGGAACCGAGATGTCTACTGCTCAGCAGGACACCAACCTCATCGGCTGCGACTTCGACGCAGCAACCGCCAAGGCCCTCAGCGGCAACGACATCGTTGCCCTCGTTACCGACAAGACCGGCACCGAGCTGCTCGCCGTGAGCGGCCAGCAGGGACTCAAATTCAACATGAGCCAGGACAACACAGAGGCCGCGACCAAGGACGACGCCATCGGCGGCTGGACGCTCAAGTTCGCCAGCTCCAAGAGCTGGGACGCATCCATCGACGGCCTGTACTCGCCCGACGACTCCGCCACGAAGACCGTCGCCAAGGCGCTTGCCGAGGGCGAGTACCTGTGCCTGAAGGTCTGCAAGCGCATCCGCACGAGCGCGAACACCAAGTACGTTCCGCTGCGCATGGGCCTCGCGCTCGTGTCCTCCGACAGCTTCGAGGCGCCGAACGACGACAACGCCACCTACTCCATGGAGTTCCAGGGCACGGGCAAGCCGTGGCTCTACGAGACCGCATCCGAGGAGCAGATCACCGCAGCCACCATCACCGTTTCCAACAGCTAAGGAGCCTGACCAATGGCAGAAGACACCGAACTCGACGCATTCCTTGAGGATTCCGCCGCAGACGCCACGGAAGCCGAAGACATCGCGAACGAGCTTGAGCAAGACCCCGAGAGCATGGAGCCGCAGACCTTCACCGTGCGCGGCCACGTCTGCGAGATCCGATTCTCGCGCAAGCGCATCGACCTCTACGAGGAGCGCCACACGCCGATTATCGCCTCGTTCTACAAGAACGACGGCATGTTCACCTTCAAGGAGCTTGCGGCCATCGCGGGCTACGGCCTGAAGGTACATGGCGGCGGCTACTTCCTGCCGCAGAAGGCCGAGGAAATCGTGAACAAGCTCATCGACACGAACGGCTACCCCGTCGTGTTCCAGGCCGTGATGATGGCGCTTCAGCGCGACTGCGCTTTTTTATTCAAGGGCGCAGGGGACTAGCCCTAACGCGCCTCACCGGCTTCGACTACTTCACCGCCAAGCCGAAAAGCGGCGAAGCCGCGCAAGACGCCGCCCTGTTCCGCAGGGAGGCCGACTTCGCGTTCTTCGCCGCCAGGCTCGGTTGGGATTACGAGCAGTACGCGCAGCACACGCCCGTGCAGCTCGCGTTCGTGCGCAAAGAGCTTGAGACCGTGACCGTCGACCAATCGAACCTCTTCAAGGACGCCGTACAGGTGGCGGTTGCCAACTGCCTGTCCAAGAAGCGCCACAAGCTCTGGAAAAAGCGCAACGGCTCCTTCCGCGAGGACTCCTTCACCTACGAGGAGATCGACGCGCTGAAGGAGCAGCACCGAAAGAACCCGCCATGGACGCCTTGGGGAGGAGGCAAGCTGAATGGCTGATTACGTTCTCTCCGCCAAGGGAACCTACGACGGCTCGAACTTCGACTCGGGCGTCGATGGCTCCGCATCGAAGCTCAAGGGCCTCACCGAGACGGCCAAGGGCGTCGGCTCGCAGGTGGCGGGATACTTCGCGAACAGCTTCGGCAGCGTTGCGAAGTCAATTGGCAACGCCATCGGAACGGTTACCGCGGGCGTTACCACGCTCGCCGCCACCGGCGGCATGAGCCGCGCCTTGAACATCGAGAAGGCCCAGACGATGTTCAAGGGCATGAAGCTCGAATGGAGCGACTTCTACAGCACAATCCAGCAATCAGTTGACGGAACGGCGTTCGGCTTCGACACCGCCGCGCAGGCGTGCGCCCAGCTCGCCGCATCTGGCGTCGCCGCCGGCAACGACATGGAAAAAGCTCTGAACGGCTGCGTGGGCACAGCCGCCACGTTCGGCCAGGACTTGGGCGACCTCTCCTCGATTTGGGCCAAGGTGGCCGCGAACGGCAAACTCTCAGGCGAGCAGGTCGCGCAGTTCACCGACCGAGGTATCAACGCAATATCAACGCTATCGACCTACTTGGGCAAGTCCTCCGACGAGGTTTCCAAGATGGTCACGGCTGGCAAGATCGACTTCCAAACCTTCTCCGACGCCATGTATTCCGCGTTCGGCGATTCGGCAAAGGCGGCGAACGAGACCTTCACCGGCTCCATGGCGAACATGAAGGCCGCGCTCTCGAAAATCGGCCAGGATTGGATGACTCCGCTCAAGGACTCCGCCATCCCCGTGTTCAACTCCATACGAGGCGTACTGAACTCGTGCCGTGCGGCGCTGAAGCCGCTCACCGTGGCCTTCGGCGAGTTCCTGGGCGTCACATACGACGCGCAGGGCAACCTGACGCGCACAGGCGGCGCGGTCGAGAAGGTGTGCGGGTTCCTCGACAGCCTGGCCGAGAAGATCCAGGGCGTAGACCTCTCGCAGCTCGGAACGGGCGGCAAGGTGGCCGCCGCCGCTTTGGCCGGCCTAGCCGCCGTGTCGCTTGGCGGCCTCATCGGGCAGATTCCTGTGCTCGGCGCGCTTGCCAACTCGCTTACGGGCGGCATCGTTCCGGCTCTGAAGGGCGTTGCCACTGGGTTCCTGGCGCTTTCCGCGCCTGCTGCGGTCGCTGTCGCGGCAATCACCGCCTTCGCGGCGATCTTCGCCTACAGCATGGCAACCAACGAGGGGTTTCGCAACTCCATGGTCGGCATCGCTTCGAGCATCGCGTCATCGCTCGCCCCGGCGTTCCAGAGCCTCACGGCTTTGGCCGAACCCCTTCAGGGGCTTTTCGCCGCCGCCGTAATCGTCGTGAACAGCTTCTCGCTCGCCATCGGCGGGTTGGTTGCGGCAATCGCGCCGGTCATCGCCTCGATCGTATCGGGCCTCGTTCCCGTAATCGGAACGATCATCGACGCGGTAGGCCAGGTGGCGCTAGCCATCACTACGACGGTTTGCCCAATCATCCGGCAGGTGACCGACCTCATAACGGCCAACATGCCGCTGATCCAGCAGGTCATATCTGACGCATGCACGCTTATCCAGACGGTCGTCTCCACGGTGCTTCCCGTTTTGGTCGAGATAATCACATCGACGATGACCGCTATTCAGGGCGTTATCGACGCCGTTTGGCCGTACATCTCGGCCATCGTGACGTCCGCCATGCAGGCGATCCAGGACATCATCACGATTGTCTTGGGCGTCATCAACGGCGACTGGGGTTCCGTTTGGAGCGCCATCCAATCACTGGCAGCGAACGTGTGGAGCATCATCCAGAACGTCATCAGCGGCGGCGTTGCGCTCATCCAGGCGGTCATACAGAACGGCCTCGCGCTCATCCAGAGCGTGTGGGACTCGATTTGGGGCGCTATCGGCAACTGGGTGACCAGCACGTGGAACAGCATTAAGACTGCCGTGCAAGGCGGCATCAACAACGTGAAGTCGTTCATATCGGGCGGCCTGTCCACTGTGCAATCCATCTGGTCGTCAGCATGGAACGCGGTCGGCAACATCCTGAACAACGCGTGGAGCAACATCCGCAACGGCGTGTCGAACGGCATCAACTCCGTGGTGAGCTTCGTGTCGTCGATTCCCGGGCGAATCGTGAGCGCGCTGGGAAACCTCGGCTCCCTGCTCTACAGCGCCGGCAGCTCCATCGTCAGCGGCCTGCTCAACGGCATCAAGTCGAGCATCGGCGGCGTGTACGACTTCGTTTCCGGCATCGCGGGCAAGATCGCCAGCCTCAAAGGCCCGAAGCGCAAGGACTTGCGCCTGCTCATCCCGAACGGCGGCTGGATCATGCAATCCCTCGAAACGGGCCTGAAGAAGCGCTTCGAGGGCGTGAAGGCAACCGTATCGGGCTTCGCCGACGACCTGAGCATGTCGTTCGGCGGAAACAGCGTCACCTACGAGACCGGGGCGGCGGAAGCCGTCGGCTCGGTTTCCGGTGGCGACACCTATTACCTGTCAATCGACGGAGCTACGGCGAACGCAGACGTGGCGGTGGCCGACGCCATCGACACCTTGGTTGCCGCAGCCCGCCGCTCATCCACAGCGAGGAGGTAGCACGTGGGAGAGCACACAAGGGAGATACAGATCGCGGGCCGCAACCGCTGGTATCGCGGCTATATCTCCGTTGACAGCCAGTGGAACGTCAACGACACCACGACTCGCCTGCGAGTCACCGCAGCGATCGACGACAAGTACGCCGCCGAGTACGGAACGCACTACGACGTCGTGGTGAACGGCTCGGTGCGCAGCTCGCGCGACGTCGTGCTGAACAACTACGGCAACTGGGCGACGCGCGACGCGGTGACATTTGACGTGGACGTGCCGCGCGGCGCGAGCGGCTGGAACTGCCCGGTGCAGGTGCACGTCTACGGCAAGACGTACAACAACTACTACGGCTCTGCCGGCGGCGACGCGTGGGCTACCGTGTACGCATGGGTGCCGCAGCGCGGCTACTCGCAGCCGCATCCGCCCAAGAACTGCAAGCTGCAGCGCGTGTCCGACACGTCGCAGAAGATAACCTGGGACGTCGATTACACGGGAATGGACGGTGCCTACCCGTGGGCGGGCGTCTACGTTGACCGCCGCACCGACGATGGCTCATGGGTGAACATCGCCGACGTTTCGTGGGACGTCCAGAACTACACGGACAACTCGACCAAGGCCGGGCACAAGTACGAGTACCGCCTGTGCGCGCACGGCCCCGGCGGCAACTCCGTTCACGCGTCGGTTGGCACGACCTACACCACGCCCAACGCGCCGTCGCGCGTTGAGGCCGTGAAGGCCGGCGCTACCGAGGTGACCCTGCGCGTGTACGGCGCCGCGGCGTACGCAAACGCGTGGGGCGTCCAGCGATCTGTCGACGGCGGCTTGACGTGGGCGGACATAACGACGACCACCGAGGGCGAAGACCCCGCATGGCTCGACCTGCACGACAAGGCCGCGCCAGCCGGAACGGTCGTCTACCGCGTTCAGGCGAAGCGCGGCTCGCTCGCCTCGGCGTGGGTGAAGTCGAACTCGGTAACCACCATCACGCCGCCGCTCGCCCCGAAAGTCACCGCGCCGACCGTGGTGGCCACCGGAAGCCAGGCGGCGGTGTCGTGGGTTCCGAACCATCCGGACGGCTCGCAGCAGACCGCCGCGCAGGTCGAGTTCAGCGGCCCGAGCGCGATCACCGAAAGCGTCACCACGGCGAAGAGCATTAAGAAGTCGCTCGCCAAGGGCAGCTGGAGGGTGCGCGTTCGCACCAAGGGCCTGCACGCCGATTGGGGCGCGTGGTCTGACTACGTGCCGTTCGTGGTCGCCGATTACCCGTCGTGCTGGGTTGCCTCGCCTGCGACCGACGGCGTGCTCATCGACTCCGTGCCGATGACCGTTCAGGTATCGGCCTCCGACGAGACAGGGATAGCCAATGCCACGCTGACGCTTTCCGAGGTCGGCGGAGCGTCGATAGCCACGGCCGACGTGACGAGCATGAAGCCCGTTGAGCTTGGCAGCTACACGACCATCAAGAATGGAATCGACTACCTGCTCACCTTGACGGTGACGGGCGGCTCGGGCCTGTCGAAAACGGCCACGCGCCGGTTCAAGACGCACTGGGCGGAGCCGGCAACCCCCGTAATCACCGTGACGTACGACGATGACCTCACGTGCCACGTGAAGGTGGAGAACGGCGTTTCCGCCTACAACGTCGAGGAGACGACGATCATAGGCCCGATGGCCTACGACGAGGACACGGGCGAGATACCCATGCTCGGCACGATCACGTGCGACGGCGACGAACTGGTGCTTGGCGACTCGTCGAAATGCGTCGGCTTCGTGGTCGAGCGCGTGCTGGACGAGGGCGACCACCTTCTCACGTCGAGCCTGCTCGATGCCCAGGAAACCATCGACCGCGTGCCGCCGCTCAACGCCGACTTCAAGTACCGCGCAACTGGCACTGCGGCGAACGGAACGTCTTCCTACGCCGAGGCCAAGGCGAACCTGCACGCCGAGTGCATGGCGCTCAACTTCGGCCAGGATGCCTCGACGCTGCTCAAGATGGAGCTTGACGCCAAATACTCGACATCTGCGTCGCGAAGCTTCAACAGCTTCCATTTCGCCGACGGCGGGGAAAACGGTGGGCTTCCGCAGTCGTATGCGCTCGATGAGGCAGACCTTGCGACATCGGCCTCTTGCCTGCTTGAGCGAGACGGGCACGACCTGTTCCGCAAGATCATGCGCACACAGTGGCAGGGCTGGTGGCGCGGCCTCGCCGGTGAGCGTGCGTTCGGCGCGATGACGTTCAACGAGTCGCTTAAATCTGCGGGGCTTTGGTCGGCATCGGCGAAGGTCGAGCACGATGTGTTCGAGGAGCCGAGCAATGCCTGATTGGAAAAAGCGATTCGCGGCCTCGTACCGTTTTATGCGCGTTGACCGAAAGACCGGCCTCGATGTCGAGCGACTGCGCAACATCCGAAACGGCGGGAGCATCGAGCGAAACCAGGACACCAGCTACGAGACGGGCAAGATCGACTACCTCGGAACGCTCGACCTCGGTAGTGACCTCCTGCGCATCTACCTCGATGCCACGTTCCCGGACGACACAACGGTGTCGGAGCCGCTTGGTACGTTCGTCGTATCGACGCCAAAGCGTTCAACTGGCTACAACTCGTCTGAAGCAGACCTATCAGGCCGCTTGTCCGAGGTTGCGGAAGACGAGTTCGACGCCCCGCGCTCGCTTGCGGCTGGCAGCAACGCCGTCGGCGAGGCGGCGAAGCTCCTGCGCGAGGTCGGCCTTGAGGTTATCGCCGACCCGTCCGACTTCACGCTAACGACCACGTGGGTTATCGGGGCAATCGGCAACGGGAAGAGCAACTACGCCACCCGCCTGAAGGCCGTAAACGCCCTTCTCGATGCGGCGGGCTTCAGCTCGGCGTCGTGCGACCCGATGGGGCGCGTGCTGCTGCGCCGCTACGTCGAGCCTGACAAGCGCGCGCCAGCGATGGTCATGGAAGAGGGCAAGTGGGCGCGTTTCGAGGACGGCGGCACCGAGGAGCTGGACAAATCGGGCGTGGCGAACGTCGTGCACGTCGATTACTCGACATCCGACGAAAGCATAAGGGGCACGGCAATCGACTCCGACCCCAACAGCCAGTACTCGACCGTCACGCGCGGTTGGCGCAAGTCGGCCAAGTACACGAAGAGCGAGCTTCCGGCAGGCTCCACGGCGGCTGAACGGCAGGCCAACGCCAACGCCGAGGCGGCGACCCTCCTGCGCACCCAGCAATCCGCGATCCACCGCCTGAAGGTGACACACGTCTACGCGCCCGTGGGCGTTTCCGACGCCATCGAGGTTCGCTGGCCGAGCGCCGGCATCTTCGGGAACTTCGCGATACGTAAGCAGACTCTCACCCTCGTGGGAGGATGCCCGATGGAATTGGAGATGAGGCGATTTGAACGCTAGCACCATAGCCGACGCGGGCGAACAGCTCGCCGCCCTGTTCTCGCCGCAAGGCGGCTCGGGGCACTCCGTGGGCTTCGGCACCGTGAAGTCCGTCTCGGGCGCGACGCTCGCGGTCGCCATATCCGGCACGACGCTCTCGGGGCTTCCGATGACCACGGCATGCTCGGCGGCCAAGGCGGGCGACCGTTGCATCGTCGAGACCATCGGCCCGCAGGCTATCGTCACGGGCCTAATAGCCAAGTAAGGGAGGTATTGATGGCAGAAACGACCCAATACGCCGCCCTGATGCTCGACGCCAACGGGAACGTCGATAGGGTGCGCACGACCGACGGCAAGATCTACTACATTGCATCGACCATCGCCATGGATTCGGCGGAAGCGGCGCAAGAGGCCGCAGCGAACTGCAAGACGGCCATGGACAACGCCAACGCCGCCGAGGAAAAGCGGGTTTCGGCCGAGAAAACAAGGGCTTCGAACGAGACCTCGCGCCTCAACGCAGAGGTGAACCGCGCCAACAACGAAGTGGCCCGCGTCAACAGCGAGAACGCCCGCAAAACGGCCGAGTCCTCGCGAGCAAGCGCCGAGAGCGCCCGCAAGTCTGCCGAATCGACGCGCGAAAGCAACGAGGCCGCCAGAAAGACGGCCGAGTTGAAACGCCATGACGAGCACATCGCAGACCAACAGGCCTCGTCGAACGCCGCAGCTGCCGCCAGTGGCGCGGCCTCGCGCGCCGACGCGGCGGCAAACCAGGCCCTACAGATCGCCAACTCGATCGCCCAGGGCAGCGTCGGCGATTCCAACATCGCAGACCTGCGCAGCCAGAACGAGAAGCTGGCCTCGATGCTCGCGAACGCCACGGGCAAGTTCTTCTTCATGGGCGGCACCGTCTACGCCCCGTCGGCGAAGGCGTCAATAAGCAACGGAACCGTCACGCTCGGCTCCACCTGCTCGGTATCAGGCACGACCATCGTGCTCGCATAGAAAGGAAACTCAAATGGCAACAGTGAACGCAGAGCGCTTCGGCATTGACGGGCAAACCTACACGCTCATCGACGGCACGGCCCGAGAGAACGCCCAGCTGGCGCTCAACAACGCGGAGTACAACCGCCAGAGCCTCATCGGCAAGTACGGCGGGCAGAACATCGCCACCATCCTTGCCGGGGAGATCGGCAGCGGTACGGTGTACGACGCCCTGCACAAGCGCATCGCCGCCGGCAACTTCGCTGGGCTGCGCGTCGGCGACTACATCGACGTGCCGCTCGTGAGCGCGTCAAACGTGGCGGCCCAGCAGTCCGTGCGCTTCCTGCTTGCGCACTTCGACCCGTACTACCAGTGCGGCGACAGCGCCAAGGGCCACCACATCGCGTTCATCGCGTCCGCGCCCGTCGCCGTGGCCAAGACCGTCACCGGCGTGGCCAACGACAGCTACCTGATGTGGAACACTGCGAACACCAACCAGGGCACCGCAGACGTGAAGAACCCGTACCTGAACAGCAACCTCAAGGCGTGGGAGAAGCTGTTCGAGACGTGCCTGCCCGAGGGGCTGACCAAGTACCTGCTGACCCAGCGCGTCCTGCTGGAGGAGCGTTACAGCGCAAGCGGCGCGCTCAACGACTCCAACTCGTGGAGCTGGCAGGATATCGGCAAGGTGTTCTCGCTGTCGGAGATGGAGGTGTACGGCTGCCCCGTGTGGGGGACGAAGGGCTACAGCGTCGGCTTCGACTGCCAGTGGGACCTGTTCCGCGACACCGCTCACCGAGTCAACGGAAATCGGTGCAACTGGTGGCTGCGTTCCGTCATGGGTGGCTCCTCGTCCGGCGTGTGCTACGTCGGCAACAACGGCACTGCCAGCTACTCCTCCGCGACGGGCGTCTGGGTTCGCCCCCGCCCCGGCTTCCTCGTCGGCTAGCCAGCCGAGTGCTCTATACTCTGCTTCTAGGCGACCGCCTTGCGCGGTCGCCTCCTGCCCGCGAAGCGGGCCGGGTTTTTCGCCAGTTTCCCCAGGAGGTGCACGTGAGCGGCGTCTACCAGCGCAACCGAACCGTTTCCGAGTACAAGTTCTTCACGCAGGCCATCGCCATCCGCGTCGAGGTCAACAAGCTGATGGCCTCGTCCTCCGTGGTGCCGAAGGCCTACCGTCTGCTCAACGCCGTGCCGACCGTGGAGACGGCGCGCGGCATCGTGTACAACGTCAACCGCGCCGACAGCTTCTACCCCAACAGCTCGTTCAACGCGTTGGAGCGCAAGCGGTACCTGACGCTGGCGATAGCCGACTGCGAGCAGCTGATGCTGGATATGCAGTGCCTCATGGATATCGGCCTGCCCGTGAACGCCAACCGCTTCGAGGAGCTGGCGGCCATGGTCGAGGAGGAGATCAGGCTGCTGAAGGGCGCGCGCAAGAACGTGCGCGTCACCGGCAAGAAGTCCACCGAGGAGCGCATAGCCGAGGCCGAGGCCGAGCTAGAGCGCCTGCGTTCGCTATAATGGGCGGCGGTCCCGCCTTGTATATCGGTACAACTGGTGGCTGCGTTCCGTCATGGGTGGCTCCTCGTCCAACGTGTGCTACGTCAACAACAACGGCAATGCCAACTACAACTCCGCGACGAACGTCTGGGTTCGCCCCCGCCCCGGATTCCCTTACTGCCAGACCGAGTAGGCCAGCGGGCCGAAAGCAGAGCGCGAAGAGGAAGGAAGGCGCGACCATCGGGCATGCGCCCGTAAATACGCACCCCGCGAGGGTGGCCGGACGCTGCTTGCATGGCGCGGCGCTCCGTGGCTTCGCCGCGTTTCATGGCCATACCTCAAGCGGCTGCCGGAGCCACACTGAGAGCCGTGCGGGGTGCCTTCGATGAACTCCGAGGAGAGAAGGGCCGCGCGCCGCAAGCGCCGCGAGGAGAGGCGCGCCAAGGCCAAGGCCGAGCGTGTGAAGCCGTGCACCCTTGAGGCCGTGGCCGACCTCAACAGCCTTTGCAAGGCCTCCAAGCAGGCGGCGGGCGGCGTGATGTGGAAGTCCTCCACGCAGCGTTATATGAAGGACTATCTGCGAAACGCGGTCAAATCGAGGAACGACCTTCTGGAGGGCCGCGACATATGCCGGGGCTTCATCCGCTTCGACCTGTGGGAGCGCGGCAAGCTGCGCCACATCAGCGCCGTGCACTTCCCAGAGCGAGTGATTCAGAAGTCGCTTTCTCAGAACGCCCTCGTACCCGCGATAGTCCCGACACTCATAACGGCCAACTCCGCCAACATCAAGGGGCGCGGCACCGACTACGCCCTGAAGCTGCTCAAGCGCCACCTGGCCGACCACTGGCGGCGGCACAGGCGCGAGGGATACATCCTTTTGGGCGACTTCTCAGATTACTTCGCCCGCATAGCCCACGAACCCGTCAAGCGGCAGGTGGCCGGCGCACTGCTCGATCCGCGCGTGGTCGCCCTCGAGCACCGCCTGATAGACGCACAGGGCGAGGTGGGCCTGGGTCTGGGCAGCGAGCCGAACCAGATATGCGCGGTGGCCCACCCCAACCGCATCGACCACTACGTGACCGAGATGCTGCGCCCCGAGGCCTACGGGCGCTACATGGACGACTTCTACCTGATCCACGAGAGCAAGGAGTACCTGCAGGTGTGCCTGCTGCTGATAGGGCGCAAGTGCGCCGAGCTGGGCATAGAGCTGAACCCGCGCAAGACCCGCGTGGTGAAGCTGTCGCGCGGCTTCACGTGGCTGAAGAAGCGCATCTTCTACACGGAGACGGGCCGCATAGTCGTGAAGCCGTGCCGCGACTCCATCACGCGCGAGCGCCGCAAGCTGAAGAAGATGGCCCGCATGGTCGCCGATGGCGTCATGACCCCCGAGCAGGTTGAGCGGAGCTACCAGAGCTGGCGCGGCGGCATGAAGCGGCTGGACGCGCACCGCAGCGTTTTGGCCATGGACGCGCTGTACCGCAGCCTGTTCGAAAATCTCGCGCGGGAGGGGGGGGTGCTCAATGCAGGCCAACCCGAGGGACGATTCAAGCGGAGGCAAGCCCTCGCAATAGCGGAGAACCGGCAACTCAAAGCAGCGGCCTAAGCGAAGCGGCCGCGAAATAACAGAAGCATCGAAGGCGTGCCGCGGCGCGCCTTCTTTCTTTGCGCCCATCGAAGCGGCCCGGCAATCTCACGGCGCCAATACGATGGCGACACATTCCCCGACAAGAGAGGAGTCCGCATGGACACTGAGGAAGACATGCCGCGCCCCAACGAGCTTCAAGACGGCACCATGGCCGAGGTCAACGCCCTGCGCGATCTGCTGTCGCAGATCGGCGACCCCGACGCGGCGCACGACGCGGGCGTTATCGACGATGACGAGTACGTTGAGCGGAAGGCGCGAAAGCTCGCCTACACCGCGGCGCTCTCCGCCTACGACAGTGGCGAGACGCTCGACGTGTCGGCGCTGATCGACCAGATGCGCGAGCGGGCGTCGCAGCCGACGCGGACCGAGCAGAACACGGCAAACATCGACTACCTGCTCATGACGGTCGGAGGTGACCAGTAATGCCGACGAAGAAGACCGACGAGCACTCCAAGCACTTCGCGCTCGTCAAGAAGTACTACGACCGACCTCTTTGGAGCAAGGCACGAGTGCATAAGGCAGTCGAGTGCAAGTGGATCACCGACGACGAGTACAAGGAGATCACCGGCGAGGAGTACACGGCCGAATAGGCGGAAGGAGGGCGCTCAGGATGGAAGTGCTCAAGCTCTTTGCGCCATATGGGCCGGGATGGCTCGGTGGCGTCCTTCTCGGCCTCATAGCGTTCTACTTCGGCCGCCAGTTTTTGGATGAATACAAAAGGCAGAACGAACACAAGTCCGGCATCGACCTGAAGCGCGAGGAGCGCAAGCAGGCGGAGGTCGACGAGCGCGCGCAGCGCGACCGCGAGCGGTCCGAGATGGAGGGCCGCATCGCCGCGCAGATGGAGCGCAGCAACAGCCTCATGGAGGCGATGAAGACGCTCATGGAGTCAGTCGTCACGTCGAACGAGGTGCTGCACGCCGACTTGGCGCACAGCCAGGCGAGGAGTCAGGGCATGGCGGAGAAGGTCGACCACATCTGCGACCGCGTCGACCTGATCTACAGCAAGGAATCCGACAGATAGGAGCAATCGAATGAATGAGATCCAGGCGGGCCTCACGGTGTGCACGGTCCTGGTCGTGCCGTACATCGTGCAGGCGATCAAGACGAAGGCGATGACGGGCAACGTCGCCCGCTGGACGGCAATCGCCGTCTCGGCGGGATGCGGCGCCCTCACGGCCATGTCGGGCGGCGTCCCGACCGAACCCTCGGCATGGGTTACGTCCATCTTCGCCGCGGTAGACGGCGTGCAGGTGGCCTACGCGGCCTTCAAATCGGTCGGCATCACGGACAAATGGCTGGACGCCCTGCTGGCGCTCGGCGACATCAAGGAGGACTAATGGCAGACTTCGCAAACGTCCAGCCGGACGAGTACAAGCTTCTGGGGCGCAACTTCTCGGCGGGCCGTCCGTTCGGCATCAAGGGCGTCACGATCCACCACATGGCCGGCGACCTCAACGCCGGCCAGTGCAACGGCATCTGGGGCGCCAACGGCTGCTCGGCGCACTACTCGGTCGACCGCAACGGCTACATCGTGCAGCACGTCAACGACACCGACCGCGCCTACGCCTGCGGCGACGGGATCGGCACCGGACGCGGCAACGACACGACCATCTCCATCGAGCACGCGAACAGCGGCAGCAACCCGTGGACGGTTCACGAGAAGGCAATCGAGAGCGGCGCACACCTTGTCGCGGCCCTGTGCCTGTACTACGGCCTCGGCCGCCCCGAGTGGTGCAAGAACGTGTTCCCGCACCGCTACTGGAGCGCCACGGCCTGCCCCGGCGAGCTTGCGGGCTCCCAGCGCGACCATTACATGCAGCGCGCCCAGGCGTGGTACGACGCCATGAAGGGCGGCAAGGCACCCGCCCCCTCCGCCGCCGCCAAGCCCGCCGCGGCAAAGCCCGCCCAGGCGGCATCCGGCGGCTTCTCAAAGGCATCTGGCAAGCGCATCCCCGTCCACTACTCCCTCCACCTCAAGGGCGGCGGCTGGCTGGACGAGGTGATGGACTTCGGCGCCGGGGACAACGGCTTCGCGGGATACCCGTGCCGACAGCACGACCTCCTTTGCGCACGCGTCGACCGCGGCACGCTCAAGTATCAGGTGCATACCATCGAGGACGGCTGGCTCGGCTATGTGACCAAGGGCGACCGCAACGATACCGTCAACGGTTGCGCCGGAATCGCCGGCCACACCATCGACGGTGTGCGCATGTACTATGTGACCCCGAGCGGCGAGGAGTACAAGCAGGCGTGGTACCGCTCGCAGACTACCGTGTGCCCCGGATGGCTCGACACCGTGTGCGACGACGGCTCCACGTACGGCGGCGACGACTACGCCGGTTTCTACGGCGAGCCGCTCGACCGACTCCAGGTCTGCGTCACCGACGGCAACCCGTACTAGCATGATCGCGCTGGCCTTCGTCCTCGGCTCGCTCTTCGGCGGCGCCGTGGCGACAATCGGGCTCTGCATCGTGAGCATCAACCGGCATTAGCCTCAGCCCGCCCGGGATAACCCGAGCGGGCTTTTTTCTCGAGAAAAGGTGTTGCTACGCCGCCCGTGGTATCCTGAGCAGAACGACGGTCCCAACGGCGCAGATCTCGTTTCTAGAATCTATGCAGACGGGGCACCACAGAATCTGAGAAGCCCGTTACCAATTCGGTAGCGGGCTTTTTGCTACCGATATACCAGGATTCGAACCCGACAGGGTGCGGATCACGGCATCATCGCAAAGCCAGTGGGCAAAAAATAGCAAATATGAGTACTGTTACCATTTTAGTAACAGCGATTTCATGCCTTTAGAAGTCGATTTGGACGTCAGGCGTCCTACGGCGGAAGAATTGCAGACGTTTATCGGCTAAGTACTTGTACATATGTTGCGTAACACTACATATTTTGCAAATAAATAATGCTACAGAACTTGTGACAGTACTCATATTTGACGTTTTTTGTCCACAACCCTTTATACCTAGGCAAGTCGGCGGCAAAACGGACTTCAAAGCGCCCTTCGCAAACAAAAACCGGGGCCCGCATGATGCGGACCCCGGCTCAATACCGTGACGATATGTCAGTTACGCTCTACACGTAGAACAGGATGTCGTCGTAGGTCGGGACCGGCCAGTAGTCGGCGGCCACGATCTCCTCCATGGCATCCACGGCGGCGCGCAGCGTATCCATAGCGGGAACGACCTCGTGCGCGTACACGTTGGCCTGCTCCTGACCATCGAGGCCCTCGGCCTTCTGATGCACGGCGTCGAGCGCCTTGATGGAGTCGTTGATGGTGGTGATACCGTTGCAGAGCTTGTTGAGCGTGTTCTGCTCGCACTGCATGGCGGCCTCGGCGCCGGCGGCACGGATAGTCTCAAGGCCCTTAGCGACCTTGGTGGCATAGGCGGTAATGACCGGGCGATAGGTACGACGCGCCTCGCGAACCATCGTGGTGGCCTCGATGTTCATGAGCTTGTTGTACTTCTCGAGCTTGCAGTCGTAGCGACACTGAGCCTCGGCCTTGGTCAGGACACCCGTCTCCTCAAAGAGCGCGATGGCCTTATCGGAAACAAACGCGGGCAGGGCATCGGCCGTGGTCTTGTTGTTGGCAAGGCCGCGCTTCTCGGCCTCAACGGGCCACTCATCGGAGTAGCCGTCACCGGAGAACAGGATGCGCTGGTGATCGGTCAGGACCTTCTTGCAGTACTCGAGCGCGGCGTCCTGGAACTTATCCTCGGGCGTACCCTCAAGCGCGTCGGCGAAGGACTTGAGCGACTTGGCCACGGCGGCATCGAGCACCAGGTTGGAGTCGGAGACGTTCTGCTCGGAGCCGCAGGCACGGAACTCGAACTTGTTGCCGGTGAAGGCGAACGGGGAGGTGCGGTTGCGGTCGGTGTTGTCCTGCATCAGCTTGGGCAGGGTATCGGCGCCCAGGTCAAGCACGCCGCGCGTGGCATGGACGGAAGCCTTGCCATCGATGATCTTCTCGACGACCTCGGTAAGCTGGTCGCCCAGGAAGATGGACATAATCGCCGGAGGAGCCTCGTTGGCGCCCAGACGATGGTCGTTGCCGGCCGAGGCAACGGAGGCGCGCAGGAGCTCCTGATAGTTATCGACGGCCTCGATCACCGCGGTGAGGAAGACGATGAACTGCAGGTTGTCGAGCGGGGTGTCGCCCGGATCGAGCAGGTTCTCGGACTCGGTGCCAAGCGACCAGTTGTTGTGCTTGCCCGAACCATTGATGCCCTCAAAGGGCTTCTCGTGCAGCAGGCAGACCAAGTCGTGGCGGGAGGCGATGAGCTTCATCTTCTCCATCATGACCAGGTTCTGGTCGATGGCCTCGTTGACCTCGCCATAGACGGGGGCAAGCTCATGCTGGCAGGGAGCAACCTCGTTGTGCTTGGTCTTGGCGGGAATGCCAAGCGCCCACAGTTCATCGTCCAGGTCCTTCATATAGGCCGAGACGGTGGGGCGGATAGCGCCAAAGTAGTGCTCCTCGAGCTCTTGGCCCTTGCAGGGAGCAGCACCAAAGAGGGTGCGGCCGGTGATGACCAGGTCCTTGCGCTTGCGGTAAGCGTCCTTCTTGATCAGGAAGTACTCCTGCTCGTCGCCCACGGAAGGAACGACCTTCTTGGGGGTCTTGCCAAACAGCGCCAAAACGCGCTTAGACTCACGCGAGAGCGCGGTCATGGAACGCAGCAGCGGGGTCTTCTTGTCCAGGGCCTCGCCCGTGTAGGAGCAGAAAGCCGTGGGGATGCACAGGACATCGTCCTTGATAAAGGCGGGGCTAGTGGGATCCCAGGCGGTGTAGCCACGGGCCTCGAAGGTGGCGCGCAGGCCGCCGTTGGGGAAGCTGGAGGCGTCCGGCTCGCCCTGGATCAGGTTCTTGCCCGTGAACTTGGTAATAGCGGTGCCGTTGTGGTTGGGCTCCAGGAAGCTGTCGTGCTTCTCGGAAGTAATGCCCGAAAGCGGCTGGAACCAGTGCGCGTAGTGCGTCGCGCCCTTGGAGATGGCCCAGACCTTCATGGCGTGGGCAACGGCGTTGGCCACATCCAAGTCGAGCGGCTCACCGTCCTCGAGGGTTGCAGCAAGGCGCTTCCAAATGTCCTTGGGGAGGTAGTCCTTCATGACTTCCTCAGAGAACACCATGGTCCCGAAGCGGTCAGTAAGATCGGCCATACGGAACTCCCTTCGTATCGGCACCGCGTGAGATGCGGTGTTGATTACTAACGAACGAGTCATAGCTTAGACTCGCCGTGTTTCCGCGACATTACCGTTATGTTGCTGTCGCGAAACCAATCAATGAGGTTACCGCATCGCGGCGGCGTTGCCGCCCTCAACAGCCAATCAACTGTATAAATTGCAGACCTCTCCCCATGGTTTAAGGGTAGTCAATTTGGGATGGGGCTCTATTAACTGGTATTTCGCATCAGATACCAGTCTTTATAGTCCCATCCTAGATTGACCGCTCTGCTATAGGGAATGTCGATAGCAAGGCATCTTTGATTGGTATCCCCGAATAGCGAGTGAAACTCCACCGTGACACAGTGGTGCTGTAGAATCCTTACAACACATCACACTATTTAAGTATCTAAAGGAGCACGATATGCGCGTCGACGAGGTTTTTAAGCAGGCAGCATCCCAGGGCACCGCACCCGTTTCGTTTGAGATGTTCCCGCCAAAGGGCGAGCTGACCCTCGACACGGCTCGCGAGGTGGCAGGCAATCTGTGCAAGCTTTCGCCGAGCTTTGTCTCGGTCACCTGCTCGGCCGGCGGCTCTGGCAACGGCGCCACCACCGCCCCCATCGCGCATATGATTACGAGCGAATTCAATACGCCCTCGGTGGCGCACCTCACCTGCGTGGGCCGCTCGCACGCCGATATCGCCGCCAAGATCGACGAATACCGCTCCGCCGGCGTAGAAAACATCCTGGCCCTGCGCGGTGATCTGCCCGCCGGTGCGACCGAGGACGACAAGCCCGCCTCCGACTACGCCTACGCCCGCGACCTCATCCCCGAGCTCGTCGACGCCGGCTTTTGTGTGGGCGCCGCAGCCTACCCCGAGGGCCACATTGCCTGCGAGGACCTCAACGCCTCGATCGAACACCTCAAGCAAAAACAGGACGCCGGCGCGAGCTTCTTTGTGACACAGCTCTTCTTTGATAACGAGTGCTTCTATCGCTTCCGCGAGCTTGCCGACAAGGCCGGCATCACCGTGCCCATTACTGCGGGCATCATGCCGTTTATGGGCAAGTCGCAGATCAGCCGCATGGTCTTTATGTGCGGCGCGTCGCTGCCCTCCCCCGTCATCAAGATTCTCGCCAAGTACGAGAATGACCCCGAGAGCCTACAGGCAGCTGGTGTAGATTATGCAGCCCGCCAGCTTTGCGACCTCAAGGAGCACGGCGCCGACGGCCTGCACCTGTACACTATGAACCGTCCTGCGATCGCCGCGACCATTATGGAGCGCCTGGGGTAATGGAAAAACCGCACATCGATACAACCGCTATCGAAGTGCCGGCCGACCTTGCGTCGCCGGCGCTTTACCGTATCGACGCTGCCCACCACCCTCGTGTCGACCGTGCCGAGATGCTGCGGTATCTGGGCTACGGCGGCCAGCAGATTGAGCCCGAGCTGTCGCAGCGTATTGAGCTTGTGGTCGAGCACCTTGAGCTGGACATTGAACCCCGCGGCGTGCGCTGCGTATTTGCCATCGATGCCACGGGCGTGGACGAGCAGGGAGAGCCTTGCATTCGCTTGGTCGGCACCAACGTTGAGCTGCGCGGTCGTGATATCTATCGACATCTCAAAGACGCCCGCTTTGCCGCGCTCATGGCATGCACCCTCGGCATGGACGCCGAGCGTCGTCTGCGCACCACGGGAGCCCAGCAGCCCCTGGAGGGAGCCGTGCTCGACGCCGCATGCTCTGCCTATGTAGAAGCCGCTGTCGAGCAGATGGACCAGCAGGTCAAGGCTGCGGCCGCCGCACACGGACTCGCCGGTAACTGGCGCTTTAGTCCCGGCTATGGCGACTGCCCGCTTACGGCCCAGCGCTCAATCGTGGCTGCACTCAACGCCACGCGGCTCATCGGGCTTACCGTCACGCCGACCAGTCTGCTCATGCCCACCAAGAGCGTGACCGCGGTGATCGGTCTGTTCGACGGCGAGGTCCACGACGCCCAGAGCCGCCCCACCTGCAATATCTGCCGCATGCGCGAGCACTGTCGCTTCCGCGCCGCCCACACCACCTGCTATTCCAGCCATTAGGAGCCCTCGATGTTTACTCCGCTTATCACTCATGATTCTGACGGCACTGCATTGGCGGCGCCCGTTGATGTCGCACGTCGCAACGGTGCCACGTACAAGACGCGCACGATCGACGATCTGCGCATTAAGGACGATCGCCTGCGTGCGGCCATCGAGGGCACGGGGCATCTGCTGTTCGACGGCGGCATGGGCACCATGCTGCAGGCCGCCGGCATGAAGGCCGGAGCCCTGCCCGAGCTGCTCAACTTTGAGGAGCCCCAGGTTATCACCGATATCCAACGTCAATATGTCGAGGCCGGCTGCGATGTGATCACCGCCAACACCTTTGGCGCCAACGCGCACAAGCTCGACGGCGCCGCCACCGTGGCAGATGTCTTTGCCGCCGCGGTCTCTTGCGCCCGCGCGGCCGGTGCCCATTACGTCGCCGGCGACATCGGCCCCATCGGTGCGCTGCTTCGCCCCCTGGGCACCCTCAGCTTCGACGAGGCCTACGACCTCTTTGCCGAGGAAGTGCGCGCCGGCGTCGATGCGGGCGTGGACCTCTTTATTATCGAAACCATGACCGACCTTGCCGAGATCAAGGCGGCCGTCCTCGCCTGCCGCGAGAACTCCGACCTGCCCGTCTTTGCCACCATGACCTTTGAGGAAGACGGTCGCACCTTCCTGGGCACGAGTCCCGAGGTTGCCGCCATCACGCTCGATGCCATCGGCGCCGACGTTTTGGGCATCAACTGCAGCCAGGGACCGGCCGAGCTCCGAGGGCTCGCCGCTCGCATGCTCACCGTCACCGACAAGCCCGTTATGGTGCAGGCCAATGCGGGACTGCCCCGCGTGGACGATGACGGCAATACCGTCTTTGATATCCAGGCACCCGAATACGCCGAGGCCGTCGCCGGCATGATTGAGGACGGCGTGAGCGTCGTGGGCGGCTGCTGCGGCACCACGCCGGCGCACATGGCGGCTCTACGCACGCTTATCGACAACCACACGCCCAGCCCGCGTCACCGCAAGCCCAGCATGTCGGTCACGAGCGCCCAAACGGTCGTGGACCTTCCCTGCGACGGCCACAAGATTGCCGTCATCGGCGAGCGCATCAATCCCACCGGCAAAAAGCGCCTGCAGCAGGCCCTGCGCGACGGCGACCTGGACTACGTCGTAAGCCAGGGCATCAGCCAGCAAGAGCAGGGCGCCGACATCCTGGACGTCAACGTGGGCCTGCCCGAGATCGACGAGGTCAAGGTCATCCAGCAAGCGACCGAGCAGCTCCAAGGCTCCACGCTGCTGCCGCTGCAGATCGACTCCACCGACCCCGCCGCCGTCGAGGCCGCCGTACGTCGCTACGCCGGCAAACCCATCATCAACTCGGTCAACGGCAAGCAGCAGATCATGGACGAGATCTTCCCGCTGGTCGCCCACTACGGCACCAACGTTGTCGGCCTTACGCTCGACGAAGGCGGCATCCCCGATACCGCCGAGGCCCGCTTTGCCATCGCCGAGCGCATCGTGGCCGAGGCTGCCCGCTACGGCATCGGCCCGGACCGCATCCTCATCGACTGCCTGGTCATGACCGCCTCGACCAATCAACGCCAAGCCGAGCAGATCCTACGCGCCATGTCCCTGTGCAAGGAGCGTCTGGGCGTCAAATGCGCACTCGGCGTATCGAACATCAGCTTTGGCCTGCCTGCCCGCCCGCTGCTGGGCTCGGTCTTTTTGGCCGCCGCCTTTGGCGCGGGCCTGGACGCCCCCATCATGAACCCGGGCTCTAAGCGCTTTATGGACACCGTCTACAGCTATCGCGTCTTGAGCGTTGAGGACGAGGGCTCGACCGGATACATCGAACGCTACGCCGGCTGGACCGATCCGTACAAGATCGCCGCCAACCCGGCAGCAGCTCAGGCCGCATCGACCGACACCGTGCCCGCTGCTGGCACCGCCGGCTCCGACGGCAACGACGACCCGATTCGTCGCATGGTCGTCTCGGGCCGCAAGGGAGAGATCGCTGCCGAGACCGAGCGTCTGCTGGCAGATCACGACGCTATGGACCTCATCAACAATCACTTTATCCCCGCCCTCGACGAGGTGGGCGTCCTCTTTGACCAAGGCAAGTTCTTCTTGCCGCAGCTTATGGCCTCGGCCGAAGCCGCACGCGTGGGCTTCGACACCATCAAGCGCCTGATGCCCGCCGACGAGATTGCCGACAAGGGCAAGATCTGCGTGGCCACCGTCAAGGGCGACATCCACGACATCGGTAAGAACATCGTCAAGATGCTACTCGATAACTACGGCTATACCGTCTTTGATCTGGGTCGCGACGTCGATCCGCAGGAGGTGCTCAAGACCGTCAAGGAGCGTGACATTAAGCTCGTCGGCCTCTCAGCGCTTATGACCACCACGGTCGTCGCCATGGAAGAGACCATCAAGTTGCTCCATGCCGAGGTTCCGGGCGTCAAGATCATCGTAGGCGGCGCCGTGCTCACCCCCGAATATGCCAAGCAGATCGGCGCGGACTACTACGCCAAGGACGCCGCCGAAAGCGCTCGTATCGCCGAAGAGGTCTTTGGGCAGTAACACAACGGAAACAACCGAGCACCAAAACGTGCCGCGCGCGCCACTTGGCACGTGCGGCACGTTAGAATAGATAAGACTATGCTCGTTTTGGCAGATAGGAGCGCAAGGATGGCGATCACGCCCGCAGAAATCGCGGAAACCCGCGGCATGGTTGAGGAGCAGAACCTCGACATCAGGACCATCACCATGGGTGTTTCGCTCATGGGTTGCGGTGACGAGAACCTCGACCGCATGTGCACGAAGATCTACGACCACGTGACGCACACGGCTGAGCATCTGGTCGAGACCGCCGAGAACCTCGAGCGCGAGTACGGTATCCCCATCGTCAACAAGCGCGTTTCCGTCACCCCGGTGGCGCAGATCGCCGCGTGCTGCAAGGATGAGGACCTCACCCCCATCGCGCACGCCCTCGACCGCGCGGCCGAGACGCTCGGCATCGATTACCTGGGCGGCTTCTCCGCACTCGTCCAGAAGGGCATCGGCGACGCCGACCGCCGCGTCATCCAGTCCATCCCCCAGGCGCTCGCCACCACGAGCCGTGTCTGCTCCAGCGTCAACGTCGCCAGCCTGCGTGCCGGCATCAACATGGACGCCGTGCTCATGGCCGCCCAGACCATCATCGACGCCGCCAAGCTCACGGCCGACCAGGATTCCGTCGGCGCTTCCAAGTTTGTCTGCTTTGCCAACATGGTCGAGGACTCCCCGTTTATGGCGGGCGCCGTCCACGGCGGTGGCGAGGCCGACGCCGTCATCAACGTAGGCGTCTCGGGCCCCGGCGTTATGGCCGCAGCCCTGGAGACGCTGCCCGACTCCGCCTCGATGATGGAGGTTGCTGAGAAGATCAAGCAGACCGCCTTTAAGATCACCCGCGCCGGCGAGCTCATGAGCCGCGAGGCCGCCCATCGCCTGGGTGTCGAGAAGGGCATTGTCGACCTGTCGCTGGCTCCCACGCCTGCCATCGGCGACTCCGTCGCGCGCATCCTCGAGATCATCGGCGTGGGCACCTGCGGTGGCCCGGGCACGACCTGCGCGCTCGCCATGCTCAACGATGCCGTCAAGAAGGGCGGCGTCATGGCCAGCTCCAGCGTGGGCGGTCTCTCCGGCGCTTTCATCCCCGTGTCCGAGGACGCCGGCATGATCGCCGCCGTCGAAGCCGGCGCGCTTTCGCTCGAGAAGCTCGAGGCCATGACCTGCGTGTGCTCCGTTGGCCTGGACATGATCGCCATCCCCGGCGACACCCCGGTCGAGACCATCGCCGGCATCATCGCCGACGAGATGGCCATCGGCGTCATCAACAACAAGACCACAGCCGTCCGCGTGATCCCTGCCATCGGCAAGGGCGTGGGTGACTGCGTCGAGTACGGCGGCCTATTCGGCCGTGCGCCCATCATGCCGGTGAACCCCAACGCCGGCACCGTGCTTGCCCATCGCGGTGGACGCTTCCCGGCACCGCTGAACTCGCTGAAGAACTAGCTGAGGGGTTCGGGCGAGGAGCCCCGGGGAGGGCAAATATATAAGGTCGCCTGCTCGGACAGTCCTGACTCGCACGGAGAGCACATTAAGTGCTCTCCGGCTCGTGCGGAACTCGCGATCGACCTTATATATTTGCCCTCCCCGGGGCTCCCGCACAACGGGACCTCGGTTGGGTTCTATCCCGGTTGCAGTCGCTTCGCTTCTGCTCCACTTTGCTGGTATGACGGCTTGGCGTTGGATCGGTTCTTTCTGATATATGCTGGTTGCGGCTCTTCTTTTGGGAGGAGTCGCTTTTTGTTGCTAGGAGGTTGGCCCGTGGCTGATGGTGTAATTCAATCTGAGCTGCTTTCTGCGGATTGGAATGAGGAATGGATGCGCTTGCAGGCTGGTCGGCGGCGGGCTGATGATTCTTTTGAATGGGATAAGCGGGCTCGGCATTTTCGGCCGTTGGAGACTGCCCCGTATGCCCGGGACTTTATGAAGCTGTTGGCGTTAAAGCCTGGTGAATCCGTGCTTGATATGGGGTGTGGGGCTGGGTCGATTGCTATTCCGCTTGCTCAGGCTGGACATCCTGTGATTGCGGCTGATTTCTCCCCCGCCATGCTGGGCACGCTTGATGCTGGTATTGAGTACTATGGACTCGAGGATCGCATTACGCCGCTTGAGCTTGCTTGGGATGATGATTGGGATTTGGTTGGACCGGTCGCGAAAACGGTGGATGTTGCCTTTGCCAGTCGGTCGGTTACGACGGCCAATCTAAAAGGTGCGCTTGCCAAGCTCGACCGTACGGCTCGTCGGCGTTGTGCTGTCACGATGGTCGCCAACTCCAGCCCGCGCTATGATCTGCACTTGATGAACGCTATCGGCGCCTCGGTTACCTGCAGCAATGGCTTTGTGTATGCCTTCAACATCCTCATTCAGATGGGTGCCCTGCCGCAGGTTACATACTTTGAATCGCCTCGTCGCGATACTTTCGATAGCCTTGAGGCAGGTGTGGCGGATTTTTCCCGTATGCTCGAGCATGGCAACGAGGATAAGATCGACCGCCTGCGCGACTACATCGCCCAACACATGATCGAGAATCCCCATGCCGGTGAGCCGGGCTCCAAGGGCGTGCCGCAGGGGCGCTATATGCTCGATCATGTCCGCAAGGTCCGTTGGGCGTTTATTGCATGGGAACCGGTCTCTGAATCCCGCTCGTAGCCCGTTCACAGCCTGCGCTGCCCATCACCTCGGCATCCGCATTCTTTTTGAACTGGGCAAACGCGCTCCACACCGCGCCGTTCCTGCGCTATCGTGGGACAGCTCACGTAGATTAAGGCCCCGTCGCGGGGCGCCCCATACATAGAAAGCGAGAACCCATGGCACTGACAGGAGCCCAGGTCAAGCAGCTTCGCAGCATGGCCCATCACCTCAA
Source organism: uncultured Collinsella sp. (assembly GCA_902497025.1). GTDB lineage: Bacteria > Actinomycetota > Coriobacteriia > Coriobacteriales > Coriobacteriaceae > Collinsella. The sequence goes on along the minus strand of CABVDJ010000001.1, from coordinate 122,275 downwards.
CCCCGCCATCATCATCGGTAAGTCCGATGTCAACGAGGGCACCGTCGAGCAGACGGTCGCCTACCTGGAAAAGCACGAGCTCGTTAAGTGCTCCGTGCTCGATGGCTCCAGTCTTTCCGCCCGCGAGGCCGCCGAAGAGCTCGCTGAGCGTTGCCACGCCGAGGTCGTCCAGGTCATCGGCCGCAAGTTCTCGCTGTATCGCGAGTCCTCGCGCAAGGATATCGAGAAGATCAAGCTCGTCTAAGAGCCAATGATCCGGCGAGCCAACACATAGCAAGCTTACGGGTGCCCAAGTACTTCGGGCACCCGTTTTTTATCGCTCGACCAGCACGCGATTGAGCCGCCCCTCCACCAAGCGCTCGTATAGACGCCGCGTCTCGGGCTCGGGCACGCCATTGACCTGCTCCCTTAGATGGTGCATATGCCCGCTGTACAGCTCGACGATATCGCGCCGCCGCCCCGCCGCACTGTAGACACGCATGGCGCAGCGCACCATATCCTCACGCGCCGTTTCCTGTCGAAGGCCCGACTCCGCCAGCCAAATCGCCGACTGCAGATCGTTTTCTTCTAGAGCGGCATTTGCTCCCTTAATCATGCAATCGATGTACTTTGACTGCATAATGCGCCGCATGCGCAAAAAGTAGGTGGGATTACAGCCATTGGGCACATACAGCGGTCCGGCATAAAGTTGCTCAATCTTAAGGCACAACTCGACCAGATGGGGCCCGCGCGCACCTGTGCGATTTCCCAAAACCTCGCGGCTTATCTGGTCAAACAGCCGCACATCGGTCTTGACGTAGTCGCCGTTGAGTCCGATGCATTCATTTTGGATGAGCACACACGACTTGCCGTCTGGCGTCGGTCCCAAAGCCGACCGCAAGCGCGATATCGTCGAGTACAGGTTGTTGCGGGCGCTATTGAACTCGGCATGGGGCCACAGCTCCATGGCCAGCGTCTCACGATCGACGAGCGCATCCATGCCCAGCGCAAGCCGCTCGGCAAGTGTCGCCGCCTTCTTGCGGCGCCACATTTTGTCCGTGATGGGAAACCCGTCGCGCTCGGCGCGAAACGCGCCAAACATGCGAATCTCGATATGGTCAATGGTATCAACGGCTTCAACCTCGCCGGCCTGGAACAGGCGCTCGCCCTCCCCTTCCAAATCGTCGCGCAGCGAGTACCGCGACAGCTCGCGCACGGGAAGCTTCTTGCGAATCCTGGTCGCCGGCTCGCCCAGACAATGCATGGCAAGGCGCGCAAAGAGCCGATACGATGGCTCTAGAATCCCCGCGCGATTCATGGACATCCAGGCCGCAAGATCGCTGTCTCGGCCCGCACAGGCCAAATGCAGCGCCACCATCCAGGCCTCCGCTCCACCAACCTGCGTCTGGCTTATATCGAGCAACTCCGCTTCCTCGCGCACCGAAACCATCGAGGTGTTACGCAGATATGCCGCGCGCTCCAGCAGCAATGCGTTATCGCGCATGTACGCAATCGACTCCTCGGCAAGTTTGAGCACTTGGACCGCACGGAACTTTGCATTAACCGGCCGTCCCTCTGCCAGCGACTGCCAGCCTTCTAGCAACAGACCAAACAGCTGAATCTGGTTGTCGCGCATGCGCACGGCAAAACGATCGAGCTCGTTGAACGCCGCGTCGTCGGTTACCGGCAGGCCGGAAAGGAGCCGCCGTGCCGCCAACACCATGCGCACCCAGATAGCCATCGCCTTAAGCCCACGTACGTCGAGTGCCTCCCGCACCACCGTCATCTCGTCGTCACGCTCGTCGGTTCCCGCAAACGACCCGTCAAAGAGCTCCACCAGCATGCTATCGGCCCGTATAACAATCCCCGCGATGTCGAGCTCGCAGTCGTAGGCCTTGCTCGTTTTGAGCTGCTGTAGAACGCCGCCGTCATCTCCCCGCTCGGTCAGGCAGCGCTTGACCTCGATATGCGCGGACAACATATCGAGTGCGGTATGGGATGTCTCGATTTCTGGCACGGCCAGGTTCGCAGGAAGCCCAAGCCCGTTGTCCCCATAGCAAACAGCCGTCAGTGTCTGGGCCACCTTCCATGAAACAGGGTCTATTTCGCAGGCCGCTCGTTCGCCCCCGCGCTCGATGACCGATGCCATATAGCGAGCGAGCTTTGTATTGGACACGCTGACCGCTGCCAGATATACGCCAAGCGCCTCGGCAGGCGTTGGCTCTGGAGCCGGATCGTCGGCATCGATCGTGCCCAGCGCTGCTCGGCAGATATCGGCCCCGTGCCCCGTCAGAGCAAGATCGACCCCATACTGCCCAGCAAGTTCAAGGACCGCATCACGGTCCAAAAAGGCGTCCGCTAGGCCCATCGCCGCATCGCATCGGCCCGCCTTAAGCAAAATCCGGGCCGCCCTCGGAACAAGTTCGGGGCGAACCTCGGCCACCAACTTACGCAAACGCAAGCGCCCGTTATCCTCCGTGCCCAGACACGTAAAACTCCGCTCGGCGGGGTCCAAGCCAAAGATCGGGTAGTCGCGTACAAAGTAGGACTGGTCGACCATCGACAGCCTCACCCCACAAGCCTCGAGTTCTGCGATATTGCCCTCGCCCATCAAAATCATGAGACATGCCACGCAAAACAGTGCATTATTGTCGAGCGAAGCCAGGTCGACAAGTGCCGCGCCATATACGTTGACAATCTCGTTTTCGAGCAGACCGGCTACGTCGCCTTGGCCATACAGACCCGTCTGCAATGCCGAGACGAGCTCGGGCACACCCTGCGTGAGCTGATAAAAGTCGAGCGATGTGCTGATCGAAAACGCCGATGCCCACGCCGAATACTCATAGGCATGCACCTTGAGCATCTGCGCATTGATCTTAACCGAATCGCCCAGCCCATGAATCAGCTGACGATTTGAAGGACGGCAGGAGATAAAGACCCCTACCCCCATAGCGCGCAGGCCGCGAATCCTGTCGATGAGGTCTTCGGTATCGCGCTGATCGAGGTTTGGCACATTATCAATCGCGATAAGGGAGTGCGGTTTGTCTTTGAGTTCTTCGGTGACCACCTCGAGCTGCATAAACACCTCGCGCCCAGTGGCGCGATCGGCCTCGATAATCCGCACGGGGCCTCGCGTCGGGTCGCATTTAACCTCATGGGTGTACTGCAGCAGCACCGAGGTCTTCCCAAACCCGTCGGGCGCATAAAGAACCACGATGCCGGCCTTTCGGCCCTTGGCGATAAGCTCATTCATCAAGCGTTCGCGTCGCACCATATAGCCTCCGCCCAGCGGCATCAGCTCGAGGTCGTCTATACTGCCCAAATCGTTTACCATGCCCGCTCCTCAACTCGACCGTATGGACACTGTAACCGCAAGACCATACAAGCCGCGCTATGAATAGAGCGACCTTGTGTTTTAGGTTGTCTTTTGGTACGCAAGCGGCAAGTTTTTGTACAGCGAGGGCCGATTGTTATTAATCCCCCGACTAATCGGTCTTTAAGCAGGTAAATGGCTTGTCAGCTTGTCCCATCTAAGCGGCAGTGTAACGCAAATGAACAAGGTTCAGCCATGTCATTCAACTCGCCTAGCACCCGCTACCGTCTACGACCTTTTAGTGGCATTTTTGCATAGAATCTGGTAAGGAATGAATCAAACTGTTGGGCATCCGGCATTCGTCAAGCTTGCGGCAAGATTTTGGTCAAGTGAGCGGAAAGGGATAGCAAAAAGGCCCCCGCAAAGCGGAGGCCTTAGGCAAGGCTATGTCGAGGTGCAGGATTCGCGCTACTCGCAGAGCGAAAGGGCGGCCTCGTCGGCAACGACAACGCAGTTGGTGTGCAGCTGCAGGATCGAAGCCGGGCACGCGGGCGTAACCGGACCGTAGCACATGTCATGCACGGCCTGAGCCTTGGCCTCGCCGTTGGCGACGACCAGGATCATGCGGGCATACATGATGGTCTGGGTACCCATGGTGTAGGCCTGACGGGGAACGTCGTCGATGCTGTCGAACAGGCGGCTGTTGGCCTGAATGGTGCTCTCGGTGAGGTCGACGCAGTGCGTGCCCTTGGAGAAGTGGTCATCGGGCTCGTTGAAACCGATGTGGCCGTTGTTGCCAATGCCGAGCAGCTGCAGATCCGGGTAACCGGCGGCGGCGACGATCTTGTCGTACTCAGAGCAGGCAGCGGCGGCATCGGGGTTGGAGCCGTCGGGCACATGCGTGTTGTTCAGGTCGATATTGATGTGATCGAAGAAGTTCTCACGCATGAAGTAGTGATAGCTCTGGGGATCGTCGTGCGAAAGGCCGCGATACTCGTCCAGGTTGTAGGTGCTGACATCGGCAAAGTCGACGTCGCCCTTCTCGTACCAAGCAGCGAGCTGCTTGTAGGCACCGATCGGGGTGGAGCCGGTGGCAAGGCCCAGCACACAGTCGGGCTTGAGGATAACCTGCGCCGAGATGATATTGGCGGCCTTGCGGCTCATATCCTCGTAGTCTTTAGCTTTAATGATCTTCATTACGCATCCTTTCTCGTACAAGAGAGGCAAGGCTCCCCTTACAAGCACTTGCCCGCGGCCCGCGTCGGCCGCAACCAACGTGTGCGGCCACCAGGGCGAGGTCGCGTAATGTATGTGTCTCGTGTCTAGCCGCGTCGAGGCCCCTGCCCGTCCACGGTGACCCAAAGCCGTTTAGCTTCGGACAAATCCCATCTTGCCACGGAGGGCGCCCTCTTTCAAGGGCGCCCTCCGTAAACGTGTTTGAATTGTAGGCTAATGGCCACGTGCACTTGCTAGCGCTCGCGAGCAACGATGAGCTGGTCCATCTCTTCGACATGCACGCCAACGGAGCCCTTGATACTCGAGAACTCAACGGAGTTGCACACTAAGATGGGAACCGTCACATCATAGCCCTCGGCAGCAATTGCCTCGCGATCGAACTCAATGAGTACATCGCCCTTATGGACGACATCGCCCACCTGTGCATGCACGGTAAAGTGCTTGCCCTCGAGCTGAACAGTGTCCAAGCCAACGTGGATGAGCACGTCCAAGCCATCGACCGTGTTAAGCGCAACGGCGTGACCCGTGGGAAAAATCGCCTCGACCTTAGCATCCGCCGGAGCGATCACACGCGTGCCAGTAGGCTGAATTGCCACGCCCTGACCCAAAAGGCCAGTGGCAAACGTCTGATCGTTAACCTCGGAAAGCGGAATGACGTCGCCCGAGATGGGAGCATCCAGCGTAAGGACTCGACCACGCATACCAAAAGACCTTAGGACTTTAGTGAACATGCTCCCCCTCGGACATACCAATCGACCATAATAGCCTTAACAGTTTACCACTTGGCACTCGTTTTTGACCATTAGGGAAGTTCGCGCTTGACAACCTCGACGATGTCGTCGACAACGCGCTGGGTCAGCTCGTGCGTCTCGGCCTCGGCCATCACGCGGACCAGCGGCTCGGTACCGCTCGGGCGCACCAAGATGCGGCCGCGACCATTGAGCTCCTTCTCGGCGGCAGCGACGGCATCCCAGATGGGCTGGCAATCGTCCAGACCAGCCTTGTTGTCGGAATGCACGTTGACGAGTACCTGCGGGTACTTCTTCATGATGCCGGCAAGGTCGGTGAGGGTACGACCGGTGCGCTTGAGCACGGCCAGCAGCTGCAGAGCCGTCACCAGGCCGTCACCAGTGGTGTTGTGCTCCAGGAAGATGATGTGGCCGGACTGTTCGCCGCCGATGACGGCGCCATCCGCAAGCATACGCTCCAAAACGTAGCGATCGCCCACGGCGGTCTGCACCATCTCAAAGCCCTGCTCCTTCATGGCGATGGAGAAGCCCAGGTTGCACATAACGGTCGAGACGATCTCGGAGTTGGCGAGCTTGCCACGGGCGGCCAGGTCGGAGCCACAGATGGCCAGGATGTAGTCGCCGTCGATCTCATTGCCCTCGCTGTCCACGAACAGCACGCGGTCGGCGTCGCCGTCGTGGGCCAGACCGATATCGGCATGGGTGCGCAGCACGAGCTCGCGCAGGGGCTCGAGGTGCGTAGAGCCGCACTCAACGTTGATGTCGGTGCCGCAGTAATCGGTGTTGATGGCGTGCACCGTGGCACCCAGGCGCTGCAGCGCGGCAGGCGTAGTCTGGCAAGAAGCACCGTGACCGCAGTCGACGGCAACGACCAGACCATCGAGCCTCAGGCCATCAAGCGTATCGATGGCGTGGTCGACGTATGCCTTGCGAGCGTCCTTCATCTTGATGATGTGGCCCACGCCGGCACCGGTCGGCAGCGTGTCAGCAGCCATGGCTTCCTCGGACATGACCCAGGCGCTGATCTCTTCCTCGACCGCATCGGGAAGCTTCATACCCTTGCGGCTAAAGAATTTGATGCCGTTGAACTCCGGCGGATTATGCGAAGCAGAGATGACGATGCCGCCGTCGAGCTCGTTCTGGACGGTGAGCAGCGCCACGGCAGGCGTGGGGATGACGCCGCAGCAGTGCGGACGACCGCCCTCGGCCATGATGCCGGCGGTCAGAGCGCTCTCGAGCATGGTGCCCGAAAGACGCGTGTCGCGGCCGACACAGATATCCGGACCAAGGAACTTGGTCGCCGCGCGGCCCAGGCGAAACGCGAGGTCGCACGAGAGGTCGGCATTGGCGACGCCACGGACGCCGTCGGTACCGAAGATGTTCTGGGGCATAGGATCGCTCCTTCCCTAGCAGGCGATACGCAACCGCCCACCCTAGTCGAAAAAGAAAAGCGGGACCCGCCGAGGAATCGGCAGGCCCCGCTTGTACATTGTATCTCGTAAGGAGATAAAACCTTAGCGCTTGGAGAACTGGGGAGCGCGGCGGGCCTTCTTGAGGCCGTACTTCTTGCGCTCGACCACGCGAGCATCGCGCGTAAGGAAACCGGCCTTCTTGAGGTCAGCACGGTAGTCGCCAGCGTTCAGAAGAGCGCGAGCGATGCCCAGGCGCAGAGCGCCGGACTGACCGGAGATGCCGCCGCCATCGCACAGAGCGATAACGTCGAACTGACCGGCGGTGTCGGTCACCTTGAAGGGAGCAAGGGCGTTCTCAACGAGCTGATGACGGCCGAAATACTGCTCGGCGTCACGCTTGTTGATGGTCACCTTGCCGGTGCCGGGGACGAGACGGACGCGGGCGACGGCGTTCTTACGACGGCCGGTACCCTGGTAGACAACGGTGTTCTCAGCCATCTTTAAGCCTCCAGCTCAATCTTCGTGGGGTTCTGGGCAGCATGCGGATGCTCGGCACCAGCGTAGACCTTAAGCTTGGTCATCTGGGCACGGCCGAGGGTGGTCTTGGGCAGCATACCGCGAACGGCGCGCTCGATGACCTTCTCCGGGTGCTTCTCCATAGCCTGGCGGAAGCTCTCAGCCTTGAGGCCGCCGTTGTAGCCGCTGTGGCGATAATAGGTCTTCGTGTCGGCCTTGTTACCGGTAAGCTGGACCTTATCGGCGTTGATGACGACAACGAAGTCGCCGCAGTCGCTGTTGGGCGTGAACTGGGGCTTGTTCTTACCGCGCAGGATCATTGCGATCTGGGTGGCAAGACGGCCCAGGACAGCACCATCGGCGTCGACGAGAACCCAGTTGCGCTGGACCTCGCCCTGCTTGGCGTAGTGAGTCGATTTCGAAATCACTTAGACTCCTCCATGTACAGTACGTGTTGTTACAGAGATTCACGGGGCTCTGCAAGTAACCCGTCCATATTACCCCGCTCGCCGTACGAGTCAACAGGTATTTTGGCTCCGACCAGAGTTTCTGCACATGTCATCCACGAGCCGTGATTTTTCCAGCTCTATAGCTGTTGTCATTTTTTGAGGGTTCGCCGTCGCTAGCGCTCAACGAACTCTTGGATTTCCGCGAGCAGGCGCTTTGCCTCCTGACGGCCCTGGATATACAGGTCCAAAAGCTTTGCCGAATCGTGCTCAACGTGACCGACCTCGACCGGCTTTTGCGGAGCAACGACCAACGCGCGGCCCTCGCGCTCATACTTCCACAGGTGCATGCGCTGGATGTTGTAACGGTCGTGGCGTGTTTCGATAACCTCGAGCAGATAGGGGTAGTCGGCATAGCGGGCGCGCGCGGCAGGCATAAACTCGTAGGGCTTTTTCTCGTACGAGCGGTCCTGCGTGACAATGACAACCGCGCGGTCGAAGCCCGCCTCCTCGAGCACATGCTCGATAGGAACCGAATCGGCCACGCCGCCGTCGACGTATTTGTGCCCGTCAATCTCGACCGGCGGCGTCACCAGCGGCAACGACGTCGAGGCGCGCACGGCGTCGAGATCGAGCACGGCGCTTTTGACCGGGAGGTACGTGGCGGTTCCAAAGAGCATGTCCGTCGCGACGGCGTACATCTCGATGGGGCTCGCGTCGAACGTCTCGTTGTCAAAGGGATCCAGGCGGTCTTGGACGTCGTTGAAGATAAAGTCGTAACCCACAATGGAGCCCGTGGACGCAAACGATGCGGCGCCCATGAAGCGGCTGTCGTTGCAGAAAGCCAGGTTGATGCGGTTGGCACGGCCGATCTGGTGCGACTTATAGTTCACGCCGTTGAGCGCACCGGCCGATACACCATAGACAGCCGGAATCTCGACGCCAGCCTCCATGAGAACGTCGAGCACGCCTGCGGTAAATTGCCCGCGGAAGCTGCCGCCCTCCAAAACGAGCGCGACCTTGCCGGCGTTCTTTGCCTTATCTTCTGCAGTCATGTTGACCTCCTGCGATTGCGTTTTGGCTTTCTTCTACCCAGTTTTGGGATGGCGAGAGCGCAGGTTTTTCGAGGCGGCAGGTGAAGCGGAAAGTGTGTCCCAGTTTGAGGCGAGATTCCGGGACGCGCTTTCCACTTGGACCGCCGCTGGGAAAGCGCGTCCCGTTCTGAGCACGGATTCCGGGACGAACTTTCCGCTAGCCATTCATTTGGAAACTGCATCCCATTCCGAACGAAGATTCCGGGATGTACTTTCCGCTTGAGCTGCCATTGGGAAAGCATGTCCCACTCTACGGCGGAATTCCGGGTCGCAGTTTCCGCTTGAGGCGCCATCCGGAAACCACGTCCCAGTCTGAGCGCGGATTCCGGGATGCGCTTTTCGCCTGGGCCGCCATTGGGAAAGCGCGTCCCACCCGCGCTGCTGCGACGTTTTCTTTACGCCCGCGCCCTGCATAGAGTTCGATTCTCCGCGGGTAGAGATGACGTTGGCGCGGGGGCATTGTCGGCTGTCATCCAATCGACATCGCATCTGTTTTGGGCTGAGGCATTGCGCGGAGAATCCGCGTATTTGCTTCGCAAATCCGCACCGGCTTCGGCCGCCTGACGGCGTCCTCGCCCGCTCGCTACAAACGCTTCGCGTTTGTTTAACGCTCGCGCCCTGCACAGAGTTCGATTCTCCGCGGTATCTATAAGTAATAAAAAAGCAGGTAGAGGCACTTCTCTACCTGCCTGTAACTATTGGTGGAGGCGCGGAGAATCGAACTCCGGTCCACGAAAGCCCCCTGATTGGCATCTCCAAGCTCAGTCGCTGGTTTAGTCTCGGACGCTTTGCGCGCAGCGACACGCTCGCGGCGTCCTAACCGGTTCGGTCTTAGCCCGCGCCATACCGATTACGTGCGCGGGAGCATTCCCCTAAAATGACGTCGCGCCGGTGTCGGGGAAATCACCGGGTTGACGCGCCGCTATAAACTAAGCAGCGAGAGCCATAGGCTCAAAAGAAGAGTTGTTGTCAATTCAATTTGACGGTACCCCTGTTTAGCGAGGCGAGGAGACCTCGGCTTGCTTCCTCTCTCAGAGCTATCGTGTCGAAACCAGTCGCCCCCGAATGTCGGGAAAGTCTGGATGGCATTGGGCACGAGCGCCCAACACTCGTCGACTTTTCAAGGAACATGCAGGGCGAGCCCCGCTTGTGGAGTGTTATCTTACCACGTTCTGAAAGCGGACAGCTGTTCTATGCACGAGCTGTGAAGACCCCAATGTGCGCCGCACTTCGCACTTTTGCTACCGATCGCGTCACGTATATTTTCGCCAAGCAAAATTGACCCGTCGAAAGGACCGTTATGGATACCAAGCAGCAACTCGTCAATGCCCTCGCAGGCCTGGGCTCAACCATTACCGAAGCTATGGATGTCATCGAGGGCTTTGTCCCCTGCGGACATCCCGCCCTCACGGTATCGAACGCACTCGTCGCGCTGGACGCCGACGATGATGCAGCTCTCGCCCAGCAGCTTGAGACCGTCGAGGGCTTTATCGACCACGTGAGCGAAAACCGCGGCGTGACCGCCTACCACGGCGTCGAGGTCGAGCTCGCGGGTCCCAAGGCCGATCTGCTCGCAGCAATCCGCGAGGTAGGCGCCCTTATGCAGACCGCAGGCGTCAAGAACACCCAAGTCAACGAGTGGGTCTACCGCAGCCTGGCAGCGCTAAACGATTCCGACGAAAAGGCAGCCGAGCAGCTCGCGGAAAGTCCCACCATTAAGGCCGAGCTTTTGTAAATAGCAGACGCGGGCCCCTTGGCGCATCGTCGTCCAAGAGACCCGCAAACAGTTCGCGTCAACCGATAGCCGCGCCGCTGCGTTCGGCCAAAGCAAGAATCGGCATCATTTGACGAGGTTTCTTTGCTGCAAGATCGGCATGTTCGAGCAGCTTGCGATCGTTGGTCACCAAGTAATCGACCTGTGCGCGCTTGCACGCGGCGAGCACCAAGTTGTCCTCGTAATCGCGATGGAGCGCTAAGTATTTGTCGGCCAGCCAAAGGTCCGACGCATCCGCACCCACGGCCGTGGCGTTTTCGGTCATGTTCCGAACAAACGCCAACGTCGCATCGCCAATTGCACGGGCAGATGCCTCGTCGAGCGCTCCCCCGCTGGCAAGAACGCTACGCTTCAGCTCGTGTTGGACAACGTACAGCACGTCCTTGGCGATATGGACCGGAAAGAACAGCAACGCCCCCGTCTCCGTCGCTTGTCCAATAAACGCCCGCGCGGCAAGCGACTCGGCATGGTCGACGCAAAACGAATCGACCCATACGTTGGCGTCCACCATGATCTTGAGAGGCGCCCCACTCACTGGATCATCCCCTTTTGGCGATAATGCTCATCCATGGCTTCGGAATAGATTGTGTCCCAACCGCGATCGTCGGATACGGGCGACATAGCGATGCCCAAATCTGCATAAAGCCGGTCTGCCGCTGCCCATGATGCGGCGAACGGAGTATCGGGCGCGACGGTCTGCTGCCGGTCGTCGACGGCCGCAAGCACTTCCTCGCACTGCCCGCCACCCTGCGCGACCTTGGCCACCACCTTTTTGATGAGCTCGGGCAGCGACCCGCCCGAAAGCTGCAGCGCTTCCTCGGCACGATTCTTGACCTGGCGATCCACGCGAACGTTCACCTGCGCCATGCCACTAACAGCACCCACGTCGAACCCCTCTCTTCAATTGCTAGCTTTGCTAGCAACAATATATAAAGAAGCTAGCAGATGGTCAAATGCAAGAGGCCTGCGCCCAGACGACACCGATGCCGTCTGGGCGCAGGCCAGATAACGTGGGCGAACACGTCTGCTAGCGCAGGTAAGCCTTCGCGTTGCCCAGGCTGTAGGCGATCGTTGAGCCATTGTGCAGCAGTGACGACGTCTGCGGGGTAATCGCGCCGGTAATGCCCAGCGCCAACAGCGCCGAGTTGGTGAGCATCACCTTGGAATACGAACTCGTCAGACGGTCGATAAGCCCCTGGCTCATGCGGCGCAGGCGCACGATTGCGGCCAGATCCGTATCGGTCAGGATGATATCGGCGACCTCCTTGGCGATGTCGCTGCCGCCGCCCATTGCCAGGCCCACATCGGCCAGGCCCAGCGCCGGCGAATCGTTGACGCCGTCGCCCACCATGGCAACGTAGCGCCCCTCGCGCTTAATCCGCTCAACATACGCGTACTTGTCCTCGGGCAGCAGCTCGGCCTTAAACTCGTCGACACCTGCCTCGCGAGCAATGCGCTCGGCGGTGCGCTCCGAGTCGCCCGTGAGCATGACCACGTGCTTAACGCCCAGCGCATGCAGGTCGGCGATGGCCTCACGGACCCCGGGCTTTAGCGGATCCTCGATACCGAGCACGCCGACGACCTTGCCGTCGACCGCCAGATACAGCGGCGACAAGCCCTGCATCTGGAGCTCGATTTGCTCCTTAATGTCGGACTCGAGCTGCGCGCCCTCATCCTCGAATACAAAGTGCGCGGAACCGATGATGGCGCGACGCTCCTCAATGGACGAGGCAATGCCGTGCGCCACAATATACTCGACAGCAGCGTGACGCTCGCGGTGCTCGAGCCCGCGCTCGCGTGCCGCATTGACCACGGCACGCGCCACCGGATGCGGAAAATGCTCCTCCAGGCAGGCGGAAAGGCGCAGGACCTCGTCCTCGCTCCAGCCGTCGGTCGTCAGCACGCAAGCCAGGCGCGGCTGCGCCTCGGTCAACGTGCCGGTCTTATCAAACACGATGGTGTCGGCCTTGGCAAACGACTCAAAGTACTTCGCGCCCTTGACCATGACGCCCATCTTGGCAGCATCGCTCATGGCGGTCATAACGGCGACGGAACCCGTGAGCTTGAGTGCGCACGAGTAGTCGACCATCAGTGCCGCTGAGGTCTTGATGAGGCTGCGGGTGGTAAGCGCAACCAGGCCCGCGAGCAGGAAGTTCCACGGGACGATCTTGTTGGCGAGGTCTTCCATGTGCGACTGGCCCTCAGACTTGAGCGAGTCGGCCGCCTGCACGAGCGAGACGATCGAGCGCAGCTTGGTCTGCGCTGTGTTGGCGCGCACGCGCACCAAGATGCTGCCGTCTTCCACGACGGTGCCGGCGAATACATCGTCGCCCACGCTGCGCTCGACGGCCAGCGGCTCGCCGGTCAGGGTCGCTTGGTTGACCATAGCGCTCCCCTGCTCGACAACACCGTCGATGCAAATGGACATGCCAGTGCGCACGGCGACCAGATCGCCGGGCTCAAGCTCGGTGGCGGCAACGCTTACCTCGGTGTCGCCGACAACCTTTTGCGCCTTGTCGGGCACATCAAGCAGCGAGTTGATAAGCTCGTTTTCGCTCATGGCGCGCGTGTAGTCCTCGAGCAATTCGCCCACATTAAGCAGGAACATTGTCTGGCCCGCGGTGTCGACATCACGCTTGACGAACGAGATGCCGATGGCCGAAGCGTCGAGCACAGGAACGGTCAGGCGCGGCTGCGCCAGCTCATGAAGGGCAGCGCGCAAAAAGGTCATGTAACCGGCCACGACAAACACCGCACGCAGCGGCGTCGGTAGGAACCAGCGACGTGCGTAATGGGCGCCGACGAGTGCCGCCAGGTCCATAACGAGTTTGTGCTTACGTGGCTCGAGTTGCATCACGTAGCCCGACTTGGCATCGGCGATAGCTTGAGCATCGAGCGCGCCCAAGGCGTCGAGCACGCTCGCGCGGCGCGGCTCGTCGTACTCCAACGCCATCTGGCCAATGCGACCATACACGCGCACCTTGCGCACGCCGTCGATGTCGCCGCCAAGCTTAAGAAGTGCATCGAGATCGCTCTCTGGCACAGGACCCGCCAATTGAAGACGGGTCCTGCCGGGGATCTCGCTAATAATCGAGAATCTCATAGTTTGTGCCTGGGAGCGTTACTCGGCTGCCTCGTCAGCAGCGGCCTCGCTCTGGGTGATGTAGGCAGCCTCGGCAACCATGTCGTCGACATTAGCCTTGGCCTGCTCGACCATGTCCTGGTAGCCGTTCTTGATGCGCATGCCGCACGCAATGCCCTGCACGCAGGCATTCTTGACCGGAGCGCTGGTAAGCAGCTTGATGCCGGCCGTGCCAAGCAGAAAACCGCCACCGACAAGCAGGGTATTGAACGTCGACTTCTTCATGTTGCTTCTCCCTTTTGCCGCACAAGCGCGGCATGGTGCCTTAGCACCCGAGTTCATTAGTTTGCTCGAGCACGCTTTTGAGAACAGTTTAGTATAACTATTTGGTCAACAATGGCTAACTTTTTGGAAACTTTGGGGGTGGACTCAATATGATAAAGGAACTGCCCCTTTGTCATATTCCTACAGCTGCCAGGCCGCCGCTTCCTTTTGCAGCGCAACCATACGGGCGAATTCACCACCTGCCGCCTTGAGCTGCGCCGGGATGCCCTGTTCGGCAACCACTCCATCCTTGAGCACAACGATTTTGTCGGCATTTTCCACCGTACGCATACGGTGGGCAATAACGATAACCGTCTTACCTGCAAGCAGACGGGAGAGTGCCTGCTGTACCACGGTCTCGTTCTCTACATCCAAGCTTGCCGTCGCCTCGTCCAACAGCACGATGGGCGCGTCTTTGAGCAGCGCGCGGGCGATAGAGATGCGCTGGCGCTCGCCGCCGGACAGCTTGGAACCGTTCTCGCCGATCATGGTGTCGTAGCCCTGCGGCATACGACTCACAAACTCGTCGCAGTTGGCGGCACGCGCGGCCACAAGCACTTCCTCATCGGTGGCGTCGCGACGCCCGAGGCGGATGTTTCCCATCACCGTGTCGTCAAAAAGCAGCACGTCTTGGAACACGATGGCGTAGTCGCGCAGCAGCACCTCGGGATCCACACTCGCAACATCCACGCCACCCACGGTGACCGTGCCTTCGGTGGCATCCCAAAAGCGCGCGGCCAGGCGGCTCACCGTAGACTTACCGGAACCCGAAGGACCGACCAGCGCCGTAACTTCGCCTTCTTTGGCGGTAAAGCTCACATCGGTAAGAACTTTCTCGCCGGCGCGGCCATCCTCGCCCGCACCATAGCCAAATGCCACGTGATCGAACACCACATCGTGGCCCGCGGGCTCAAATTTCTCGCTGCCCCGCGCCACAGGCTCTTCCATGATGGAACGCATGCGCTTGGCAGAGGACTCGGCGGCAAACAGCTCGGACATTAACATTAACGCCTGGTCAAAGGGCGCATAGATACGGCTCACCATAAGCAGGAAGGCAAACATCACCAAAAAGTCGACCTGTCCGGAGGCGACCATCGCGGCACCCGTGACCAGCGTGGTGGCAATGCCCAGACGCAGGATGGCAAAGGCGGAGTTGACCAAAAGCCCGTTAGCGAGCTCGCCCTTGGTGGTCTCGCGCTCCTCGGCATCGATCACGGCGTTGAGTCCCTCAAGATAATGGGCCTCCTGGTTGGTGGCGCGAATCTCGCGAACGCAGTCGAGCGTCTCTTGAATCGCCTCGGTAACCTTGACCTTCTCGGCGCGCACACGATCGAACACCGGAGTCATGGGGCCGCGTGTTAGATACAGCACGGCAAAGGCCACGGGAACGCTCCAAAACGCCGCGATCGCCAGCTGCCAGCAAAAGAACAGCGATGCCACGAAGACAATGGCGCTTGCGATGATGGCACCCCAAAGCTCTCCCAGCACGTGGCTGTAGGCGTGCTCCATGGCCTGGACGTCGCCCATGATAGTCTCGGTTAAATCGGCCAGATCACGACGACCAAAAAACGACAGCGGCAGTTTGCGCAAGCGCTCGGCGATCTCCATACGCTGCTTGCCGCACTCCTCGTAAAAGATGCAGTAGGTGTAGTAATACTGCTGCCAGTTAGAGGCAAAGAGCAACACGAAAAAGACCAGGAGGCCGCCCACGATCGGCAGGGAATCCGGCAGGTCAGCCCCGCTGGCGAGATGCTCGACAAAGCCGGCCATAACCAGGAATAAAAAGCCCATGCCAGCCATGGTAATAAGATTAGTGAGCGTGGTCCAGAAAATGCCGCGTTTTACGCCGGCGACGCCTTTATCGGATAGGAAATACTTCTTTTGGAATGAGGCGAACATTTAGGCCTCGCCTCCCTTCGTGACGGCGGCATCCGCGGTCGCTGCAGTGATTTTCCAGCTCGCGGCCTGTTCGTATTCGGCCCACATCTTGGCATACAGACCGTTTTGGGACAGCAGCTCGGCATGGGTACCCGACTCCTGCACGCTACCCTGGTTGAGCACCACGATTTGGTCTGCGCCCACTACAGTCGAGAGTCGGTGCGCAATCATAATGACCGTGCGACCCGCCGCCAGTTTGCTAAAAGCACGTTGGATGAGCGCCTCGTTCTCGGGATCGGCAAACGCCGTGGCCTCATCGAGCACCACGATAGGCGCGTCTTTTAGGATCGCGCGGGCGAGTGCCACGCGCTGGACCTCGCCGCCCGAAAGATATGCTCCGCCGGCACCGAGCATGGTATTGATGCCCTGTGGGAGCTTGGCCACAATGTCGTCGCACTGAGCTGCAGAGAGGGCCGCACGCACTTCGTCGTCAGTGGCCGTAGGCTTGGAGGCGCGCACGTTATCGGCAAGTGTTTGCCGGAACAGCTGGTTGGTCTGGAACACAAAGGCAACCTGGTCCATAAGCTCGTGCGGATCCATATCGCGAACGTCCACACCGCCTACGAGCACTCGACCCGAGGAGACATCCCAAAAACGCGGGATCAGGCTTGCGCAGGTTGACTTACCGCCACCCGAGGGACCCACCAGGGCGAGGGTGCTACCAGCGGAAACGCTGAAACTCACATGGCTAACGGCAGGTGCTTCGGCACCCTCGTAGGTAAAACTCACGTCCTCAAATCGCACGTCGCCGCCGGCAGGGTGCTTGGGTTGGGCGGGCACGGAGAGCTGCTTGGAATCCATGACGCTTCGAATACGAGCCAGCGAATCGGCACTCATCTGAGAGGCCTCGCCCACAAACATGAGCTTGGTCATGGCCGTCGGCACCACGGCCGAAAATATCGCGTAAAACGTGAAGTTGGCCATAAAATGCGCGAAGTCCGTCTCGCCCGGCGCCAACAGCAACGCCACGGGCAGCAGGAATGTCACAAGACCATTGAGCGCGGTAAGGTTGAGTACCTGCGGACCTCGGCAGAACGTGCCCGCATAGTTTTGTGCCATGTCGGCGTATTCGACGATCGCATCGTGGAAAGCCTTAAAGGAGTAGACCGTCTGCTGAAACACCTTGACCACGGGGATGCCGCGTACGTATTCGGTGCCGGTCTTGTTCATCTTGACCAGCGCTCCCATGTAGGCCTTCATGAACTCGGCGCCTTTGCCGCTCATCATGGTGGCCATGGCGCCAAGCGAAACGACGACCGAGATAAGGCATGCCACGCCCAAGCGCCAATCGAGGGCGAAAAGCAGCACGAGCAGGCCTGCGACCATGGCGGTGGCGCCGGCGATATCGGGCAGCATGTGCGCGAGCAGGGTCTCGGTGGAGGCGGCGCATCCGTCTACAATACGGCGCAGCTCACCGGTGGCGTGCGTGTCAAAGTAGCCAAGCGGCAACTTAAGCAGGTGCTCGCTCGTAGTCTTGCGGATATTGGACGCGCAGCGAAACGCAGACAGGTGCGTGCACATGAGCCCCACGAAATAAACTACGATGCTTGCCAGGGCAAAACCAACGGCCCACCAGCCATACATCGCGATATCGGTGGCTTCGCTCCAGTTAGGTGCCACGGCGATCAGATCGCGCGCGACAAACCAGATGCACACGTACGGGCCAAAGCTCAGCAGCTGCGAGAGCGCCGAGAGAGCCATGCCCAAATAAGTTAGGAATTTACGGTCGCCGGCATACGCGAGCAGCTCGCCGATACCGCCGCCTTCCCTTTTTGATCCCTTTGCCATGAGGTTCCTTTCTAACGGCTTGAGAGTTAACCGTATTCAACTTATCATTGATGTGTTAGCCATGGCTCACAATCAAGCCAGGCGTGGACGTTTCTGCAAAGGAAAGGGACGCTTTTGCAAATACGGCGGGCAGCGACCGACATAACCGAGCTCTACGCACCGCAATTTGAGCAGTTTGGCTTGGAGCTTACCGGCAAGGGCGCCGTCTTTACCGGCGAGGTGGCAAACGACCGGGCGCACGGCCGCGCATGGATCATGCCTCTCTCCCCTGCTTGCATCGTCATGGAGCATTTCATCACCCCGACGCACGATATGTACCTGGCCGAATACACACCCGAGCCATACGCCTGCGTGAGCGAAGTCAGCGCGCCCACACTTACATGCATGCCCGAGGCTGGCATAACGCCCGCAAACCTCAAGCCATTGCATGGACCGTGGCCAAACAATGCCGTTTGCAGCTTTATCCAAGATAGCTGTGGCGAGGAATTAAGCCCGCTGTTTGCGGGGGAGCTTTATCACTCGCGCTCGGTGCTCTTTTTACCTGGATATTTTGACGAACTGGAGCACCGCTATCCCACCGAGTTCGCGGGAATCTTTGAGGCGTTTGCCGAGCCATGGCACGAGGAAGCGACGTCTGCCATCTGCCACACGCTGCGCCGGATTAACGAGGACCGCGCCCGCACCGTAGGCGGACACGTCTATATGCAGGGCATCGTGGAAACCATGGTCGCGGAGCTCGCCTGTTCGCGCGCGGCCCACAGGCAGGCGCGGCAGGCGGCAGACACACGCGTCAGCATAACCATTGCCGAAGAAGCAACGGCAATGATTGAGCGCGCGCTCGACAAAGGCAGACGTGTGGGTATCAACGAGGTGGCCGAGAGGCTCTACATAAGCCGCTCCAAACTATGCGCCACCTTTAAGGCCCAAACTGGCGAGTCCCTGGGCGCCTACATTCGCAGACGCCGTATGGAGCGAGCACAGGACCTTTTGGTCGATGGCGCGCTCACGATAGCGCAGGTGGCAGAGCGTCTAGGCTACCCTCAGCAGGCCGCCTTCGCCCAAGCCTTCAAACAATACACCGGCATGACACCCACGGCTTGGCGAAGCAAGCATCGCTAAGGCCCAAGCTCCCTGGCCGTAACGGAGCGATTAATTAGCCGCCGCCCGTCAGCTCACCCAGGATCTAAACGTCAAGATGTGCACAATCAAGCGCCTTTTTGATAAGAGGGACAGATCGATCAGCCAAATACAACGGAATGTTGAGCACCCCGTCGTCGAGCTTTAGGTTCTTAAGTGAGTAGCGGACCCTCAATGGAGTCGTCTCCGCATGCTTGTCGGCATAGTACTTAAGGCTCTTGGAATGAACGACCTCTCCCGATTTGACCTCGACGGGAACGATTTCGTTTCCGACTTGAATCAAAAAATCGACTTCGTGCTTCGGCTTCTCGTTTGTCCAATAACGCGGAGTAGCATCTAACTGTGAAAGTAATGCCTGAAGCACATAGTTCTCGGCGAACGAACCTTTGAACTCCGAAAATAGCGCATCCGAGATGGCAAAAGCGGACGCATCCAGCCTTGCCATGCGGCGCAGCAAGCCGACATCAAGACAGTAGACTTTAAATGCCTTGAGGTCATCGTACGCAGAGAGCGGCACACCACCGGCAGCATTAAGGCGAACCGCCGTGATGAGCCCAGCATCGGCAAGCCATTCCAGAGCATCCTCGTATTCTCGAGCACGAGCCCCCTCGCGTACCGCACCCCAAACGAACTTTTTGTTCTCGCGCGCCAACTGAGCTGGAATCGAGTTCCATATTTGTGAAAGCTTGGCGAACTGCGCACGGCCACCATGCTTGGCAAAATCGCGCTCGTAGGAATCCAAGAGATCAGACAACACCTTATCGACCTGAACGATATCGCCCGTCTCCACCCACCGGCCAAGAGCCTCTGGCATGCCGCCGCATGCAAAATAACGACGAAGATGCTCGACGAGACGGACATGGAAGAAATCGGGCACTGTCTCGATCTGATCCAGGCCGCCAAGGTATTCGTCGTAGTTTGCAGCGCCCTCGGCTTTCAGAAACTCGGAAAAGCTCATGGGGCGCATCTCCATGAACTCGACCTTTCCCACCGGAAAAGCGCTGGTCTCACGGGACAAGCGAACGCCCAACAAAGACCCTGCGCATGCGACGTGATACTCGGGGGCCTCGTCACAGAAGTATTTAAGGGCGCCGACTGCAGAAGGACAGTCCTGGATCTCATCAATAATAAGCAGCGTTTCGCCGGGATCGATAGGCTGTCCAAGTGCCAGGGAAAGATTTGAGATGATCCGTCGAGGATCGCGCGTACCTTCGAAAAACTGAGCGTACTCGCTCTGTACTCCAGGTGACGGCTCCTCGAGCGTCAGATACACATAATTGATGTACGAGGTTCGGCCGAACTCCTTAAGCGCCCACGTCTTTCCAACCTGGCGCGCCCCCTTAAGGATAAGCGGCTTACGATATTCTGACGCTTTCCAAGCGTTAAGCTTGGCAATGATATCTCGCTGCATGGCCGAACCTCCCGCAAAGAAACTTCCGTAAACGTGATATTTCCCACATTTTACCCTAGGTAAAACGTGACATTTATCACATTTACGGAAGTTTTAAGCTCATTTCGCCACACTCTCATCATATTTATTGCAATGTGACAAAGGGACAGTCCCTTTGTCACCCGCACAAAAATGGACGCGCCAACGGCGCGCCCATTCACTCTATTCCATTCAGCCCCACCTGACCCGAACGGCCGAGTCGTTGCCAGAACCCGGGAGCCCCGGCAGGACGGGTGCTTGCTCAAAATGAGTTCCGCACGCAAAGAAGGCCACTTAATGTGGCCTTCGTCTTGCGCAGGACTGTTCGAAATTTTGAGGAAGCACCCGCCCTGCCGGGGCTCCCGGGTTCCCGTTTACGAGAGCGACGTTCTCAGCAACTCGTTGAAGAGCTTCGGATTACCCTTGCCGCGGCTCGCCTTCATGCACTGGCCCACCAAAAAGCCGATGACCTTCTGGTTGCCGTCGCGATACTGCTGCGCCTGATCGGCACAGTTTGCCAGCACCTCGTCCACAATCGGCTGCAGCGCGCCGGCATCGCTCACCTGACGCATGCCGCGCTCGTCGACGATCTTGTTGGGGTCGTCGCCGGTCTGGGCCATGGCTTCAAAGACCTCGTGCGCCTGGTTGGAGCTGATGGCATCGGTCGCCAGCAGCTTGGCCAGCGCCGCCACTTGAGCCGGCGCGATGCCGGACTCGGCGAGTGACACACCCGCGCCCTTAAGGTAGGCGATCATCTCGTTGACCAGCAGGTTTGCGACCGTCTGGGCCTCCTTGCCAGCCATACCGGCAGCGGCCGCCTCAAAGAACTCGGCAAACTCCGGGTCGCCGGCAATCTGCTCGGCATCGGCCGCCTTAATTCCAAAGTCGGCCTCAAAACGGGCGCGCTTGGCATCGGGCAGCTCGGGAATCTCGCTACGGCAGCGGTTGACGAACTCGTCATCCAGATCGAACGGCGCCAAGTCGGGATCGGGGAACAGGCGATAGTCGTCGGCCGTCTCCTTCACACGCATAACCACGGTGCGCTTGCGGCTGGGCTCCCAGTGGCGGGTCTCCTGATAGATGATGCCGCCCTCCTCGAGCACCTCGGCCTGGCGGCAGATCTCGTAGGCAAGGCCATCGTGCAGGCTCTTAAATGAGTTGAGGTTCTTGAGCTCGGTCTTGGTACCCAGCTTGGTCTCGCCGCGGCGGCGCAGCGACACGTTGCCGTCGCAGCGCATGGAACCCTTCTCCATGGAGCAGTCCGAAATGCCCAGCGTCACAAAGATGCGACGGAGCTTCTCCATAAACAGGCGAGCCTCCTCAGGCGTGCGCAGATCGGGCTCAGTCACGAGCTCAATCAAAGGCGTGCCGCAGCGGTTGTAGTCGACGAGCGACTCAGCCGCGGCGGTAATGCGGCCCTCGGCGCCGCCCACGTGGACCATCTTGGCGGCGTCCTCCTCCATGTGGATACGAAGAATGCGGATGGGTACCGTGTAGGAACCGTCCTCGCGGCGCTCGGGCATCTGCAGGTTGGACGCATCGTAGCTGGCCAGGTGACCGGCGCGCTGGTTACCCTCGCGCATGGTCGACGTCATGGACGTGGACAGGCCCTCGGCGTTGGCCGAAGCGCTCGCCAGGCTCTGGGCCTCGGCCTCGCCAAACGCGCAGTCGGGGCGCTCGGCGGCACCGCGACCGGTCACGTCCAGGTCTAGGTGACCGTACATGGCAAAGGCGACCGGACCTTGCGTGGTCTGGAAGTTCTTGGCCATATCGGGATAGAAGTAGTGCTTGCGGTAGAACATCGAGTGGCGCTGGATCTCGCAGTTGGTGGCGAGACCGGCCTTGACGATGCTCTCGATGGCGCGCTTGTTGGGCACCGGCAGGGCGCCGGGCAGGCCCAGGCACACCGGGCACACGTTGGCGTTGGGCTCGTCATCGTGGCTGAGCTTGCAGTTGCAGAACATCTTGGTGTCGAGTGCGGTGAGCTCGGTATGGATCTCCAGGCCGATCACGGCCTCCCAATCCTGCAGGACCTCGGAAAGCTCCTTCATTACAGCTCGCCTCCCTTCCCGGCAAAATCGGGCGCGACGGAAAGCGCGGGCGCACCCGTAGCGGCATCGGCAAAGCCGCGCTCCAGGGCGCGGGCAAACGTGAGCAGCTGACGGTCCTTAAACGCCGGACCCACCAGCTGGGCAGAAACGGGCAGCTGAGTATCCTCGCCCAGGCCCAGCGGAACCGAGATACCACCGTTGCCGCAAATGTTGAGCGAAATGGTGTACAGGTCGGAGAGGTACATCTGCGTGGGGTCGCTGATCTCGCCAAACTTAAAGGCCGTGCGCGGCGAGGCGGGCATGAGAATGGTGTCCACCTTGGCATACGCGGCGTCGTAGTCCCGCGTGATGAGCGTGCGGGCCTTTTGCGCAGCGTAGTAGTACTTGTCGTACACGCCCGAGCTCAGCAGGTAGGCGCCGAGCATCTGACGGCGCTTGGCCTCGGCGCCAAAGCCGTGGGCGCGCGACAGCGAGCTCTGGTCGGACAGGTTGGCGCAGCCCTCCTCCTGATAGCCGTAGCGAATGCCGTCGAAGCGGGCCAGGTTGGAGAACGCCTCGGCCGGGCCGATGACGTAGTAGGCGGCGATGGCGGCGTCCAGGTGCGGCAGGTCGACCTCGACCAGCTCGGCGCCCTGGTTCTGCAGCTCCTGGGCGGCGCGCTGAACAGCGGCCTTGACCTCGGGCGTCAGGCCCTCGGCCTCCATAAACGCGGGGATGATGCCCACGCGCTTGCCCTCGATGCTGTCGTTGAGATGCTCAGTAAAGTCGACGGCGCAATCCTGGCTGGTGCAGTCGTACGGATCATGGCCCGCGCCGGTAAGCGCGTTCATGGCCAGCGCGACATCCTCGACCGTGCGGCCAAAGGGGCCCACCTGGTCGAGCGACGAGCCAAAGGCGACCACGCCGTAACGGCTCACGGCGCCATACGTGGGCTTAAAGCCCACCACGCCGCACAGCGACGCCGGCTGGCGAATGGAGCCGCCGGTATCCGAGCCCAACGAGAGCGCGACCTCGCCCGCAGCGACGGCGGCAGCGGAGCCGCCCGAGGAACCGCCGGGCACGCGCTCGGTATCCCAAGGGTTGTTGGTGCGGTGGAAGGCAGAGCTCTCGGTAGAGCTGCCAAAGGCAAACTCGTCCATGTTAGCCTTGCCCATGGGCAGGCAGCCGGCATCGAGCATGCGCTGGACGCAGGTGGCGGTGTAGACGCTCTGGTAGTTCTCGAGCATGCGGGAAGCGCAGGTGGTGCGCGTGCCCACAAGGTTCATGTTGTCCTTGATGGCAAGCGGCACGCCCGCAAGCGGGGGCAGCGGCTTGCCTGCGGCACGGTCGGCATCCACGCGCGCGGCGGCCTCGAGCGCAAGCTCGGGCGCCACCTGCAGGAATGCTTGGACCCCACCCTCGCGCGCCTCGATGGCGGCAAGGGAGGCCTGGGCCACCTCGGTAGCGGTAAAGTCGCCGGCGGCAACGCCCGCGGCGATCTGGGCAGCGGTAAGGGAATCGAAGCTTAGCGCCATTACTCGCTCTCCCCCTCTCCCAAAATGGACGGCACGCGGAAGTAGCGGTCGCGCGCGCTGCCGGCGTTTTCGAGCGCTACGTCGAGCGGCAGGTCGCGCTCGGGCTCGCGCAGGTCATCGCCCATCACGTTGGACAGGCTTCCGATGGGATGGAACGTGGGCTCCACGTCGGGCAAGTCATATTGCAGGACGGGCTCGAGCATCTGGACGGCGTCGTTCATGTAGGACGTCATCTGGGTGAGCTCGTCATCGGTCAGTGCGATCTTTGCGTACTCGGCGATGCCGCGCACGTCTTTCTCGCTGAGTGCCATAGGCGCTCCCTTCCGCATAACAGATAAACCGCTCTAGTATACAAGGCCACGCCGCTTGGAGCAGGCGCTTTACCCAAATGCAGCGAAAACGTAACGAGGGAGGCGGGCTGGCAGGCGGCGGGCTGGCGGTTCTGCAGCGAAACCGCACCGTTTATAGCGAAAACCGCGCCGCCCACAACGAAGACCGTCCCGACCGCAACGAAGACCATCACAACATTCGACGCTTATCGTCAAAATCGCGATTTTCATCGAATGTTGTGATGGTTTAGAAGCCCCGACCACCACAAAGGTGCCTGTCCCCATTGTGGTGGTTCTGGAGAATGTCTTATGCCGAGACTTTGGTCTTGCGGCGCTTGCGAACCGCGTGGATCACGATGTCCAGCAGCAACAGCACAATGGCTATGACCACGATGAGCACGGCAAACTCGCGCTTGCCCCAGTGGCGGCCGGCCAGCGACTTTTGCTTGTCGACATCCTTCTTGTTGTACTTGGTGCGCACACAATGCACCAGCAGGCGATGGTCGTTCACGCCGTAGGGCGTGCAGGTGACGAGCGTCACCTTGTCGGCGCCGGGCTCGATGGTCAGCGACTCCATCTCCTCGGGCAACACCACCTCGGAGTCCACCATCTTGTAGGCGAGCGTCTTGTTCATGGTGTGCAGCAGCACCAGGTCGCCTGGCTCCAGCGAATGGATGTCGTCGAACATGCTCAGGTTGCGCATGCCCGAGTGCGCGGTGAGCACGCAATGCGTCGAGGTGCCGCCCACCGGCAGGCTCGTGCCCTCCAGATGGCCGACGCCCGCCATAAGGACTTCTTCGCTCGTGCCATGGTAGATAGGCATGCTCACGTCGATGGAGGGGATCTCGACCCAGCTCATCATGGGGTCGCGGTCAAAGATGAGCTGCTGGGCGTAGGGCTCGATCTGGTCGGCGGGGAGCTCGGTGACCTCGCCCGCCAGCTGCTCGTTAAAGGAGCGCGCCTGGAGCAGGATGCGCTCGCGCTCCTCGGCAGACAGCGCGTCCACGGTGCTGGACACGGTACTGATCTGGTTGAACACGCCCGAGGCCTCGAGCCGGTCCAAGATCCACGGCCAGGTCATAAGGCCCACGCCAATAAGGATGATGACGATGGTGATGAGCCGGTCGGCCCAGCGCGGCAGCCGCTTGCGGCGGCGCTTGGGCTTTGGTTGAGGTTTGGGCTGAGAGCTTGAGCCGCCGTTGTCCACAGCGTTATTGCTCTTCATATGTTTGGCGCTCTGCACCATCGCCGGTCACTCCTCTACAGCCCAGGTTGTCTAAACAAATAATAGCCGATTAGCGAGCTTCCACGCCGGACAACGCAGCCTAGCAGCATTGCGCAGTGCGAGTATGGGCCCGCATTTGAGTTTTCAAAATGTCCCGAATCGGCTGAGCGATTCGGGATACAATGTCAATAGAAAACGACGCACCCCGCGTAAGTGTACGAGAGCGCGGGCGGCCTAGTTTTCAGCTTTTGTTAAATGCCCGGGATCCGACCCCCGGGCATTCTTATTTGCGCTTTCGGCGCAAATGCCTTCTACCGTCCGCACCGCGCGTGCGCCTACGGACCTTAAACCGAACCTCATACGAGTCAAGAAACGCGATGACGAACGAGCCCACCGCCGCGAGGGCGGCGAGCGCGTTAAGGAATTTCAGCATGTGGTGACCTCCGATCGAGTCGTCGGCCGCCCGCGCACGGGATGCGTCGCAAAGCCATTTTACTGCGAGTGTATGCACCCACAGCTGGTAAACGCAATAATTGCAAACATCTGTTCGATATTCATGCGCTTGATCCATCGGGCAATGGAGGCTGGTTGCGTTATCCCAAAAAAAACGGGGCAGACTCCAGCGCGGAGTCTGCCCCGAAAAGAGAATGGCAAAGCAAGAACGTGGATGGACGAGAAAAGTGTCCGCAAGTCTCATAGCCATCACATCCCACCTGCCAAGGGGATGGGTGAGCGAGCGTTACTCCTGCTCGGACTCTTCAGCCTGCTTACGGCTGCGGATGAGGTGCGCAACGCCGATGCACAGCACCGCGCCACCAGCGATCCAAGTGAAGGTCACGCCATTGAGACCGGTCAGCGGGAGGTTGGAGCCCTTCTTGTTCTGGACAGTAAGGTTAACCACACCACCGTTCACAGTTGCCTCTTTCACAAGCGAAGAAGTATCCTTGGTCACGCTAACGGTGAGCTTGTTGCTGCTCTCGCCCTCAGGCTTAGCAAGATCGCCCTCAGCAGTCGAGATCTTAAAGGTGAAGTCGGGCAGTGTGTTGTAGCCGCCGAGGGTGTGGGTCTCCTTGACGGTATAGGTACCAGCATCGAGGCCCTTAACCTCGATTATGCCGTCATTTTTAGTTTCGAGATCAAAAGGAATATCGACAAGAATGCCTTGGTCGTTGACATACATGTTTTTAGAGCTAGCATCGTCAGGATCTGTTGCTTGGATGGTAAACTTCACGCCGTCAAGTTTAATGTTCTCGTCGGCAGCGTCCTCCTTGACCAGCCTGAGCGCATAGGTATAGTCACGGACGGTATCGGGCACGGACTCGCCCTTGCCATTACCCATGGGGTTGTTTGAGTAGATGAGCTTAACGCTGTTGGGGTTGCCATCGCCGCCGACCTTAACGACCTTAGAGGAATCAAGACTTGCAGTATAAGTAACGACAACCTTAGAGCTTGCGGTAATTTCAACAGGAGCGTTGGTGCCCTCTGCAGTAACAGCCTTGAGATTGCTGAACTTAATCGTCAGAAGGTTGTTCGTACCGTCTTGATTATAAGAAACGGCATCGGTAGGAAGCTTGATTTCGGTACCATGCGTATCATTGTCATCTGCGTAAACCGTGACCTTGACCGAGCCGACGTCTGCCGTCAGACCGGCAGAAAGCTCATCGTGGAACTCGTAGTAATAGGTGCCGAACGTGGCGACATTGTCGGCAACGGTGCCCTTCAGCTGGTAATGGACTTTCTGGCCCATCTGGGAGTCAGCCTTGTCGGCCCAAACGCTGCCAGGCTTGTCGTCCTTAATCTTCTTTGTAACCGTAGGAATGCCGGTCTTCTCGGTAACCTCAACAGCACTGCCGCCCACGACAGCGAAGATCGGCGAAGTGCCAGTCTGCTTTTTGCCGGAATAGCTATCCGCAGTGCCGATAGAGTCATCGTCCGTCAGGAAGAGATAGTAGCCAGAGTTATCAAATGATACTGAGATGTCCGCGGCGAAAGCAGCGGTAGAAGCTCCCTTTGGCGTGACAGGAGTAGTGTCCTTGACCAAGTTAGCAATCGTATCGAGCAAATCACCATTGTTCACAATCTGAGAAGCATCCTGGAGATTTGTGGCCATCCAGTCGGCGACGTCCTGTGCGGAGGGATCCCCGGGAAGCTCGCCGCCTTTGTCGGCACTCTTTATGGCGGCAATAATGCCATTCCTAACAGTTTCAGATAGCCCGTTGGCCCAATCGACGTTGGACGCGACCCTCTTCCCGTCCTTGTCCACGACATCGGCCTTAAAGATTTGATATGCCTTGTACTTCACATCACCATTTTTTTACGTTCTTTTTGATGGTGACGCTATTGGTCGTGGCAGCCGCCGCATCCGCCGCAAACGCCATGGTCACCGGGGCCATGACTCCACCAAAGCTCAACGCTGCCGTGAGGCCGGCGGTTACTGCCAGGCGTGCGATGTTCTTGCTCATGCTCATCTTCTTTTCCTCTGCTTTCTGCTCGAATTCCATTTGATCTAAATCTGTCTGTCTGTGTCTTAGCATCTACTTCGCTACGTCTCGCCCCGCTCTCTGTGGGGCTGCCAGCTACTCTTTATGGCTGCCACCTCCCCGCTTGACCAGGAGCGCGACCACGATGAGCACGGCTCCGGCGACCGCTGCGGCGGCCGCGGCGTACATTGCCATATCGCCAGTCGAGGGCATAAAGCCTCCGGTGGTAATGCTAGGGGGTGTGCCGGTGGGCGTGTTGATGAGCGACGCCTCCAGGCTGCCCGTCGACCCGTCAGCGCTGTCGGCGCGCATGGGCGACTCGGCCGTGATGGTGAGCTTGGGCTTGGCGGCGGCCACCTGGTCGACGTCCAGGCCCTCGGCCTTGACCGTCACGGAGCGCGTGCCCTCAAAGGCGGTGTAGCCCTTGGGCGCCTTGATCTCGCGGACCCCCAGCTTGCCCGAGTCCACGCCCGAGACGGTCACGCGGCCGTCCTCGCCCGTGGTGACGGTGGCCTTGCCCTCCGCATCCCACGTGCCGTCGGCCGCCAGCGTGCGACCGCGGTCGTCGGCGATGCTCAGGACCGCCCCGGCAAGCGGCTTGTCGCCGTCGCTGCCGCGCTTGGTGAACGCGAGATCCCAGGTGTAGGCGCACGCGTCATCGCTCGGCGTGCGGGTAAAGCCGGCATCGCCGGACTGGTCGGCAAAGGGAGAACGCGGATAGCGCAGGTAGACCTCGTTGGGGTTGCCCTTCGCGATGCCGTGGTTGCATGCGCTGTTGAGCGGCGCATTATACACGGCGACCACGCGGGCGCCCGCGGTGAAGGCGTCGGCCCCGCCGAGCGCGGCGATCAGGTCGCCGGTGCGCACGGTGAAGGTCTTACCGTCGACCGAGACCCCGCACTGGGCCGTGATATCGGTCCAGCCCTTCGCGGGTTCGGTGCCGGCGCGACCGTCCTTGCCGGCCGAGACGGCGTCAAAGCCGCCGTCCGCGCCCGCCGCCACGTACACGCGCATGCTCGCGGCGACCTTGGAGAGGTCGAGCCCCGCGCTCATGGTGTCGACGAACCGCACCGTGTAGGTGTCGTAGGCCGTGAGGCCCGCCGGGACCGTGGCAGAGAGGCGCCAGTACAGGTCGTCGGCGACCGTGGCGTCGGCGGCCTTCTGCCAGGCGGCGGTGCTGTCCTCCAGCACGTGCTTGGCCACCTTGGGGGTCGCCGCCTTGGGCTTGACGGTGACGGCGCTGCCGCCCACCAGGGCCATGATCGGCGCGGTGCCGGCCTCGTTCTGGGAAATGGCGTCGTCGTCGGCGACGATGAGCCAGTAGCCGCAGGGCAGCTCGGCCGTCGTGCCCGCGTTAAGGGCCACGGGCTCGGCGCCAGAGCTCTGGAGGGAACGAGCGAGCTGTGCGCTCAGCGCGCTCGTAAGGTGGGAATCGGTGTTGAGCCACTCGGCAGCTTCCTGCGCGGAGGCCTGGGAATTGGGCATGCCGGCGCTGTGCAGCACAGGCAGCGCGGCGTCGCGCACGGTGTCGCTTGCCCAGGCGAGGTCGGTGGCGATCTTGGCGTCGCTGTCGCCGTCGACGACGTTGGCGCTAAAGATCTGGTAGGCGTCGTAGCTGCTCGCCACGGTGCCGCTCACCGTGATGGAACCAGTCGAGGTCGGCGCGGCCTGCGCGGAAGCGGGGAACACAACCGCGCAGGTGCCGATCAGGAGGGCAAGCAGCGCAAACAAGATCGGGAAGGAGCAAACTTTCTTATTCACGACGCTCGCCTCCCTTCGCATTCGCCTTGCGACGAATGTGCATCCAGGCCGCAGCAGCGCAAAGCACCGCCGCGCCGGCGAGGTACGTCAGAGTGACGCCCGACATACCAGAAAGGGGCAAAGAAGTGGAGTAGGTGTTGGTGAAGGTGGAGGCGGGAATGGCGTCGGGCGCGGCGGCGGAGGGTTCAACCACGACGCCCTGCCCGTTCTCGCCAAGGGTGTTGCCCATGTCGTCCTTCATCTGCGTAACGGTGGTAGAGGTGGTAAGACCGGTGTACTTGCCAGTGGTCTCATTCATGACGGCCTTCACCGTGACGGCAACCTGGTACTCGGCCTTGGAGTAGCGGAGCTTATCGATGGCACCGGTGGTAGGCGCGACCTCCTTCACCGTGTAGGTGTAGGTCCTGGCGTAGTCACGCGCCGTACCGGGGGTATCGGACAGGTGCGACTTGTTGAACGTCATGGCGCCAAAGGTCGCCGTGATGTTGTTGGGCTTGGCGGCGTCGGTCTCCCCTGCTGCGGGTGCAATGGAGAGGTCTGCCGGGTTAGGAATGGGCACGTTGGTTGCGTAATCCCCCGTAGCCTCGATGTTGAAGTCGAACGCAACGTATTTCCCGCTGGAATCCTTCGGCCAGTCCGTATTACGGACGGACTTAGTCACCGGGATTTCCACGGACGTGGTGGTGAGAGAATCGGAGATGTACGTAGTGCCCTCAACAATGCTCGGTTTCTTTCCCTCGGTCCACGCAATGGAACCGTCCGCCTTGGACACCGTGAACTCGTAGGTTGTCTGGTTCAGCTCGTAGCCAAACGGCGCCTGGGTCTCCGTGAGCGTGTACGTGCCCGGCAGCAGACCCTCGAGCTTGAACTTGCCATCGGCGGGATCAGAATCTGCCCACTTGTTGCTGACAGCTTCCGCATTCGTATCGTTATCAATCACAGTCAGGGATGCAGCGTCCGGAATTTCGGCACCATCGGCATCCTTTACCTTGGTAAGCGCCCACTCGGAACCAGCCAAAGGAGTGTGTCCCGTGTCGCTCTCCTCAACCTTGGTCCAAGACACCGTACCGGTGATCTTGGTGTTGGAGATGGCGCCCGTGGTGTTGGAATCATCGAATGAAACGAGCTTATTTCCGTTCACCGTGTCCACATGACCCTGAACATAGTTCACCTGCTCGCCGGTGTTGTTCATGGTTGCGTAGTAGATGGTGTCCGACTTCTGATAACCAGCCGGCGCCTTGACCTCGCGAATGTAGTACGTGAAGTAGTCTTTATCGTTGGGATCGCCAATTTTGGCCTTCTGATTCAAATAGTTGAACTGAAGCTCGCCATCATCCGAAGAGTAATCATTGGCACCGCCATCCGTTACCGTAACGATGGGATACGTTTCATTCTTGGCATCATCGACAGTGCCGTATATCGTCCACGAGGAACCAGAAAGCGGCGTCATGCCGTCCGCAGCGTCGACCTTGCTCCACGCAATGGCAGAGCCGTCCGGTGTATACGACCCGGACCACGGAAAATTGTGACGCTCCTGATCCATATCGATGACGGAAGCCGATTTACCCTCGAGATTATTTCCGAAGTCGTACGCGGCGTTAGGGTTGTTCATCATGAAGTCTTCGCCCACGTACACACGACCGTTGGTGGTCACATGGTCGTCGAAGCTTCCGTTGGGAACGAGAATCGATCCGAGCATAGCAGCGGCGGGGTCATCGTCGGTCCACTTGCCGTCCTTGCCGTCCCAGTCCTCTCGACCCTCACCTGCAATGCCGCCGCGAATGGTAAGGCTGGTGGTATCCACGAAGTTCCACATGATGGACTGGGAGGCCAGCGAGTATTTCACGCCAAGGTCTTGACCGGCGTACTGTTTCTCGTAACCACGAGATATTTCATCATTGCCCCACCAGAAGCGCCAGCCGTTGTGGAACTCGACAGGATCAGTACCTGTAACGTTCACGACAATGGATGCGCCTTCGGGGACATTGGTGAACTTAAAGTCGACGCCGCGGTAGTAGACGCCATCCTTCAAGTTGGAGAGCTCGGAACCGGCGATGGTGAAGACCTGTTGCATAGAAGTTCCATCGCCGGTAAAGGTGATGAGTCGCTCGGTGTTGCGAATCGTATTGTTCGGGATTCCGGTATCAAGCGCACCGGAAACAGACTTCTCACTACCATCGAAAGTGAGTGTATAGCTTGTTCCCTTGTTATCGTACTTGTTGATTGCGTAGCTGTTGTCGCTAATTGCGGAACCATCCGTAACTGTGCCGGTATTTGCAAACGAGGCGAGCTGTTTCGATAGCTTCGAGAGGTATCCATCTGCACCGTTGTAGCTCGAATAATCGTTACCGTTAACATTAGTCAAATCAACATTTTGATTGAACAGGTCGCTCTTCAGAGCATCCGAGCCCTCGAACCAATTACCTTGCTTTTTCACGACAGACTGGCGCCCGTTGTTAGCATTCGAATCCCAATAGGAATAGGTAATGGGACCGGCGATCTGCGCGGTATAGTCATAGCCAGGGTGGGAGTCAGTCTTTATCGCCTTGCCGACCCAAGCACCCTTGGTCCAAGCACCAACCGTCGCAGTATCTGAGGTCGTTCCCTGACCGGTATTCATGTTCTCAATCAAGCTGTTTATGCCGGCGACCGCAAGCACCGTGCTTCCCTCCCTGGGACGAAACTGCGGTCCAAAACCAACGGTGCCGAAACGGAAGCCCTGGCCGCCCCAACTCTCCTTGATAGGATTCATGGCCAGTTTGCCGTGGACCACGGTAAGGCCCTCCGCCTCAGCGGCATATGAGCCGGTGGGGGCGTTATTCGCATCAAGAGTGCTAGTTTTGTTCGGCTTACCACCGATGTACATGTCGCGGCCGACGTAGGTGGCCACGCCGGAATCGGGGGTGGAGATATCGATATTCGTACCGATACCGATAGACGTGGGCTTGTAGATGCCCTTGTTCACAGTAGTAGCCGCGTTCGCAGAGGTGGCGGCGCTATTCTGGTTTTCGGCATCCTCGCTGGTGTTATCTACAGCAGCGGACTCACTTGAGGAACCCCCCCCCATCACAGTTTCCTCGGTAGGAGCTGCCTGGTCATCGTTGGCAATGGCCTGCGAGATCGGGGGCATGACGAGCGACAGTACCAGGCTCAAAACGGAGGCTCCGCACAAAACGCCTGCCAGTACACGGCGCGTCGCTTTATTACTCTGCTTAGATTTGTCCGAATTCGCTTTCATCGATGTCTCCTCCCCAAGAGACCGCAATCTTGCTCTTTCACCATCAAACGTATCTGCACAATCTGAAATTGCGCTCGCGTAGTAATCCATATTGTAGCGATTGTTTAAACATTTGAGCAAGAAAACCGATAGTTTTGTAGCGAATTCTCAATTCTCTTGACATTTGCTCAGATTTACCTTCGTTTATTCGCTATCTATTTTTTGTTTCTACTGGTAATTTAGTTGCCCATCATTTTTTAATGGCATTAGATTTATTTGCACAACATTTTGCTCAAGAGCAAACATCCCGCTCACGGTCGAAAATCGACCGTGAGCGGTGGGTCATTAACCGGAAGGAATACCCTATCAAATTGATGAGAATATCTTTAACCTATCGGTGGTTAGAAGTATGATGTTCAGACAACAATATTTGAATTGTTACGCAGATTTTAGACACCAATTCGCCCAAATCGCCTGAGGCCACCGCAAAGGAGCCTGCCCCCTTTGCGGTGGTTCTCCCCCGGCGCTACAGCAGATGTTCCTCGATAAAGATCGCGATGCCGTCTTTGTCGTTGCTCGCGGTTACAAAATCGGCGGCGGCACGGGTGGGATCGCTGCCATTTGCCATGGCCACGCCCACGCCGGCGTCAGCCACCATGCAGGTGTCGTTGTCCGCATCGCCAAACACGCAGATGTCCTGGAGCTCCATGTCGTTGAGCTCCGCCACGCGCACAAGGCCGCGCGTCTTGGACACGCGCGGATCCATGAACTCGTAGAGCCGCTGCGTGGTTTGCAGAGCCGCCGCCTTAACGGTGTTATCGGCAAACGTCGACGCCCGCTCAATGACCTGCGGCATCACCTCGGGCACCATGGTAAACATCACCTTGGGCTGCGGCTCGCGCAAGAACTCGGCAAAATCGACCACCTGGTAGGGCACGCCGTCGACGCGCGACAGGTGCTCGACGCACGCGTTGCTCTCGGGCACGTAGAACACGCCGTCTCGGGGGCAGACGGGCGTTGCCGGAAGGTCCGCCATGTGCTTGCAGATGCGCGCGATGGTCTCGCCCGGCAGCGGATAGCTCAGCTCGTTGATGTCGTGCGCGCGGTCGATGACCTCGGCGCCACCGCAGCCCACGAGCACGTCCACCAGGCCTTCGATGCCCCAGAGCTCGTACATGGCCTCGGTCGCGTGGGCGTCGCGCCCGGTGCACAGGCCAAAGAGCACGCCGCGCTCGCGCAGGGCGCGGATCGCCGCCACGGTGCGCGGGGACACCGTGTGCTGGCTCGTGAGCAGCGTGCCGTCGATATCACAGAACACGGCTTTGATGTGGCTGAAGTTGGCGTCCATGGGGGCCTTTCTGGGTTGCGCGGCGGTGTGGGGTGTATTCGCAAACGTCGTACATGGTATACCAAAGCACAGGCCGGTGGGACCCGATCGCCACAAAGGCGTCTGGCCCCCTTGTGGTGGCCGGACCCGAAGGGTGGCCTGGCCCGGGGTGCAAAGCATCACAACATTCGACGTTTTTCGGCAAAATCGCGATTTTCATCGAATGTTGTGATGGTTTTTACTGCTTTGCGGCACGATCCAAATGCCGGCGTCCAAACAGCAGCAGCGCCGCGGGAACCGCCGTCACGACCGTGCCCGCCCCTACGAGCGTCTGCTGCACGCCAAATGTCGCCGCCAGCCAGGGGGCAATCGCCAGCGGGGCCACGCCGGCGAACATGTTGCCAAAGCCCATGACCGAGTTGACGCGGCCGAGCTGCTCGAGCGGAGCCGTCGTTTGCACGATGGTGTTGTGGAGCGGATTGACGACACCCCAGGCAACGCCCAGGGCGATCTGGCCGATGAGAGCCACGCCCACGTGCGGCGTTCCCACGTAGAGCAGGCTTCCCAGACCCACGGACATAAGCGCCACGAGCAGCGTTTTAAGGTTGACCAGGTGCGGCGGCAAGCGGAGCGCGACCACGGCGCCCAGCACCGCGCCCACACCGCTGGCCGACGAGAGCCAGCCCATCCATTCGACACCGACGTGCAGGACATCGCGGTAGAAGAACGACTCCAGCGGGTCGAAGGCACCGTAGCCAAAGTTCGAAAGGAAAATAATGCAGAACAGCAGGGCGAGAACGCTATTGGTAAAGACCGTCTTGATGCTGGTCGCGAAGGTTGCACGGGTGGATTTACTGGAGTCGGAGCTTTGACTGGCGGTACTTGCCGTTGTGCTGCTATCCGCGGGAGTACTTTCGCGCGCGGCGACGCGACCTGCTTGCGGCCTAAAGCCCCAACCGGCAACGAGTGCCAGCACTGTAAAGAGCATCATAAGCACGAACACCGCGCGCGACGACGCAGCCGCCGCGACAAAGCCGCCCAGTGTGGGGCCAACGATGATACTCACGTTTGAAAACATGGCGATGGCGGAGTTGATGTCTTTGAGCTCGACAGGATCGTTGGTGAGGTAGGCTGGATAGGATGTGGCGATGGGCTGGGCGAACCCCATCACGAAGCCCAGGAGCACCGCGCCGAGCAGGACGATGCCGGTCGCGCTGCCAAAGGCGATTATCGCCACGCCGGTTGCCAGCGTGCCGACGATACTCAGCAAGAAATGACGGCGCGGGCCCCAAGCGTCGAGCGCCGCGCCACCCGCGAAGGATCCCAAGATCACGAATACGTTCATAAAAAGGACGGCCAGCGATGTCGCCACGACCGAGGCATCGTCTGCATAGGTGAGCGTTCCGATGACGCCGATGAAGTAGCTGGTCTGAAAACCGGTGTAGATGAGAAAGCGCATCGCCACCAGGCGCTTGGCCTGCACGGACAGCGATGGTTGAGGCTTTGAGAAAAGAGAGGCGAGCATGGAGACTCCTTGTTTCATACGAATACGGGCGGTGGGCATTCACCACCGTCTGTCAAATCAATCTATTCGCAAGAAACACTAAGGACGCATCAAGCCCCTTCTCTCCGTTTTTCGCCCGTCATGAACTCCTTGTCAGATTGTAAGGCATGTCCCACACATCTACCAAAGCAAAAACCACCACAAAGGTGCCTGGCCCCTTTGTGGTGGTAATGACGTTTTCCCTGATAAAACCTGCCAAAATAAACCTGTCCCTTTTTGGCAGGTTTTAGGCCAGATGATCTTGAATCAGGTCGCAGATGGCTCGGGCGTCGTTGATGTTGATGGCTCGGGTCGCAAAGCCGGCATCGAATGCCTGACGCGCCAGGGCTTCGTTGCAGGCAAGGGCCAGCGTGCGACCGTCGACCAGGTCGAGCGAGCTCTTGCCGCGCAGACGGTCGACACCGGAGCGCGCGACCACGATGTTGTCGAAGCCCTCGGTCTTGTAGCCCTCGATGATCACCACGTCGACATCGTTGTAGCGCGACAGCAGCTCGCGCGCGGGCATCTCGTCCTCCTCGCGCGTGTCGGCGTACTCCGCCCAACGCGTGGCGCAGATGAGGCCCACGTGTTTGGAGCCGGCCTGGTGATGGCGCCAGGTATCCTTGGCGGGCACATCGATATCGAAGCCGTGATGCCCATGATGCTTGAGCGAACCCACGCGCAGACCGCGGCGGGTGAGCTCGGCGATAACCTTCTCGACGAGCGTTGTCTTGCCCGAGTTCTGGTAGCCGATAAACGCGATCGCGGGGACGGCCGGTGTCGGAGCTGCGGGCGCGACGGCGACGGGTGCGCTCGCGGGCGCGGCACCGTCAGCGGCCACGGACTCAACAGCAGCGACCTGACGCTCGGCACGATCCCACACGCCCGAGCGGCCGCCCTCCTTGTGCAGCAGGCGCACGTCGACGATCTCCATGCCGCGATCGACCGCCTTGCACATGTCATAGATTGTTAAGCACGCAGCACTCGCTCCAGTCAGGGCCTCCATCTCGATACCCGTCTTACCCGTCACGCCGGCCGTAACCAATACATGAAAGCCAACCTGCCCGTCAACGCGCGCCGGCGCCCAGCCCTCGGGCACGTCCTCGGCCGGCGTCCCCGCCGGAGCGATGGGCTCGATATCGCACTTGCTCTTGGTAATGAGCAGCGGATGGCACATGGGAATGATGTCGCTCGTGCGTTTGATGGCCATGATGCCTGCCACGCGCGCGCAGGCAAGCACGTCGCCCTTTTTGGCGCGGTCTTGCAGCACCATGGCCTGTGTCTCGGGGTGCATGAGGATGGTGCCCTCGGCGATGGCGATGCGATGAGTCTCGGCCTTGTCGGACACGTCGACCATGCGTACCTCGCCCTTGGCGTCCACGTGTGTCAGCTCGTCGCGACGGGCGTCGCGGGCGGGCTCGGTAGCAGCGCTGGCAGTCGGCTGCGCGGACGCGTCGGCGTTGCCAGCATTCGCCGCAGCCGTGACTTTGTGGGCAGACATCGCGGCCCTGCGAGCGGCCTTGGTGGCGTCGGCGTACCTGCTCTTGGCCATATGATCATCCTCCGATTTGGGACATAAATCGTTGCGTGCCCTCAATTATCGCGTGTTCCTGCGGTTTGTGGGCCACGGCATCG
Source organism: uncultured Collinsella sp. (assembly GCA_902497025.1). GTDB lineage: Bacteria > Actinomycetota > Coriobacteriia > Coriobacteriales > Coriobacteriaceae > Collinsella. The sequence goes on along the minus strand of CABVDJ010000001.1, from coordinate 84,976 downwards.
CGCCAAATCGAAAGTACCTGCATATCATCACCACGGCGCAGCGCCTCACGCACCGAATACTCGGCATCGCTGAACAGGCACGGACGCACGTTGCCATCGGCCGTCAGGCGCAGGCGGTTGCAATTCGCACAAAAATGGTTGGACATGGCGCTAATAAAGCCAACCGTTCCCGCCGCGCCCGGAAAGTGCCAATAGCGCGCAGGGCCCGCGCCGGCAGGAGCGTCGTTGATGTCGAGCGGCTCGAGCTCGCCCAGTCCCGCCGCGGTGGCCCCGACATTGATGCGTGCCCGCAGCTCGTCGCTCGGCACGGTATCGCTCGCGTCCCACAGCTCGGGGTTGAGCGCGGGCGCATGCGGGTCCACAGCGCAATGCGAGCTTGTGTGCTCGTCGCCAATGGGCATGTATTCGATAAATCGCAGGTGGATGGGGCGGTCGACGGTCAGTCGCGCGAGGGCCGCCACATCCTGGTTGAGCCGGCGCACCACAACGCAGTTGACCTTAACGGGCTCAAAGCCCCAAGCCAGCGCCGCATCGATGCCGGCCATGGTCTGCTCGAGCCGGCCCAGGCGCGTGATCTTTCCAAACAGCGTAGGGTCGAGCGTGTCGAGCGAGATGTTGACTCGGTTAAGCCCCGCGTCTTTGAGCTGCGGCGCCAGCCTGGGCAGCAGGGCGCCGTTGGTGGTGAGCGAGATGTCCTCGATCTGCGGAATCGCACGGATGTCGCGAATAAGCGGAATGATACGGCGGCTGACCAGCGGCTCGCCACCCGTCAGGCGCACGCGGCGAATGCCCTCCCCCGCCACCAAGCGCACAAAGCGGGCGATTTCCTCGGCGCTGAGCAGCTCGTCGTGCGCACGGGGCGCCACGCCATCGGCCGGCATGCAATAGATACAGCGGAAATTGCACTTGTCGGTAACGGCAATGCGCAGGTAGTTGATATCGCGGCCAAAACCGTCATGTTGCACGCGTCCGTCCACGCAGCCCTCCCCTCGCGCGGCGTTTTATTCTTCGGAAAACATAATACCCCACGAGAGAATCACGCCGACACCCGTACGACAGGACAGGTCGCTTCGAGCAAGACCGGCTTCCCAAGCCCATCCTCAGCACAGACCATCACAACATTCGATGCTTTTCCCGATTTTGGCGAAAAACGTCGAATGTTGTGATGATCTGCCTGCCCACGGCACCCTGTAGAAGGACCAAAGCGCCCCTAAAGGCCGCCGTCCCAGTGCCGAATCACGAATTCTCGCAGGTCGTTTTGACGTTTCTGGAACGCTTCGCTTCGGTCGCACTTAAGGCCCATAGCGAGCGCGATAGCGTTCATCGCCCGATGCAATTGCAGCTGATGGGCAAACTGAGTCCCGGTGAGGACGATCATCCTAAAGCCCAGCGCGCTCAGCACGGTCATACGCTCCGCATCCGACGCGCTGCGCTGTTTATCAAGATGGTCCGAGCCGTTGTATTCAATCCCCGTACCGCTCGCAGGCGCATATACGTCGATTTCGAAATACCCGGCCTTTGCGAGATATTTGAACTCGTTGGGAACATCGACCCGATGGTTGAGCTCAACCTTGGCGTATCCCAGCCCTCCCTGGGAACGTTTTGCTACGACCATGATTGCGGTGGCCGTCTCCATGGGCGACCGCGCGCCATCGTGCACGCGCTTGAGCGCGGCGGCCGCGCGTATAGCCCCCTGGCGAGATCGGTTCTCATTGCAATAGGCAATCAAGTCGGCAACGGTGTACCTCTGCCCCATCTCGATATAATCGCCTGTCGACAGATGATTCAAATGGTATCGGGCGCAGATTTCGTAGCCATATTCCAACTGCTCGAGCTCGCTCATCCACGAACCCGCCTGGACAAAGCACATGGCCTCATCAACCACCAGAAGGCCCTCTGCCACCTCGATAAGATGGTCTGAAGGTACCGGCGCCCCAAACACGTGGCATCTAAATCCAGCCGGCGTCGAGCGCTCAAAATCGAAGTTGACGAGCGTGTCGATATGATCGAGCTCTTCTCGCGGAATACCAAGCGAAACCAGATAGTCGGTAACGATCCCAGCTGCCGTTGAAGCCCTCAGCCCTTTGGCATCGAGTCCCAATTTGGGCAGGCTCGCGGTCGGCTCCGCATCGTTAGCAAGCGAGTCCTCATCGTATAGGCTGCTTGCTCGCGAGGGCGGCTCGGACGGGCGCGCCACGTTGTGGTACAGCCAGGCAGTCTTATGGGACAGGACGATCGGCAGGTCCATGAGCCCTCCAATGGAGTCGGATAACCAACCTTATTCCCCTGCCCATGGGTCCGCACACCTTCGTGCGCAAGAAAGCGATTCCACCCGGTCGAGTGGCAGAAAAACCATCACAACATTCGATGCTTTTCCCGATTTTGGCAAAAAACGTCGAATGTTGTGATGGTTTGAGGCGAGGTGAGGGGCACGGAGGGGTCAAAGCATCGTACTCGGAGCGTGACTTTTTTCGCTCCGGCGTCAACACAAACCTTGACTCTACAATCGTTGTAGGGTTTTCACTACACTGGTAGCTAAACGAACCCAGCCAGAAAGCCCCGCCCATGGAACACGACCTCACACGCGGCAATGTCCTCAAGACCATCGCGGTCTTTGCCCTGCCCTATATGCTCTCGTACTTTTTGCAGATGCTCTACGGCATGGCCGACCTGTACATGATGGGGCAGTTTAGCGGCGCCGCCGGCATCACCGCCGTGGGCAATGGCGCGCAGACGCTCTATATCATTACCGTGACGCTCGTGGGCCTGGCCATGGGAACGACGGTCATCGTCGGCCACGCCGTGGGCTCGCGCCGCTTCGACCGTGCCGAGACCGCCATCGGCAACACCATCACGCTCTTTATGGGTGTCTCGGTGGTGCTGGCCGCTGTCCTGCTCGCACTGTGCCCACAGATCGTGGCGCTCATTGGCACGCCGGCCGAGGCGGTCGAAGGCACCGCCGCCTACCTGCGCATCTGCTTTGTCGGCATTCCGTTTATCGCCGCATACAACATCCTCTCGGCCATTTTTCGCGGCCTGGGCGATTCGCGCTCGCCCATGTACGTGATTGGCGTGGCGTGCATCATCAACATCGCGCTCGATTTTCTGTTTATCGGCCACATGGGGCTCGGCCCCGTGGGTGCGGCGCTCGGCACGGTAACCGCCCAGACGGCAAGTGTTGCCCTCGCACTCGTGTGGCTCAAGAGCCGCCGCACGAACATCCACGTTAAGCGCAGCGACCTGCGCCCCCAGCCCGAGGTGCTCGGCAGCATCCTTAAAATCGGCGTGCCTGTGGCCGTGCAGGACGGCTGCATCCAGGTGGCGTTTATGTTTATCACCGTCATCGCCAACCACCGAGGGCTCGTCGACGCCGCCGCCGTGGGCCTGGTCGAGAAGATGATCAGCTTTTTGTTCATTGTGCCGAGTTCCATGGGCGCCACCGTCAGCGCACTCACGGCGCAAAATGCCGGCGCGGGCAAGGGCGATCGCGCTCGTCAGGTGCTCAAAGACGCCATGACCATCTCGGTGGTGTACGGCTGCCTGATCACGGTGCTGATGTGGCTGCTAGCGCCGGCGTTTATCGGCTTTTTTGCCAAGGACGCCGCAGTGGTCGCGGCCGGCACTGGCTACATGCGCAGCTACATTTTCGACGCGATCTTTGCCGGCATCCACATTTGCTTTAGTGGCTTTTTCGCTGCATACGGCAAGAGCTACATCGGCTTTGCGCACAACGTACTAGCCGTGGCGCTCATTCGCGTGCCGGGCGCGTGGCTGCTGTCGAACGCCTATTCCGATACATTGTTTCCCATGGGTATCGCCTCGCCGTGCGGATCAATTCTGTCGGCAGTCATTTGCGTGATGGCATTCACCGTACTCAACCGCCGCGGAGCTTTTGACAAGCTGATGGCGTAGCGGGGCGACGCAGGCCTGGCACCTCTCCCCTGCTTTTTACCGAAAGGAGCGGTCCCATGACCGACTCGCCAACTGAACATACCGAGGGCCTGCTCCGCATTGGCGAGGTGGCGCGCTTGTTCAACCTGAGTGTGGGCACGTTGCGCCATTACGAGCAGATGGGCTTGCTGGACCCGGCGCACATCGATTCGGCGAGTGGATACCGCTACTACGGATCTCGGCAGCTCTCCACCCTCAACACCATCAGCCACCTGCGTGTTCTCGACTTGCCGCTCGCACAAATCCGCGAGTTTGTGACCACGCGCGATGTGGACCTCATGCAGCGACAGCTGGCTCAGCAGCAGGAGCTCATCGAGCACAAGCGCCACGAGCTCGAACGTGTTTCGCGCAAGATCGATAACCGGCTTGCCCTGCTGCATGACGCCTTGAACACCGAGCTCGATACCATTTGCATAATCGATGCGCCCGAGCTTCGCTGCGCCGTGTTGCGCGAACGCGTCAAGCCTACCGACGCCTATGCGCTGGAGTGGCAGATTCGTCAGCTGCAGAAGGGCCAGCACGAGACCTTTGTCTTTCTGGGCAACTTGGGCGTTGGGATTAGCGCCGAGCGCCTCGCCGCCGGCGACTTTGATGGCTACGACGAGGTCTTTTTGCTGCTCGATGACACCGATGATTACGTGGGCGACCTCGAGACGCGACCCGCCGCGCGCTGCCTGACCATTAGCTTTCGCGGCACGCACGGGCAAGCAACCCCACGCTATGAGCAGCTGCTCAGCTATATGCGCGAGCGCAACCTGACACCCGCCGGTCCCTCGCGCGAGATCGCCCTGATCGACGACATCATCAGCGACGACCCGGGGGCGTATGTGACGAGGATCGCGATACCGGTCCGCTAATCACTACCATTTATCGAGCAATTCCATCCATTTACCTTAATCCGAATTAGATTGTATTATGTAGCAAATAAAATGACAGCATATTGCCCCCCATAGGCAGGAGACATTATGCCCAGAGTTCAATCACGTCGCTCGTTTCTTCTCGGCCTAGCCTCGATCATCGGCTTATCCGCGTCACGCCCAACAAGAGTATTCGCTGCCGACTCAAACTCATCCGTCGCTTTTACATCAGACCTAGCACAAGACTACGCGCTTTCCCTGTTGCCCATCGTCGACGGATCCGCGAACTTAGAGATCGAGCAAATCGTTCCCGTATGCCAACAAATCGGCCTTATCTGTGGCTATGAAATCAGTGTCACAAGGGAAGGAAGCCCTTACGGTTATTTAATACTTGACGCATCATATCCTGGGCTTCTGAAGGAGATAACCCTCGGCGATACCATTCTTCCGATTTCAGCTTCTCTATCAAACGCCATTTCAACTTATTCCGGCCAACAGGCCACAAACCCAACCGTACTAATTTCGTACAACGATATTGAATATGGAACTTTGGTGCCAGGAACTAGAGACTGTGTAACCAACTATAACAATATACGGTCTGTCCCAATTGTCACCGAAAAGGGTATAGCACCTCAAAGCAATAACCCAACTTCATGGGATGCAGTCATTATCAATGAAGATGACTTGATGTTGCATTTCCAAATAGACGATTTAAACGGAATACCGTTCCGAGGAGTCTCGGAATCATTAGTTGAAGCCCGCACTAATAAGTATGCATGCGTCGTTTCTGCCTTGTACGCTGTATCAATGCATTACGGTCTCACCAGTTCAAACGCTAATCAATTTAATCCCGATTATTATAAAGAAATATGGAACGTCACTGGCACAACAACGTATAAGACCAATGATCAGGGCGTCGAGTACGGAAGCACGATCATCCCAGATGGAATTGTTCCGTTTAAAAGTCTTGCCGCTCAAAAGGGTAGAGCACTTAATACTCAATTTTTCGGTTATCAGCCTCAATTCGCTCAGTACAGAGCAACTATCAATCAAGGGAATATCGGCTTGTATCATATGTGGATCAACAGCCGAAACAGTGAAGGATCCGTCGAGCTATCAGGTCATACAGTCACGGTAACTGGCTATTTTACTGGGCATAATGGAAGCTCTGGCATCGAACTGCAGTGGCTCGAAGTATTCGACGGATGGAACACTTATCCCCGAGCGATTAACTATGCAACGCCCAATATGGTCAAATTGAACGGAACAGTCTTTTGGTAGACCGGATGGCACCATCAAAATGCTATGGCACCACGGCCTTTGCCCTGGTTACGATATTGGTGATTTTCGCTATGTTTGCATCCGTTTCTTCATGCACAGATAGAGCCCGCTATAGCGGAGGAGATGATTACCTTGTCTTTGGAGCCGGCAGCGTTCATTCTATTGAGGGAACGGAACTCGTAATCCAAACAGACAACAGTCCCCGCTACACCGACGCTGGAAAGCAAACCCGGATTACATTCCCCTCATCTGGCCGAATCAAAGACAAGCTTTCCCAAATCAAAGTTGGGACAAGAGTTTCCTACTCACGCTTTGAGTCGGTAGACGCATCTGGATCATACGAGGGAAACGATATCGAAATTGAACAGGCAAACACTATAAGGAGATGTTGAGGAACTGAGCCTCTGCGCAGTTCCTCAACAAATCATTATGCCTCCGGGACCCTACCCGTCGCCAAAATCTGTTCAAGTGCCGCCTCATCCAACACGGGCACGCCCAGCTGCTCGGCCTTAGTGAGCTTGGAGCCCGCTTTGGGGCCGGCGACCAGATAGCTCGTCTTCTTTGAAACACTGCCCGAAACCTTGGCGCCGAGCACCTTGAGCGCCGCGCCCGCCTCGTCGCGCGTGCGGTTGACGAGCGTGCCGGTGAGCACGAAGGTCAGACCCGCGAGTGGCTGTGCATCGGCGAGCTCGCCCGCCACGCCAGCGTCAGCTGCAGCTTGCGCGTGTGCGGCGCCCAAATCGACCTCGAGCGACAGACCCGCCTGGCGCAGGCGTTCCAGCACGGCGAGATTCTCGGGCACGGCCAGGAACTGCTTGACGCTCGCCGCAATCTTGGGACCGATGCCCTCGCACTCGGCAATATCCTCTTCGCTCGCCAAGATAAGCTTGTCGATCGACAGGAATCGCTCGGCGATGACCTCGCCCACACTCTTGCCCACATGGCGGATGCCCAGGGCAAATAGCACGCGACCAAGCGGCTGGCTCTTGGACTTGTTGAGCTCGGCGATGATTTTCTCGGCCGTCTTGAGGCCCACCGGGATAGGGTCGCCCTTCTTGACGCCCTTTTTGCTGTTGGAGCTGGCATAGGTACGCCCCGTGTCTAGCCCGGCGATATCGTCGACCGTGAGCTGGTAGAAGTCGGCGACGTCGTGGATCAGGCCGGCGGCGATCATCTTGTCGACGATCTCGTCACCCAGGCCGTCAACGTCCATGCAGCCGCGGCTCACCCAGTGGAGCAGACGCTCCTTGAGCTGCGCCGGGCAGTCGATGGACACGCAACGGTAGGCAACCTCGCCGTCCTCGTGGACCACGGGACTGCCGCACACGGGACAGACCTCGGGCATGTGCCAGTCGACCGAATCGGCCGGGCGCTTGTCGAGCACCGGGCCCACGACCTCGGGGATCACGTCACCCGCCTTGTGCACAATGATGGTGTCACCCTCGCGCACGTTTTTGCGGCGGATCTCGTCGATGTTGTGCAGCGTGGCGCGCGCGATGGTAGAGCCGGCGACCGTCACCGGGTCGAACTCGGCGACCGGCGTGAGTACACCGGTGCGGCCCACCTGGATGCGAATTTCGCGCAAGACGGTCTGCTTTTCCTCGGGCGGGAACTTAAAGGCAATGGCCCAGCGCGGCGCACGGGCGGTAAAGCCCAGGTCGAGCTGCTGCTGAAAGCTATCGACCTTTACGACCACGCCGTCGATGTCGTAGTCCAGGTCGCCGCGGTGCTCGAGCGCCTGGGCACAGAACTCGTGGACCTCGGCGGGTGTGGCACAACGGGCAACGTTAGGGTTGACGCTAAAGCCGGCGCTACGCAGCCAGTCGAGGAACTCGCGCTGGCTGTGGACGTGCAGCGGGTCGGTATCGGCGATGGCATAGATAAAGGTGGCAAGATCGCGGCGTGCCGTGATCTTGGGATCCTTTTGGCGCAGGCTGCCGGCGGCGGCGTTGCGCGGGTTGGCGAAGGGGTCGCGGCCCTCGGCATCGGCCTCTTCATTCAGACGAACAAAGCTGCCCTTGGGCATGTAGACCTCGCCGCGCACCTCGATAGTGCGCTCGCGGTCGGCGCCCATGTGGGCAAGTGCCGGTTCGGACAGGTGCATGGGCACATCCTTGATGGTGCGCACGTTGAGCGACACGTCCTCGCCCGTGGTGCCATCGCCGCGCGTGGCCGCGCGCACGAAGGTGCCGTTTTGGTAGGTAAGCGCAACGCCCAAGCCGTCAATCTTGAGCTCGCAGGTATAGGTGACGCTACCTGCGCCGAGCGCATCCTCGGTTCGTTGGAGCCACGCGTCAAGTTCGTCCAGATCCATGGCATCGTCCATGGAATACATGCGCGCCATATGCGTGACCGGCGTAAACTGCTCGCTCACGTAGCCGCCCACACGCTGGGTATAGCTGTCGGGCGTTACCAAATCGGGGTAGGCAGCCTCGATCTCCTGCAGCTCAACGAGCATTTTGTCAAAGGCAGCGTCCGTGATCTCGGGCGCATCGAGCATGTAATAGCGATAGGCGTGGTAATCGAGCTCGTGGCGCAGCTCGGCCGCGCGCGCTGCCGCCTGGGCATGGGCGTCGGTCGGTGCGGTGGCTTCCGCGGTCGTGGGCGTTTCGGTATCGATGTCCACGCCGTCACCAAACAGGCTCGATTGCTCCATAGCGGCACTCCTTCGCTCGATTTCAAACGGATACTAGAGTACCACCGGCCGCAACGGGGCCGAATAGCGGTCTCAAACCGCACCGAATCGGCAGCGGCCGGACCGGGGCGGACAGTTAGTTCAGATACGTATAAATCCTAGAGCTGGATCAGGCACGAACACCCCTGTTTCAACTAATTTGGACTCCTCGAGACCATGTAAACGTCCCGCTCTCCCTTCCAAACACCCATTCGAGCCCCATCCCAATCAAAAATTGCTCAAAACGCATCCCAAGCTGCCCCAGATTTATACGTATCTGAACTAACTGTCCAGACCATTACGAACCAGGCCTCTTGTCAGCCCCAAGTGATCCGTTTTCCTCCGTCCCCAACGGATCAATAAGAAAAGAGGGGCTGTCCCGCGTTGGTGGGACAGCCCCTCTGGCATCGGTATGAGCGAAACGGCTCGCTAGTAGCCCTGGCCGTAGCCTTGACCCTGGCCCTGCTGGCCTAGCAGCTCCTCCAGATACTGGCGCAACTGCTCGTCGGTAATACCGCCGTTGCCGGTGTCGGTCGCACTGTCGTCCTGTTGCTGGTTCTGCAACTCCTCGTCGGAGCCCAGCTCGACCGTGACCTTCTTCTCTTCCTTGCCGCGCACGAGCGTGATCTCGACCTTCTCGCCCACCTCGTGGCTGCGCAGCGCGATGATCAGGCCATCGGCGCTCGTAATCTCATCGTCGCCCAGCTTGGTAATGACATCGCCCTCTTGGATGCCAGCCTTGGCGGCAGGACCGTCCTCGACGACGCTTGCCACATACGCGCCGCTATCGGTGCTCAGCTTGTTGGTGCGGGCGTTAAGCGCATTGACGCTCGAAAGCTTAGCGCCCATGTACGGATGTACCGGCGTCTTGCCGTCGATAATCTGGTCGGCAATGTTCTTGGCGTAGTTAACGGGAATAGCAAAGCCCACGCCCGAGCTGGAGCCCGAATAGCTCTCGATAAGCGAGTTAATACCCACGAGCTCGCCGTTGTCGTTAACGAGCGCGCCGCCGGAGTTGCCTGGGTTGATGGCGGCATCGGTCTGGATCATGTTGGCGTAGATAGTGTTGCCGCTGGTAGAGCTCATGGCCGTGGAGCGGTAGAGCGCCGAGACGATACCGGTGGAGACAGACTGCTCGTTGCCAAACGGCGAGCCGATCGCCATGACCCACTCGCCCACGTTGAGCTTGGAGGAGTCGCCGATCTCGATCGGGGTGAGCTTGGAGGCATCGGCGTCCTTGAGCTTGATGACGGCCAGGTCGCTCGAGGCATCGTTGCCCACGAACTCGGCCTCGTAGGTGGTGCCGTCGTCCATGGTCACCACGTACTGGTCGTAACCATCGACCACGTGGTTGTTGGTGAGGATATGGCCCTCGGTATCGAGCACAACGCCCGAACCGACGCTGCCCGAGTTGTCCGACTCATCGGCAGACTGCGAAAGCGAGCCATTCTGGCTGCCGCTCGAAGTGGCGGTGATGGAAACCACGGAGGGCAGGGCCTTGGCAGAAACGGCCTCGGCCAGCGTGGTGTCCTCAGAATCAATCGTAATCTTTTGCGTCGAGGAACCCGAAGCGCCCGCCGTCACGGCATTCTTGCCACCACCGATATTGAGCGTGCCGCTCATAATGAGCGCAATGACCAGCAGGGCGCCGCAGGCGCAGCCGGCAAGTGCCGTAATAAAGATCGGCAGCTTTTTGGTCTTGGTCTTGACCACTGTGTGCTTGTTTACAACCTGCTGGCTGCCCAGCGGCTTTCCGGTCTGCGTGTCGTAGGCCTGCACGTAGGGAATGTTGTTGCCATCGGCAGGCGTCGACTCTACCTGCACACGCGGCTGCTGTTGGGTCTCGCCGGCGTTGCCCGCATCCTGGGGACGCTGGGAATCGTACTCGCTCATAGCTGCGATCCTTTCGTCAAATAACCAAAGGCCCGCCAAACATGTGGCGGGCCATCATTGTTCACGTTGAGTTGTACCCCAATATGCGGGCGCAAGTGTATGAGAACGCAATCTTTTAGGAAGGCTTAAGTTCTGTTGCAGATTCGAGAGGAACCCGCACCTGCGTCAAAACCACCACAAAGGTGTCTGTCCCCTTTGTGGTGAAAATCTAGTCCTTAAACAGATAGCCCACGCCGCGGACGGTGGTGATGTGTGCCGCGATCTGCGGGCCCACCTTAGAGCGGATGCGTCGGATGTGCACGTCGACAGTGCGCGTGCCGCCGCAGTACTCAAAACCCCACACGCGGTGCAGCAGCACCTCGCGGCTGTAGGCGCGGTTGGGGTGCGTCGCCAAAAAGCTCAGCAGCGAGTACTCCATCAGCGTCAGGTCGATGGGCTCGTTATCGAGCGTCACCTGGTAGGTAGCCAGGTTGATCTCGAGGTTATCGATATTGAGCACATCGTCGGCGGTGACGGTCTCCTCCTCGCCCATCAGGCGCTGCGCGCGAGCCTTGAGCTCGTTGGGCGTCGCCGTGGGACATACGAAGTCGGCATGCGCGTGATTCGGCAGGCGCAGGGTACCGAGCGCCTCGTCGTCGACGATCACCAACATGGGGACCCCGCCGCGATCGTCAAGCCACTTGGCAATCTGATCGATGCGGTCGCTGCGGATGCCGTCGGAATCGAGGATCAGCAGGTCAAAGTCGTGCGCCGCAGTTGGCGAATCGGGGGTTGCCAGGCTCACCTCGACACCCAGGGTGGTCGTCAAGCTGCGGGCAAACTCGTGGAAGCGCGTCGTGCGCGCCATGAACAGGGCACTCTTTTCGGACATATCGGCCTCCAAAGAAATGAGCTCAATCGTACTGGAACAAGCCAGCGCGATTAGGAGTTCGCCAGGTAGTGCTTGATCTCCCACTCGGTGATTGTAGACTCAAACTTATGCCACTCGTCGCGCTTCTTTTTGAGGAAGAAGCTGTGGATGTGCTCGCCGAGGGCATCCTTCATAAACTGCGAGTCCTCAAACACGTCGAGCGCCTCTTTGAGCGAGCGCGGCAGCGGCGTGTAGCCGGCCTCGACCATCTGACGGTCGGTAAGCTTGAGCGTCTCAGCCGTGGCCTCGGGCGGGAGTTCCAGCTTGCGCTCGATGCCGTCGAGACCGGCCGCCAGCGTGACGGCGTTGACCAGGTACGGATTGGCCATGGGATCGGGACTGCGCAGCTCGATGCGCGTGGACAGCTGCTTGCCGGGCTTGTAGACCGGGATGCGGACCATGCTCGCGCGGTTGCGCAGGCCCCACGTGGCGTACTGCGGCACGGAGTCGCCGCCCGTGGTGATGCGCTTGTACGAGTTGACCGTGGGGTTGGTGATGGCGCTGATCTCGCGCGCGTGCGCCAAGATGCCGGCCATGTAGTGCTTGGCGATATCGGAGAGATGGTATTTCTCGTCGTCCTCGCCCCAAAAGACGTTGTTGCCGTCGTGGTCGAACAGCGACTGGTGCAGGAACATGGCACTGCCGTCCTCGCCCGCCAGCGGCTTGGGCATAAAGGAGGCGTGGCAGCCGCTCTCGTAGGCCTGCTGCTTAATGATGAGCTTGGCCGTGGTGATGGCGTCGGACATGCTCAGGGCCTCGGCGTGGCGCAGGCTCATGCCGTGCTGCGAGCGACCGGCGGCATGGAAGGTGTACTCCACGGGCACGGACATCTTCTCGAGCGTAAGGACCGTGTTGCGGCGCAGGTCGCGGGCGGCGTCGCTCACCGAAAGGTCGAAGTAGCCTACGTTGTCGAGCGGCTCTGGCGTGCGCTCGTCGGGGAAGTAGTAATACTCCAGCTCGGCGCCCACGTTGAGTAGGTAGCCGGCCTTCTCGGCCTTGTGGAACATACGGCGCAGGGCATCGCGCGGATCGCCGGCGAAGGGCTTGCGATCGGGAGTGCACACGTCGCAGAACACGCGGGCGACGCCGTTGTGGCTCGGGCGCCACGGCAAAATCTGGAAGGTCGAGGCATCGGGGAACGCGAGCATGTCGGCTTCCTCGGGCGTGGCAAAACCCTCGATGGCGGAGCCGTCAAAGCCAATACCCTCCTCAAAAGCGACCTCGAGGTCCTCGGGGCTAATGGCAAAGTTCTTGAGGCGGCCGAGAATGTCGACAAACCACAGACGAACAAAGCGGATGTCACGTTGCTCTACGGAGCGGAGTACGTAATCGATGTTCTGCTGGTTCATGTCGCTCCCCTTTCTTTCGGGCGGGTTTCGACTGGTCTATATCGCAGATACTATCGCAGAAAAATGTTTCCGCAGGGTTAAAGCGTATCAAGCGCTCAAAAAACGTGCGCGAACAGGCAGTTGCAAACGAGCGGCTAGCGCGAGGTCGAAGCGCGGTGTTCGATGTGGCCGGGGACCTCGATGCGTTTGGGCGCCAGCTTTGCGGCTTCGCCCACGGTGGTGGTAACAACATCGATGCGCTCGGACAGGCGCTCGACTACGCACTCGGCAATGGTAAGGGTGTCTTGCGCGGCCGTGGTGACGCCGCCAAAGAGCACGTGGTTCCAGGGGTAGTCGTCAAACGTCGCGATCTTAAGCCCCGCCGGCAACGAGGGACCAAGCTGCGCCAGCGCCTCGGTCAGACGCAGGAAAACCAGGCCGTTGACGGCAATGAGGCCGAGCTTTTTGCCGGCATAGTCGCGGATAGTCTCGTCCAAGCGGCCAACGCCCGTGGCGCCACCGTCGGCCAGGGTGACGACCTCGCCCGCAAGATCGCGTCGCGAAAGCTCGTCGGCAAAGGCCTCGGCGCGTTCGCGACGCACAGGGCTGTCGTCGCTTGCCTCGGTGAGCAGGCACAGGCGCTCGCTACCCGCAGCGGCCAAGGCGTCTACCAAGCCGGCGACCAGCTCGCGGTTGTTAGATGTCACCAAATCGACACCGCCGGCGGCAACATCGCGGTCGAGCAGCACGACGGGCAGACGTCCCGCTGCCGCGGCGATTGCCTCGTCATTACCGCCGCAGGTATTGACGACCAGGCCGTCCACGCCAGCGTCGATAAGCCTGGTGAGCGACTCGGCCTCCTTGGCGGGGTCGTTGCCGCTAATGGCAGTCATAAGTGAGCAGCCACGCGCGGCGGCACTGGCGGAAAGCCCTTCGAGCATGGCGCTCGAGAACGGGTTGGCGATGTCGGCCAGCATCACGCCGATGAGATTGGTGCGCGAGCTACGCAGATTGCGCGCGGCGGCACGCGGGCGATAGCCGGTGCGCTCGATGACCTCGGCAATGCGGGCGCGGGTCTCCTCGGTCATTTGCCCGGGGCGGTTGTTGAGATAGCGCGAGACCGTGGCCGGGCTCACGCCCGCCTCGGCGGCAATGTCCTTGATTCTCATCTGCGCCATAGCGCACCCCGTTTCCCAATTGTCGGCGGTCTGAGCCATTTTAGGCATTTTTAATAATCTCGGTTGCAAAACGCTGTAGGTGAGCAGCATCGTTTTTGCGTCTCGAGCAGATGCGATAATGGGCTAGATAGCCGAGTCTTTAGGCAGCTCAAAATAGTCGGGATGCAAGGCGATGACCGGACCTTGCTCTTCGGGCATCAGGTGCAAGTGCGTCTCTGCCAGATAGCTCGCCGCGTCGGTATCGCCCCTCTTAATGGCCTCGAGAATCCGGCGATGCTGCCGACGAATCGGCTCCCAATCCAAATCCTGCGACACCATACGCAACCAGTTGTATCGCTCAAAATGCGTATTGACGCTCTTCATCCAATCCCACAACATATGGCGGCCGGCAATCACAAAACACGTCTCATGGAACAGGTTGTCCAGGTCAAAAAAACGACGCGTTTCGCTATGGTCGAGCGACTCGGACTCGGCAAGAATCTGCTCAAGCCGATGCTTTTGCTCGGGCGTGGCGGCAGAGCAGCATTTAATAAGCACGCTTCTCTCGAGTTTCTCGCGCAAGAAACAAGCGTTCTCAGCGCGCTCCATGCTGATTTTTGAGACATAGGTGCCGCTTTTGGGACGCGTTTCCACCAGCTCCTGCTCACGCAGGCGCACAAAGGACTCGCGAATGGGCGTGCGCCCGATTCCCGTCTCCTTTTCCAGACCAATCGCCGAAAGGCGCGTGCCGGGCCTGAGCTCGGCATAGATGATCTTGGAGCGCAATGCGTTGTATGCCTGATCTTGCAGGCTCTGATAATGCTGGTGTTGTTCCATAAAGCCCTCGGATGAAGCCCACGGTTTGTCGAATATCACCCGTAATACTATCGCATCCCCTATCTCCTCAGTTGCGGTGAAATAGGGCGCGCTCGCATCGCCAGGATCACAAGAGCAAGCGGCGGCATCCCGAAATCCGGGACGCCGCCGCTGTTTTGCTATCGGATGGCGCAGAGACACCTGTCCCCCACGCACAAAGGGTTGACTAGAGCTCGCAGGCAACCTTGTAGCCATCGCCGATGGCATCGCGGATGTTGCCACACTTCTGGGCGTCGCCCAGCACGTGGACAGCAACGCCAGCAGCGGCAAGGTCGTCGGCCAACTTGGTATTGGGACGATAGCCCATGGCAAGCACCAGCGTATCGGCACCGGTGATGGTGTGGACCTCGCCGTCCTTTTCGTAGCTGATGGCGTCCTCGGTGATCTCGGTCACCTTGGCCTCGGTCAGCACGTGGACGCCCTTGGAGAGCATGCGCGTGATGAGCACCGCGCGACCGGCACCACCCTCATTGGCGGCGAGCGTCTTGGTCATCTCGATGACGGTGACATCGCGATTGGCCGGCGACAGGTCGTTGACCAGCGGGGCCAGGTAATCTGCCGTCTCGCAACCGACGGTGCCGCCGCCCACGATGACGATCTTCTTGCCCGGGAAAGCCTTGCCACCCAGCAGGTCGTCAGCCGTCATAACCTGCTTAAAGCCCTGCATGAAGGCCGGAGCGATGGGCTCGGCGCCATAAGCTAGGACGACCTCGTAGCCGGCGTAGTCACGCTGAATGTCCTCGGCAGTAAGCTCGGTGCCAAAGACGCACTTCACGCCGACCTCGGCCAGGCGACGATACTGATACTTGATCACGCGGGTGAGTTCCTGCTTTGCTGGCGGAACGGCCGCGATGCGCATCTCGCCGCCCGGTTCGTCCTGCTTATCCACGAGCACCACGTTGTGGCCGCGCTTGGCGGCAATGTAGGCTGCCTCCATGCCCGCAGGACCAGCGCCCACAACGAGCACGTTTTTGACCTCGTCGGCAGGCTCGTAGCCGGCCTCGTCGCGCTCCACGTCCGGGTTGACGGTGCAGGAGATGAGCTTGCCGAACATAATGCCGTTCAGGCAGCGCAGGCAGCCGATGCAGGGGCGGATGTCGTCGGCGTTGCCAGCAGCGGCCTTATTGCAGAACTCGGCATCGCACAGATTGGCGCGGCCCATCATGCAGATGTCGGCAGCGCCGTCCTCGATCAGCTCCTCGGCGATCCAGGCCTCGTTAATGCGGCCGACCGTGGCAACGGGAATGTTCACGTGCTTCTTAATCTCACGCGAGCAAGCGGCGTGCGAGGCCTGCTGCGTGCCGGCGGCGGGAATTGCGGAGCCGCGCTTGATGGTAGTGCCGCCCGACACGTGAATCATGTCGACACCGGCCTTCTCCAGGCGACGCGAGACGTAGATCATGTCGTTGAGGGTCAGGCCGCCATCGGTGTACTCATCGCCCGAGATGCGGACGTCGATGATAAAGTCCTTGCCGCAGCGCTCACGAATCTCGGCGATGACCTCGAGCAAGAAGCGCATACGGGCGTCGAGCGAGCCACCATACTCGTCGGTACGCTTGTTGTAGAGCGGAGTCAAAAAGCCGCCGAGCATGCCGTGGGCGTGTGCCGCATGGACTTCAACGCCATCGACGCCAGCCTTCTGCATACGCACGGCAGCGTCGCCAAACTGATGCGTGAGCTCGTGAATCTCGTCGACCGTGATGGGGCGCGGTGCCTCGCGGGCGTAAGACGGGCCCACAAAGGACGGAGCGATCAGGCGAGGCGTGCCCGGAATGTTAAAGGCCATGTAGGCGGGGTGGAAGAGCTGCGGCATGATCTTGCAGCCATACTCGTGGACGGCCGCGGCGAGCTTTTCCCAGCCGGGGATAAACGTGTCGTCGTAGCAGCACATGTCACCCGGCAGATAGGTATAGGTGGGCTCGACCGTCACGACCTCGGTGATGATCAGGCCTACGCCGCCCTTGGCACGGGCACGGTAATGATCGACCAAATCGTCGGTCACATATCCGTGATCGGCCAGGTTGGTAGATACCGGCGGCATAAAGACGCGGTTCTTGACCTCGGTCGTACCGACCTTGATCGGGCTAAAGAGCATCGGATAGGCGGAGGACTCCATACAGGGTTCCTTTCGTTTGAGCCGCTCGGCGGCAGTTGCTAACGTACTTATCGTATCAGCAACCGCCGTATCCGAAGTCAATCATTCCCAAACGCCGGTCGGCTAATGAATACCGCGGCCCAAGTCTTCGGCGATTTTGTCCACACCCTTAAGTGCGGCGCACGTCTTTTTGTTGGAGCAATGCCCCGTGCAAACGCCGCCCTGAGCGCAGTCGGCGCAGGTGCCCTTGCGGTAGATGCGCACGCACACGGCGACAAACGCAATACCGATAACAGCCAGTACAACAATATCGATAGGTGCCATAGCAAGCCTCCTCTAGTTAACCACCACTTACTTTACCCCATTCTCCACCTACCAAAAAGGGACAGGTTAATTTTGGTCGGTTTTATCTGCGGAAACGCCACATCTCCCCCACCAAAAAGCCCGAGTGTCGCTGGGACACCCGGGCTCGTGGAAAGGGGTTAATCCTTATTCGGACTTAAGCGGAAACTGCGGCGGAAGCAGTGTTGGTCTCGTCCTCGTCCGTCCACGCATGCTTGGGCATGGGACGGAAGATCTGGAAGAGCATCGCGACCAGCAGCACAATCGCCACAACCGTCCAGATACCAAACTGCCCAAGGACAAGCAGGTTGTAGAACTGGTTGATGAACAGGCCAATCACCCAAGCGAAGGCGCACTCGTAGCCGATGGCAATCGCGGTCCACTTGCCAGAGTCCATCTGGTTGCGGATGGTGCCAATGGCGGCAAAGCACGGAGCGCACAGCAGGTTGAAGGCGCCGAAGGCAACGCAAGCGCCCATGGTGGGGAACATGCCGGCAAACGCGGTCCACAGGCTCGGGTCGGTCTCGCCCGCGTCTGCGACGGACAGCAGCGAGCCGGCGGTGGCGACGACGTTCTCCTTAGCCACAAGGCCAGAGACGGTCAGCGCGGTTGCCTGCCAGGTGCTAAAGCCGAGCGGGGCGAAGATCCAAGCGACCAGGTTGCCCAGCATGGCAAGCACGGAGTAGTCCATAAACTCCTCGGGGATGCCGTCCATCGCAGGCAGGAAGCCAAAGGAACCGTTATAGCTACCAAAGTTGGAGAGGAACCAAACGACGACGGTGGACGCAAAGATGACCGTGCCGGCCTTCTTGATAAAGGCCCAGCAGCGCTCCCACACGTGCAGCGCCCAGGAACGGATCGCCGGGAAGTGGTAGGCAGGAAGCTCCATGACAAACGGGGTCGGACGGCCGGCGAAGAGCTTGGTCTTCTTGAGCATGAGGCCCGAGGCGATGACGGCAAAGACGCCCAGGAAGTAGAAGAGCGGGCTGATCCATGCGGCCGTGGTGGAAGAATCGCCAATGATGGAGCCCATGAGCAGGGCGATGATCGGCAGCTTGGCGCCGCAGGGGATGAACGTGGTGGTCATGACCGTCATGCGGCGGTCCTTCTCGTTCTCGATGGTCTTGGTGGCCATGACGCCGGGGACGCCGCAGCCCGAGGACACGAGCATGGGGATGAACGACTTACCGGACAGGCCAAAGCGGCGGAACACGCGGTCCATGATAAAGGCGACGCGGGCCATGTAGCCGCAGTCCTCCAGGAAGGACAGCATCACGAACAGCAGGAACATCTGCGGCACAAAGCCGAAGATGGCGCCCAGGCCGCCAACGATACCGTCGCAGACCAGCGAATCGACCAGGCCACCGTCCTCGGTGCCACCCGCCACGAGGGCATCGTGCACCATGGTGGTGATACCCGGGACATAGGGGCCGTACTGTGCCGGGTCGACCGAGTCGGCGTCGTCACCCGCGGCCTCGACAGCCGCGTCGTAAGCGTCGCGGCCCTGACCGAGCACGTACCAGCCGTCGGTGCCGAAGAGCTGGTCGTTGGTGAAGTCCGTCACCGTGCCACCCAAGGTGGAAACGGCGATGTAGTACACGCAGAACATGATGACGACAAAAATCGGCAGGCCCAGGATACGGTTGGTAACCACGCGGTCGATCTTCTCGGAGGTGCTCATCTTGGCCGGGGCTTTGGTGAGGCACTCGTCGATGATGTGAGCGATCACGCCGTAGCGCTCACCGGTGATGATGGACTCGGCATCGTCGTCGCAGTCCTGCTCGCACTGGGCGACCAGCTGCTCCACGCGAGCGGCCTTCTCCTTGGTGAGGTTGATGAGCTTGCAGGCGTCCGCGTCGCGCTCAAACAGCTTGACAGCGTAGTAGCGGCGCTTGTTGGCGGGAACGCTCGCCGGCAGATTGTTCTCGATGTGGCCTAGAACGTCCTCGATGGAGGAATCGAACTTGTGCTCCGGCACCTGGCCCTTAGAAGCAGCGGACTTCTTGACTTGCTCGAAAAGCTCCTTGATGCCCTTGTTCTTAAGAGCCGAGATCATCATGACCGGACAACCGAGCTTCTTGGAGAGCTTGTCCGTGTCGATCTTGTCGCCGTTCTTCTCGACCAAGTCGGCCATGTTGAGGGCGACGACCACGGGCAGGCCGGTCTCGATAACCTGAAGCGCCAGGTACAGGTTGCGCTCGAGGTTGGTGGCGTCGACAACCTGGACGACGACATCGGGCTCGCCGCTCATGAGGTAATCGCGCGAGCATTGCTCCTCGGGGCTGTAGGGGGAAAGCGAGTAGATGCCAGGGAGGTCCGTGATGGTAACGTTCTTGTCGCTTAGGAGCTTGGCTTCCTTTTTCTCAACCGTGACGCCGGGCCAGTTGCCAACGTAGCCGTTGGCGCCGGTGATCAGGTTGAAAAGCGTGGTCTTGCCGCAGTTGGGGTTACCCGCCAGCGCGACATGGATCTGAGAATCCGCCATTCAATCCTTCTTCCTTGTGTGCCTGCGCTGCTTTCTCCGCGCAGGCTGGATAATGTGCTTCAAAGATGCTGCATTAAGTTAGAAAAACCTAACTTTATCTGCAGAAATATGCGGCGCGAGTCCTTACTGAACCTCGACGACGGCGGCCTCCTCCTTGCGGATGGAAAGCTCGTAGCCGCGCACGTTGATCTCGACCGGATCACCGAGCGGTGCAACCTTCACGACCTTGAACGAAGTGCCCTTGATGAGCCCCAGGTCCATAAGGTGGCGGCGAAGCGCACCCTCACCGTGAAGCTTGACGATGGTGGAGCTCTCGCCCACCTTAACGTCACCCAACGTCTTCATCCTCTTGTCCCCCTTTCAGTACGTACAGAAATACCGTCGACTAACCGACGGTCATGATGTGCATGGCAACCTTGGAATCGATACCAAAGCGTGCGCCCAGCACCGTGACGATAATATTGGCGCCACTCGAGCTCACCACGTGGATCTCGCTGCCCTCGACAAAGCCGAGGTCCTTGAGGTGGTGCTTCATATCCTCATTGCCCTTTACACGAGACACGCGCACGGTTTCGCCCGCTTTTACCATCGAAAGCGGCATTGCCGGCATCTGCGGTCCGCAAGACATGAGTGGCTCCTAACGTCAGTTCGTCCTTCACATCGACGCAGCAAAAGTTAACCACGCCTATGTTCGCTTTAGTAAACTAACACGTGGTTAACTTTTTGGAAAGGGTCCCCATTCAGATTTCGAAAAAGTTTCCCATACGAAACAAAAGGGCGCGGCAAAGGACCATCCTTTACCACGCCCTGTCATGCTTAAAGCGAGAGATTTCTGATCGACGTGACGCAGGAGGCCTCATCCACGCCCGAGACGCGGAAGATGATGTCCTCGCCGCACTCGCCGCAGAGTGCCATGAGCCCTATAACGTCGCGGCCATCCGTGTGGCGATCGCCGATACTGACTGACACGTCGCTACGATGCTTGGCAATGATGTCATAGAGCAGCGCAACCGGGCGGGCATGTAATCCCAACGGATCTTTAATCGTCTTTGTAAACTCGACCATGTCCCCTCCCGCGGCATCGCACATTCGGCCGGCAAACCCAGCCACGTGGTAGTTATTGTAGCGTTAGATGCTTGTCGAGGACCCCTCCGGATACCCCGTGGTCAAAAAGTGGCAAATATGAGTACTGTCACCAATTTAGTAGCAGCAAAATCGAGAGCAAATTGCCTACTTTGAGCGATTCGAAGAGGTTGAAAGCCGTCAAACGCCCTTTAAAGGGGGCTAGATAAATTGATTATGAGCCCATTTTCGCTCAGAGCAGGCCGAAAAATATGACACCTCTTTTGCAACAGTACTCATATTTGGTATTTTTTGACCACAGGGTCCAAAACCATGCTCCAAAACACAAAAGGAGGGGCCTCGTAAGGCCCCTCCTTAGGAAAGGGAATCGATTTATTCCACAGCCGTAGATTAATCCTAGCCGCTACTCCATCATGTCGAGGACGGAGGGGCGAAGCTCGTTCTCAGCAGCCTCGGGATCGGTCTCGCGCAGGCGGTTGATGTAGCGGTTGTACCACATCACGGCAAGGCCCAGGAAGACAACCACGCCGCCAACGTTGTAGACCAGCGTCAGCCACAGCGGCTGATCGAGCGGAATGGTGCCGCAGATAAGCACGAAGCAGAAGACCACAAGCAGGAATGCGGCAACGACCAGGCCAAAGCTGCGCGAGCCCATGCGGAAGCCACGGGGAGCAGCATCGAAGTTCTTGCGCAGCATAAAGTAGGCAAGCAGGATCAGCAGCGGCGGGAGCAGAGCGGTGGCAGCCATCATGTTGGTGACAATCATGAGCAGGTCGTCGAGGTTACCAGAGCCCAGGGCCGGGATGATCAGGATGGGGACGACGATGGCGAACTGCAGCCAAGCGGCGCGGGCAGGAATGCCATGCTCGTTGAGCTCGACGATCTTGCTACCAAAGACGCCCTTGGGGATCTCGGTGAAGAACACCTTGATGGGAGCGGAGGTCCACATCATGAGGGAGCCCAGCGTAGCGGCGAGAAGGATCAGGCCGATGACGCGCGTAGACACTTCCATGGGAATGCCAAAGTGGGCAAAGACAGCGCCGAACACGTCGAAGATGCCGGTGGAGATGGCAACGCCGCCCTCGGGGATGAACAGGTTAACCAGCAGCGAAGCGCCTGCATACAGAAGGCCGATGGTCAGGCCGGCGATAACGACGGTGCGCACGAAGGCCTTGACGCCACCCTTAAGGTCGTTAAGGAACACGCCGACAGACTCAGCGCCGCCAACGCCCTGGATGATCCAGGCAAGCGTACCGAAGAAGCCCCACATAGTGGCGAAGTTGCTCATGTCGGGAGCCATGTTGGCGGGCGTGGGAGCCGTAGCGAACTCAACGCCGCCAAAGGCAGCAGCCAGGGACAGCAGGATGAACACGGCAGTCAGGCCGAGAGCCGCGGTCGAACCGAAGGAGGAAATAGAGCCGATCCACTTAGCGCCCTTGGTCGAAACCCACGTGGCGATAGCAAAGACGACGATCTCGATAATGGTGATCCACAGCTGCGAAAGCTCGGCATTGGCACCAAAGAACACGTAGCTCGCGTAGATGATGACGTTGGGCAGGACGGACGCAAAGTAGAACAGGTTAACGAACCAGTAGCTAAATGCCGTCAGAAACGCCCAGCGGCCGCCCATCGAGGTCTTAACCCATGCGTACACACCCGACTCGGAGTCCTTGTTAAGGCCGACGAACTCGGCGGTAACCAGGGTATAGGGGACAAAGTACAAAAGCGTGGCGAAGAAGAACGACGGCGCAGCTGCCAAGCCGATGGCCGCGTTGTTGTTGATGATGTTCTTGATACCGAACACGGCGGCGACCGTCATGCCCAGCAGAGCGAACGAACCGATCGTTCCTCGTTTTTCAGAGCTCATAAGCCCTCCCAATCATCTATTAAATGTCATCTAAACCCGTCCGAGCTGCAAGTGCAAACACGGACGGCGCACCTGCTAAGGGGAATGGGGAAAAGGGAGTCAACAAAGCCATCCCCCTTAACGGCGCGAAGCAAACGTCCAAACGGACGAATACTACTTGTTGGGGAAGGAATAACCTTCGACCGTCACGTGCAGTACCACCACGCGGGGATCCGAAGCCTCGGCGATAACACGGCAAGCCTCGTCGATCTCGACGACGGCAACGCCGCCGGCGGGAATCGTCACGGTCTCCCCCGCCCCCTCAAAGCGCTCGCGATCATCGATATCGCTGTAAGCGCGGGTGCAGGTGAGACCTGCCTTGGGGGCAACCTCGACGGTCAGGTCGCCGTCGAGCGGAGCGAGCACGGCATGGTAGCGACGGTGACCGACCAGGTCGGCAGTAACCGCCTCGTGGGCGTTCACCCACCAATACACCAGCGAGTCGCCGATAGAGTACGCCACGTCGTGCTGCAGGCCGGCAACGCCATCGAGCGCCTGGCCGGTACGCATCCACTTCTTGACGGACTTCATCTGAGCGTCGAAATCGGCGCGCGAGTTAAAGACATGCATGGCTTATGCCTCCTTAATGGGTGCCAGCGCCTGAGCCAGATCGGCAGACGTCAGCGGTCGCAGGGACACCTCAAAGCTGAAGCTCTCAAAACGGGTGCGATAGGAATCGAGCACCTCGGAACCCCAAGAGTTCGAGCCAAGGCCGAGCAACTGGTCGTTGATGTTGACCGTGACCGTATCGCCCTTGACAAGGTCGTAGACGTGCTTGGCGTTATCGATGGCCTCGCAGCTATAGGGCCATGCCGAGAATGAGAACGGGTTGGAGGCGGCGTCAGCCGGACGGGTCACCAGCACACCGTCGCCATGGCTAGAGCGCAGAGCAACCCAGCGGGTACCCTCGCGGTTGGCGCAGTCCTGAGGCATAACGTAGGGCGTGAACATATCGTCGACTGTGGTGCGGTAATGACCGACCGGGTTGGCGCGCAGCGAGTCCGGATAGTTCTCGCCCGGGCCGTGGCCATACCACTCGACGGCACGATCGCAACCGGGGACTTCGAAGGAGATGCCGATGCGCGGGATGATATCCGAGTAATCGCCATAGGGCTCGCCGGAAACCTTGAGGTCGACACGACCGCTCGGAAGCACGGTGTAGACGAGCTCGACGCGCATGCCGAACGCGCGGACGGGAGGAGCGATACGCTGGCTCACGGTCACGACGACCGCATTGCCATCCTGCTTCCAAGAAACCTTGCGGGTAGACGTCTGCATCACATCGATGAAGTTGTCCTTCCACAGTGAGTCATACTCCTGCGCATGGTTATCGACGAGCGGATGCCAAAAACCAACCTGGGGACCAGAGGCCATGACGTCGCGGCCGGATGCCTTCCACTCGCTCACGGTACCGTTGACCTTGCTGAAGGTCAGCTCACCGTTGAGTGAGTGAATGCGGATTTCCTGCTCGGTCTCCTCGACCGTAAGCTCAGGACGAGTGGGAGCCGCGATGGCTGGCGCCGGATGGTTGGCGACGGCAAACTGGCTTGCACCCAGTTGGAACATCGGCTCGCACCAGACGTGAGCGGCCATGGTGTAGGCGTGCACAGTCAGCAGGGTCTCGCCTACCGCGGCCTCGCGAATCACCAGCGGCAGCTGGACGGACTCGCCGGGGGCAACCGCACCGGGCATGAGCGTCTTGCGGCACACAACGTCGCCGTCCACCAGGGTCTCGGCCGACAGGCAGACATCCTCGAGGGTGGTAAACCAACGCTTGTTGGTGACGGTCAGCTCGCCCGCCTCGGCGTCATAAGCCATGCGAACCGGGCAGATGACCTGGCCATACTCAGTGAGGCCCGGACTCGGCTGCTGCCAGGGGAACACCATGCCATCGATGCAGAAGTTGCTGTTGTTGGGGTAATCGCCGTTGTCGCCACCATACATATCGTAGGCAACGCCGTCCTCGGTCACAGCAGCCAAACCGTGGTCGCACCATTCCCAGATAAACTGGCCTTGGATGCAATCCCAGCGATCGAAGACCTCCTGGTACTCGGACAGGCCTCCGGGGCCATTGCCCATGGAGTGACCGTACTCGCAGTTGATGCGCGGCTTGGGGAACGGATGCTCACCAAAGTCGTTCATCTGCGACACACGGGAGTACATGGTGGAAATGACGTCGACGGTATCGGCGTTGCGGTCCTCCTCGTAATGGACCGGGCGACCATCGAGCTCGTGAGCCTTGGCGTACATCGCGCGGATGTTGCAGCCATAGCCGCTCTCGTTGCCCATCGACCACATAATGATGCAGGCGTGGTTGCGCTCCTGCATCACCAGGCGCTCGATGCGGTCGACGTAGGCCGGCTCCCATGCCGGGTCGTCGGTGACCAGGGCGATATTGCCGATATTCTCGAAGCCGTGGCTCTCCATATCGGTCTCGGCGACCAGCATGATGCCATACTCGTCGCACAGCTCGTAAAAGCGCGGGTCGTTGGCGTAGTGGGACGTGCGCACCGCGTTGATGTTGTGCTGCTTCATGAGCTCCAGGTCGCGGCGCATGCGATCGAGGCCCACGGCGCGGCCCTTGTGATCGTCGTGATCGTGGCGGTTGACGCCATGCATCTTAAAGTAGGTGCCGTTGAGGTAGACATGATTGCCCTCGACCGTCACCTCAGCAAGGCCCTGGCGATGCGGGACGTACTCGCTGACCTGGTCGCCGTCGTAGACCTCAAACGTAAGGTCATAGAGGAAGGGGTCCTCGGGATTCCAGAAGTGGGCATCGGCAACGCTGCACTCGGCATGGCCGTCGACGCACTCGCCCGTAGCCACCACGTTCTCGCCATCGCTGAGCGTAAACACAACGCGGGAAGCGCCCTCGGCAACCGTATCGAGCGTGATCAAAGCGGTATCGCCCTCGCGGTGCGTGCGGAACCTAAAGTCGACCAGGTGCGCGGCGGGACGCTGCATAAGGTACACATCGCGGAAGATGCCCGAGGCCCACCACATATCCTGATCCTCGATATAGCTGCCATCGCTGTACTGCAAGACCTTGACCGCAAACAGGTTATCGCCCTCGACGAGCGCGTCGGTCACGTCGAACTCGGCAGACAGGCGCGAGCCCTTGGTCATGCCGATAAACTTGCCGTTGACGTACAGCTCGCCATAGCTCTCGATGCCGTCAAAGCGAATGATCTCGCGAGCGCCGGCAGGCACGGCGGGAAGATTGACGATGCGCTGGTACACGCCCGTGGGATCGTCAGAGGGAACGAACGGCTGATCCACCGGGAACGGGAAACCCTCGTCGGTGTAGGCAAGGTTGCCATAGCCGTCTACCTGCCACAGGTGCGGAACCTCCACGTGATCCCACTCGGGCTCGCACGTGGAAAGCTCCTCGTTAGAGACGGCAGCAGGCCCCTCAAAGAGGCGGAACTGCCACGAGCCGGACAGCTGGACAAACCCGCGCGACAGCTCGCGGCTGTACGTTGCAGCGAGATCGGCGGTCTCGTAACCCATGAAGTACGCATGGGGTGCCAGGCGGTTCCTGTGGGTGAGCGCTTGGTTTTCCCAATCGTTAATGGCGTCCATGGTGATGCTCCTTCGTCATCGTAGTGATTCTTGTGCAACCGGTTGTCCTTATCTTACGGGCGATGCAAAATACTGTGCAACCGGTTGTCCGCTGAACGGTCGATTTGGTCGGGTTAACGGTGCAACCGGTTGTACAACCGCGACACTTATGTCACCCTGAGTATCGAAACTCAGCGCAAGACATCGTTCTTAAGCTCGTAGGCAACCACCACGCCCGCTGATATCTCACCCATACGAGACGTATTCGATTGCGGCTTGGTTGCAAAACGACACCGGTCACCGGATATCATGAACGCTGTTCAGGCGCACTATAGTAAGCTGTATCCGCACCAGCCCGCATCAGCGACAACATCGACCGCATTCTCCAGGAGACGCCATGACCCAACCAGTTCGCACCGCACCTACGCTTGCCGAGGTTGCCGCAGCTGCCGGCGTGTCGCGCTCGACGGCATCGCGTGCTCTCAACGATTCGCCCCGCATTAGCGAGGAAACCAAAAAGCGCGTCCGCGCGGCGGCCAAGGAAGTCAATTTTGTCCCCAACGCTCGTGGCCGAGCGCTCGCTGTCGGGCGCACGGAAATCATCGCCGTGCTCGTGACCGAGCCCCTAAGTGAACTCTTCAGCGACCCCACCTATAGCGAGTTTTTGAGCGGCATTACCGAGGAACTGTCGGAGTCGTCCTATCTGCCCGTTATCTTGCAGGCGTCTTCTACGCATGAGCGCAACCGCGCACGCGAGCACTTTGAGCGCCGCTCGTTCGACGCCGTGATCGACGTCTCCCCCTACAAGGGCAGCGAGCTGCTCGAGGTGCTGCGCGATCTGGGCGTACCCACCGTGTTGTGCGGCCAGCTCGAGGGCCACCCCTATCGCGATGTGTTCTCGACGGTCTACTCTGACGACGAAGAGGGCGGACGCTTTGCAGCGCTCGCTATGAAGGAGCGAGGGCGCAAAGATATCGTCGCCGTGTTGGGACCGCAAGACAACCCCGCCGTTGTCGACCGCCTGCGCGGCTACCGCGCCGTCTTGGGCGAAGACCTCCCAGACGCAAACGTTATCTATACCGGCTGGAACAACGGAGACGGCTATCAGGCCATGCACCAGATCCTCGCGCGCGAGATTGTTTTCGATGGCGTGCTCTGCGGATCGGACCGTATCGCGGCTGGCGTCATCACCGCACTCAACGAGGCAGGCCTATCCGTTCCGGCGGACATTTCTGTCGTCGGCTTCGACGATCACGAGATTGCGACGCGCTGCGTCCCCGCGCTCACGACCGTCCGCCAGCCCCTGCGCGAAGAAGGCCACATGGCCGCCAACATTGCGCTCGACATGATCAAGGGTGCCGAGCCCACCACCTCCGTGATGCACATGCAGCTGATCCAGAGAGACTCGCTATAAGAAATTGGGGCAGGCTTTCCGCCAGACAGTTGTTACGGAAAGCCTGCCCCGTTTTGAGTGCTCATTCTGGGGCACAGTTTCCGTTAGACAGCTCAACCGGAAACTGTGCCCCATTATTTTGCCGAATTCTGGGTCGCGCTTTCCCAGAGGACCCCCTTTGGGAAAGCGCGACCCGTTCTGGACCCAGATTCCGGGACGCACTTTCCGCGACGCCCGGTCACCCTATATACCCTCACAATCTCGGCGCATAAAAAACGAGGGAAGGCACACGTCCTTCCCTCGTTGCAAGCAATATGTAGCCGCTTGCCTACATCAGGCGCAGGCTGACGTCCTTGAGCTGGGCGCCGGAAACGGCACTCGGAGCACCCGACATAAGGTCGGAGCCACTGGCCGTCTTGGGGAACGCCATGACGTCGCGGATGGAGTCGGAACCGGTGAGCAGCATGCACACGCGGTCCAGACCCAGAGCGAAACCGCCCATCGGGGGCGCACCAAACTTGAGGGCCTCCATGAGGAAGCCAAACTGAGACTCGGCGCGCTCCTCGGTAAAGCCCAGGAGCTTGAGCATGGACATCTGCATCTCGGCGTTGTGGATACGCATACCGCCGCCGCCGGCCTCAAAGCCGTCCATGACAAAGTCGTAGGTGCACGAACCGGCTGCCAGCGGATCGGCCTCGATCTTGGCGATGTCGGTCTCGGTCGGCAGGGTAAAGGGCTGATGCTCGGCAGCATAGGCCTTGCGATCCTCGTCCCAATGGAACAGCGGGAAGTTGACGACCCACAGGAAGTCGTGACCCTCGCGCTTGATCTCGAGCGCATTGGCCATGTGCGAACGCATACCGCCCAGGATCTCATCAGAAAGCAGGCGCGGGCCGGCGGCGAACATCACAAGGTCGCCGGGCTCGACGTCCATGCGCTCGCGCAGAGCCGCCATCTCCTCGTCCGAGAAGAACTTGACGATGGGGCTGTTGATGGAACCGTCCTCGCGGAAGGCGATCCAGGCCAGGCCCTTGGC
Source organism: uncultured Collinsella sp. (assembly GCA_902497025.1). Taxonomy (GTDB): domain Bacteria; phylum Actinomycetota; class Coriobacteriia; order Coriobacteriales; family Coriobacteriaceae; genus Collinsella. The sequence continues at coordinate 56,148 of CABVDJ010000001.1, read as the reverse complement.
GCCAAACGTGGAGGCCACGCCGGCGAGCTTATCGATCTTGGCACGCGCCCAGGCACCGGCGCCCTTGGCGTTGATGGCCTTGACGACAGAGCCCTCCTCGTTCGCAGCGGTCGCGAAGACCTTGAACTTGGAGTTGGCAAAGATGTCGGTCAGGTCGACCAGGTGCATGCCGTAGCGGGTATCGGGCTTGTCGGAGCCATAGGTGTCCATGGCCTCCCAGTAGTTCATGCGACGCAGCGGCGTGGGCATCTCGACACCCATGCGACCGAAGGCATCGGCAAGAACCTCCTCGAGTGCGCTCATGACATCGTTCTGGTCCACGAAGGACATCTCGATATCGACCTGGGTGAACTCGGGCTGACGGTCGGCGCGCAGGTCCTCGTCGCGGAAGCACTTGGCAACCTGGTAGTAGCGCTCGACGCCACCGACCATGAGCAGCTGCTTCAGAAGCTGCGGGGACTGCGGCAGGGCGTAGAAGTTGCCCGGCTGGATGCGGCTGGGGACGATGAAGTCGCGGGCGCCCTCGGGCGTAGACTTGAACAGGGAGGGCGTCTCGACCTCCATGAACTCACGGTTGTGCAGCGCCTCGCGAATGGCAAAGGTGAAGTCGGAGCGCAGCTTGAGGTTGGCCATCATCTCGGGACGGCGGAGGTCCAGATAGCGATAGCGCAGGCGAGTGTCCTCGCTGGTCTCGATGCCGTCCTCGATCTGGAACGGCGGGGTGACGGACGTGTTGAGCACCTCGGCGTGGTCGGTCAGGACCTCGATCTCGCCGGTCGCGAGCTTGGTGTTGGTGGTCCCCTCGCCACGGGCGCGCACGACGCCGTGAATCTTGATGGGCCACTCGGGACGCATGGTCTCGGCGATCTTAAAGGCATCGCCATCGGAGTGCTCGGGGTCGAAGGTGAGCTGCGTAATGCCCTCGCGGTCGCGAAGGTCGCAGAAGATAAGGCCGCCGTGGTCGCGGCGACGGCTCACCCAACCGGTGAGGGTGACCTCTTCGCCCACGTTCTCGAAGCGAAGCTCGCCGCAGGTACGGGTGTGCATGGAATGCTCATCGATGGGACGGGTCTGGCTCATACCAGTGATCCTCCTTTATGGATCTGTGCCGCCCCGTGTCGTTCCGGGCGGCGTCGTACAGATTTGCCCAGCCTGCGTAAACCGCGCAGCCGGACATGGCGTTCTATCTTATCGCACCTGTGTCGATGTACCGCGAAAAAGTAACTCTTGCCCAAAGACTTGACGGAGACGAAACAATTGACGCGGCCTGGCCGTCGCCCAGGCGCGCCGCGTGCGACAATGTGCCCCAATACAACTGCACTCGGAAAGGCCCGCCATGACTGCACGCCTCATCGTTATGGATATCGACTCCACGCTCATCAACCAGGAAGTCATCGACCTGTTGGGCGAGGAAGCCGGCGTGGGAGAGCAAGTTGCACAGATCACCGAACGCGCCATGCGCGGCGAGCTTGACTTTAAGCAGGCGCTCGAGGAGCGCGTGGGGCTGCTTGCCGGCTTGGATGAGAGCGTGTTCGAGCGCACCTTTGAGCGCGTGACGTTTACTCCCGGCGCGCTGGAGCTTGTGCGCTCGGCGCACAGCAAGGGCTGGAAGGTCGGCGTGGTGAGCGGCGGCTTCCACGAGGTCGCCGACAAGATCGTGGCCGCCGCGGGCATCGATTTTTGCCTGGCCAACCGTCTGGAAGTCGTGGACGGCAAGCTCACGGGTAAGCTGGCGGCAGACATTGTGACCAAGGAATCCAAGCTCATTCAGCTGCTAGATTGGGCAGTTGAGTGCGGTGTCGACATGGCCCACACCGTCGCGATCGGCGACGGCGCCAACGACATCCCCATGATTCAGGCCGCGGGCACGGGCATCGCGTTTTGCGCCAAGCCCAAGACGCGCGAAGCCGCCCCGTTTGCCATCGACGAGCGCAACCTGATACTCGCCATGGATATCATCCTGCGCGACTAGTCGATCCTTCTAACAATAGAATCAGTCTGTCCTATAGTTTCCGAACAATTTTGTCTTAGTGTTCGGAAACATACCCTTTGAGTGCTAGACTTTGCGCCGTCGAAGGGAACATATATGGATAAGCGAGATCTTGAGCAATTGCTGAGCGATGTTGCCGACGGAGTAGTCACCCCGGCAGTCGCCCTCACGCGCCTCCAGACGGCGCCAACCGCCGATCTGGGTTTTGCGCAGCTCGATCTTTCGCGCGGGGTGCGTCAGGGAGCCGGCGAGGTTGTCTACGGCGCCGGTAAAACCGCCGAGCAAATTGCCGCCATTATCGAAGCGCTGCGCGATGCCGGTCAGGAGCGCATCCTGGTCACGCGCCTGGACAGCGAAAAAGCAGCCCGTACCTCGGAGCTTCTCGGCAACGGCATCGACCTGGGATATGCCCCGAACGCCCAGCTCGCCCTGGTGGGTGGCAAGCCCTCCCCCACCGGTAACGGACGCGTTGTCGTCGCCTGCGCCGGCACGAGCGACCTGCCCGTCGCCGAAGAGGCGGCACTGACGGCCGAGTTCTACGGCAACGAGGTCGACCGCCTCTACGACGTGGGTGTCGCCGGCCTGCACCGCCTGCTCGCTCATGCCGAGGAACTTGCCCAGGCGCAGGTGGTCATCGCCATCGCCGGCATGGAAGGCGCCCTGGCGAGCGTTATCGGCGGCCTGGTGAGCTGTCCGGTCATTGCCGTTCCCACCAGCGTGGGCTACGGCGCGAGCTTTGGTGGCGTAGCCGCGCTGCTCGCCATGCTCAACTCCTGCGCCAGTGGCGTTTCGGTCGTCAATATCGACAACGGCTTTGGTGCCGCCTACCAGGCAAGTCTTATCAATCATCTGAGCGCCGGTACATCCCGCGCCCGTTAAGGAGCATTCCATGTCCAACCATCAGCATACGCTTATCATCGACGGCACCTCGGGCATCAGCGGCGATATGACCGTCGCGGCCCTGCTCGACCTGGGCGCCAGCGAGGAGCACCTGCGCGAACAGCTCGCCACGCTGCCGGTCGACGGCTTTTCGATCTCCGTGACGCGCGTAAACAAGCATGGCATCGACGCCTGCGACTTTGACGTTCAGCTGGCAGAGGAGCTCGAGAACCACGACCACGACATGGCCTGGCTCTACGGCAACGAAGCAGCTGCCGAGCACACACACGAGCATGAGCACCACCATCATGATCATGGCGGGCATGAACACGAGCACTGCCACGAGCATGACCATGAGGGCCACGGTCATCGCCACGAGGGTCACCATCACGCCCACCACCACCGTTCTTTGGCGGACGTCACCGCCATCATCGACGGCTCACAGCTAAGCGATGGCGCCAAGCGTCGCGCCCTTGCCATTTTTTCCGTACTCGCTGCTGCCGAGGCCAAGGCTCACGGCAAAACGCCCGACACCGTCCTGTTTCACGAGGTAGGCGCCGTCGACTCCATCGTCGACGTCTGCTCTGTCGCTATCTGCCTCGATGACCTGGGTATTGAGGACATCGTGGTCGAGTCGCTTTCCGAGGGCCACGGCACCATCCGCTGCGCCCACGGCCTTATGCCCATCCCGGTGCCCGCCGTCATCAACCTATGCCAAGCAGGCAATATCGCTCTCACGCCCGCACCGGTCGCCGGCGAGCTCGTGACGCCCACGGGCGCCGCCATCGTCGCCGCACTGCGCACGTCCGAGCACCTGCCGGCCCGTTACCGCATCAAAGCCGTCGGCTACGGCGCCGGCAAACGCCCCTACGAGGGTTGCTCCGGCACGCTCCGTTGTCTCCTCGTTGACGAGGACGCATAGCCATGGATGCCCGCAAGGCCAAAAGCCGCGCCGCGATCGTCGCGGCGTTCTCCGAGCTGCTACGCGAAGAGGACTACGGCAAGATCACCGTCGGCGACATCATCGCGCGCGCCCACGTAGGCCGCGCGACATTCTACGGCCTCTTTAAGAGCAAAGACGACCTACTGTCCGAGCTCGTGAGCGACATCTGCACCCACGCCCTCGACGACGATGGCACACCGCTCGACGACCCACTCGTGCAGGTCGAGCATATCCTCAACAACCTCTGGGAACGCCGTCAGGGCGTTCGAGCCCTCGTAGCCGGCGCCGGCTCCCGCGTCTTCGCCGACTGTCTCCGCAAGACCATCATGTCGCGCGCAGCCGAAACCGTCCCTACCGACCCAAACGGCCCCGCCGGCACCATGGACCGCAGCTTCCTACTACACCACATAGCCTCAAGCTTCGTAGGAATGGTCCAATGGTGGGCCTGGCACAACTTCCAAGCAGATAAGGCCGAAGTAGCCAAAGACTACCTATCAGCCATAAAACCCCTCTTCAACTAAGTAAGAGGCTCAACCTAAAGCATCGCCCCAACCCAGGCCGCCACGCATCCCAAAGTGCCACTCGCGCTTCAATACCCCCCAACAGCAACAAGCCCCTCCCATCCAAATTCAGATATATATGTTGGGTTGCTTGTGCGAACGCAACAAAGACCCCGCAGCCGTCCGCATGGGGTAACTTCCCAGCGCACTCCGCAGGACGCAAAAAGGCTCGCCGCATAAAGTGCGCAGCGAGCCTTTTTGCATGTCCGAGGACGCGCTGGGAAGTTACCCCATGCGGACGGCGAACAACCTATGTAGCCTTGGACTAGAACATGCCCAAGAAACCATGCACAAACAGCGCGGCCAGAGCGGCACCGACAAACGGCGCGATGCCAGGAACGAGCAGGCCGTACTTCCAGTTGTTATCGGCCTTGTTCTTGATCGGCAGCACCTGATAGGCCATGCGAGGACCAAGGTCACGAGCCTGGTTCATGGCGAAGCCGGTGATGCCGCCCATGCCCATGCCGACGGCCCAAACGATCAGACCGACGCAGATAGCGAGCATCAGAACGTTCTCGCCGGCGCGGCTAGCAGCAGCAAGGATGGCGCTGATGAACACGAAGGTGCAGATAGCCTCGCAGAAGAAGTTACGGGCATAGTTGGTGCCCTCGGTGGTGGGGTTGGTCGAGAAGATGTTGCGCTGGGCAATGGGGTCGACGACGCCCTCGGAAGCCTTGAACTCATCGGCGTACATAAGCCAAGCGATTACAGCGCCCACAAAGCCGCCGAGCATATCGGCGATCATGAAGGGGATGCAGCTGCCCCACGGCACCAGACCTACGATGCACTGGGCGAGCACCATAGCCGGGTTCATGCACACGGCGCCGCCAAAGACAAACAGGCAGACCGAGATGCCAAAAGACCAAGTGGTGATGGCAAACATATGGCCGGAACCCTGATACTTGGTGCCCTTGAGCACGGTATCGCAGTGCACGCCCACGCCAAAGATGATCATGAGGGCCGTTGCGCCGAATTCGCAGAGGAGTTTGGTAAGCATAAAACCTTATCTTTCTTGTCGGTTATAAACGATTCGTTTAGGCCGCGTACTAGTGCTGAGCGACGACAACGCCCAGGCCATCGGGAATGACGGCCACCTTGGCATCGGCACCCTTCATCTCAAAGGCGAGCTTGAGCGCCTCATCGAGGGTGTTGACCGGCGTCATGTGCATATCCTTGATCATCCGGTGATCGCACAGGTCGGTAACCATGATCACAGGGTGATGCGCCAGGATGCGGGCAAAGATCTGGCTCGTCCACTGGTCGGGCAGGGTCTCGTCCTTAGGACGGTCGATGCAGGCACGCTCAAACTCTGCCGGATCGTTGTCGGCGATGTTGTGATAGAAGCCCTCGCCACCGTGACCGTCGGCACAGCCGGCGACGTCGATGATCACACCACTCTCGGGAAGCGTAGCCTCGGCAGAGCACATGCCCTTCACGGCCTGGTAGATGTTCTGGTCGAGCGGGTAGCCGCCGTTGGTGGTGATGGCAATCTCGCACTCAACGGGCTCAACGCCGGCAAGGCTCTTCACGAACTCGCAGCCAGCCTCGTGCGCCTTGTGGATATCGCCGGCAAAGGAGCCGATGACCTCGTGCTTGCCGTTGAGCACCACGTTAAGCACAAAGGCAAGGTGAGCCATCTCGGCAGCGGCAAACATGTCCTCGCTCACGTGGTTGTGGCACAGGTTGCCGGCACGCGAGTGGGAATCATTCACAAACTGACCGTTGTGGTTGTACATGATGGTCTTGTAGCTGGCGATACCAGGCAGGACGGACTTACGGCTGCCAGAGAAACCGGCAAAGAAATGCGGCTCAATGAAGCCCTCGGCAAGCAGCAGATCGCAATCGGCGGCAATCTTGTTGATGATGCACTCGCCACCAGAAGGCAGGGTGCCGATCTTTTTCATCATGCTGTCGTCAGTCGCGACGTGCATAACGATTTCCTCGTTGGCAACGATCTCCTCGCCGTACTTGTTGACGAGCTCCTCGTGCGTCGAAGGACGATGCATACCCGTAGCAACCAAAATACGCACTCGAGCCTCGGGCGCAGCGGAATGGATGTGATGCAGCAGAATAGGCATCGTCACACGCGAGGGAACGGGGCGCGTATGATCGGAGCTAATAATGACGATATCCTTCTTGCCAGCACAAAGCTCCTCGAGCGAAGGCGAGCCATAAGGGTTGGCAAGTGACTCCTCTACCAGCTCTTCCTGTGATTTTGTAGTCTTAAACTCGTTTTGATGACCTTCCATCACACCCGCGAAGTTCTTATCCTCGAGCTCCAGATGCAACGTCTTGTGGTCAAACGGCAGTTCACATTCAAACAATGACGAGCGCCCTCTTCCTTTCAACTGACACACTAGATAAACCGTTGGAAGGATACGCCGCTCACCGAAAAACACCACCGTCCACCGACTCATTAACACAACGTTCATATTTGACCCACAACAAAACAGCCGCGACCCCAAACGGGACCGCGGCCGCTACAGTCGTAAGGCGAGAAGCGTCAAATGCATCTCAATCCCGATCGATAAGACGCGAGGCGCGAAGCGCCAAACGCGCCGCCGGGACAGACCCCATCCAAAACGCGCGAAGCGCACCATTCTTCTTTTCAGCTTTGATCCCAGAAGACCGAGGACGCAGGGACCCGATGGGTTTCCCTCTGAATGCATTCCGCAGCACGAAGCCCCCTTATCCGCAGCTCCAGAAGAGCAGGATAAGGGGGCTTCAAGTGCGAGGACGCATTCAGAGGGAAACCCATCGGGTCCCGGTGAGAGCCACAGGGCTATCGATTACCCCGTGTTCTGCAGTCCTGCCGAGACGCCGGTCACAGTCGAAAGAATCAGGCTCATGTACTCGGCCTTCTTCTCCTCGGCCATCTCGTCCTGGTTCATACGCACCTCACGAAGGGCGCGAACCTGGGCGATGGACAGGGCGTCAACGTAGGGGTTACGCACGCGAACGGCGCAGCCGAGCACGCGACGACGCTGCAGCGGCCATTCATCACCGACGATGGCAAGGACCCACTTACGCGTGAGCTGCATCTCGGTAAAGACCTTCTCGGACAGATCCTGGCGATCGCCCAGGTGCAGATACATCTTGGCGATGCGCTGATCGGTCTTGGCGATCGACATCTCAATATTGTCGATAAAGGTGCGGAAGAACGGCCACTCCTGGTAGGCAGCCTTGAGCTGGTCAAGATCGCCAAGCTGCTCGCAGGCGGTGCCCAGGCCGTACCAAGCGGCCAGGTTAATGCGCGCCTGGCTCCAGCTGAAGATCCACGGAATGGTACGCAGGTCGTCGAGTGACTTCGCACCCAGACCGCGCTTGGCCGGACGCGAGCCGATCGGCAGCAGACCGACCTCGGTCAGCGGCGTCACGGTCGAGAACCACGGTGTAAAGTCCTCGGTGTTCAGCAGGTCCAGATAGCGCTCGTGGCTTGCGGTGTTGAGCTTCTCGGCCATATCCCAGAACTTCTGCGTGGTCTCGGTGTTGGTCTTCTCGACACTCGGGGCCGACTGCAAAAGCGTTGCGGCAGCAACGGACTCAACATGGCGCTGAGCCAGCGTGCGGTTGCCGTAACGGGCAAAGATGACCTCGCCCTGCTCGGTGAGCTTAAAGAAGCAGTTGACCGAACCCTTGGGCTGCGCCAGCACGGCCTTGTTGGCCGGGCCGCCACCACGGCCCACGGCACCGCCGCGACCGTGCATGAGCACCAGGTCGATATCGTTCTTCTCGGCCCACTTGGCGATGCGCTCCTGCGCGGAGTGCAGCGCGAGCATGGCCGTGGTAGGACCGGCGTCCTTGGAGGAGTCGGAATAGCCCAGCATGACCTCCATGCGGCGGTTGGTCTGGGCAAGGCGCTTTTGCACCACGGGCAGCGTAAGCATCTGGTCGAGCACGTCGACACAGCCCTCGAGGTCCTCGAGCTGCTCGAACAACGGGATCACGTCGAGCTCGGGGGCATCCTCCTCGTGTGCAAAGGACAGGTGCGCCAGCTCAAAGACGTCGGCCACATGCTGAGCGCTCTTGGTAAACGAGATGATGTAGCGGTGCGCCATCTTCTTGCCGTAGCGCTTTTGGATGGAGCCGATAGCGCGGAAGGTATCGATGACCTCGCGCGTCATGGGCTGCAGGTCGCCATGGATACCGTTCTCGTGGATATCCTTAAGGGCGCGGGCATGCACCACGGAGTGCTGACGGAACTCCATCTCGACCATATGGAAGCCGAAGGACTCGACCTGCCAGATGATGGTTTGGACCGGGCCGTAGGCAGCACGGACGGCACCGCAGGCGGCCAGCGAACGCTGGACGACGCGCAGGTCATCCAGGAACTCGTCGGCGCTGTGGTACATGGTGTCGGTGATACGACGGACGGTGGCGTTCAGGCGGTCGGCCATGACGAGCATGACGGCGCGATGCGGCTCGTGCTCGGAGATCAGCTCGGCGCGGGCCGTGTAACGAGGGCTCATCTCGACCTGATGGTTCCACAGGTTAATGAGCTCGGCCGACGGCTTGCTGTAGGTAGCCTCGAGCGTGAGGTTGCGGCCGATGTGGCGGCACTTGTCCTCGAGCTTGAGCACCATGTGCGTAAAGTACTTGGCGGCGACCTCACGGCTCACCTTGGCGGTGACGTTGGGGTTACCGTCGCGGTCGGAACCGATCCAGCTGCCGGGATGGAAGAACGCCGGGCACAGCGGCGGCACAGTACCGGCCTTGTCGCCCAGCACCCAATCGTCAAAACGACGATAGATAACGGGGATAACGTCGAACAGCGTGTTATCGAAGATGTCGATGATGGTATCGGCTTCCTCGACCGGCGTGGGCTTCTTGAGCGCGATGGGACTCGTACGCACCAGGGCGTCGATCTCCTGCAGCATATGGCGCTCGTTCTCCACCAGGTCGGAGCCGCCCAGACGCGGACGCTCCTCCAGCAGGTTGGAGATACGGCGGATCTTGCCCTCGACGGCCTTACGACGGGCCTCGGTGGGATGTGCGGTAAAGACAGGGTGGAACTCGAGCTTGTCGAGCAGCTCGTTGGCACCCTCGACACCCAGCTCATTCACCAGCTGGTGATAGGCAACGGTAAGCTCGTTGGCAGGATCGACCTCGGTATCGGTCGACGCACCGGCCTCGCGCTCGCGCAGCTGCGCCACACGGTAGTTCTCCTCCGACAGGTTTGCCAGATGGAAAAAGCTCGTAAAGGCGCGAACGATGACCTGCTGCTTATCGAGCGGCAGGCTGTCGATCAAATCGACGACCTCACGAAATGCCACGGCAGTGGGCTCGTCGGCGGTGGGCACGCCCTGCTCGTCGACGGCTTCGTCGGCAGCGCAGGTACCGGGGTTGCCGGCATTGACCACAATCTCGGCTGTCAAAATCTTGTCGAACAGGTCCGCGATCTCGGGATCATACTCGCTAAGCACACGGCGCTCCAGGCGCAAGAACAGCGCCAGATTGTCGCGCAGCTCCTCGGGGATCTCGATCTCGGCGAGACGCTCCCTGGACTCGGCATTCGAGCCGATTCGGTTAACGAGGCGGTTGACCACGGCAGCGACGCGCGCCGCGGCTTCGGGTACAGACTGGTTGCTTAGGTTCTCAGCCACGTTTCCTCCCATTCCTCCTTCTATGCACGTAACATGCGGTATTCATTATAGGCGCTTGAGAAATACTTTCGACACTGATTGCGCTTTACCACACAAAAGTATTTTCTGCATTGCAAAGGTTTTTGCCCTAAATGGTCGTATTTCTCGGTGGGCGGCATACGTAAACGGGGGCATTCCGCATAAAAGCGAAACACCCCCGTAACAATCGCTCTCCATGAGCAGGGCACGTTAGCAGGCCCGAAGCTCAAAAAGATGCGCTACAGGCGCTCGCGAACCGCCTCGACGACGTTGTCCAGATCGGCGAGCACCTCGTCATGGCTCTGCATGTCGCGCACTTTGACCTTGCCGGCGGCAAGCTCGTCGCCACCCAGGACCAAGATGAGCTTGGCGCCTACCTTATCGGCTTGCTTAAACTGGGCCTTGAGCGAACGACCCTGATAGTCGGCCTCGGTCACGATACCTGCGGCGCGAAGCTCCTGCGTAATGGCAAAGACGTTCTGACGCAGCTCCTTGCCGGCGTTGGCGACATAGACGCACGGGGCCTCATCGGCACCCAAATCGCTGCCAAAGGCCTGCAGGGCCAGCAGGGCGCGCTCAAAACCGACGGCGAAGCCGACGCCCGCCGTGGGCTTGCCACCCTCGAGCTCGACGAGGCCATCGTAGCGACCGCCACCACCGATGGAGCCGACACCGGCGCCGGGAGCCTCGACCTCAAAGACAGTACGGGTGTAGTAGTCCAGGCCGCGCACTAAGGTGGGATCCTCGACATACTCGATACCCGCCGCATCCAAATAGCGCTTGACCTGCTCGTAGTGCTCGCGGCACTCGTCGCACAGGTTGTCGCCCATCAGCGGGGCGTCGACCATGATCTCACGGCAATGGTCGTTCTTGCAGTCGAAGGCGCGCAGCGGGTTGAGCTCGGCGCGCTCGCGGCACTCATCGCACATCTCGTCGGCGTGATCGAGGATAAACTGCTTGACCTGCTCGCGGTATGCCGGACGGCACTGCGCATCGCCCATCGAGTTAATAAGCAAACGGAGCTTGGACAGATCGAAGCCCAGGCGTTTGTAGAACTCCATGAGCATGATGATGCACTCGGCGTCGGCAGCCGGATCGGGAGCGCCGAGCCACTCGATACCCACCTGGTGGAACTGGCGCAGGCGACCCTTCTGGGGACGCTCGCCACGGAACATGGCCTCGGCGTAATAGGCCTTAAACGGCGTGGAGCCCTGGGGCACTAGGTTGTTCTCCACGACGGCGCGCACCACACCGGCCGTGCCCTCGGGACGAAGGGCCAGGCGCTGCTTGGGCTTGAGTTTGGTGTCGGTGCCCTCGGTAAAGACGCGCTCCAGGTTGGCACCACTGAACACGCGGAACATTTCCTTGCGCACGACGTCGGTCGACTGGCCGATGCCGTGGACAAACACGTCCACCTGCTCGATAGCGGGCGTCTCGATGGGCTTAAAGCCAAACGGCTCGAACACGCCGGCAGCGATCTGCTGCATCTTCTGCCAGGCGCGCATCTCGGCGCCGATAAGGTCGCGGGTTCCCTCCGCCTTCTGTGCCTGCATGGGCAAACACCTTTCTTTTGTATCGCGTCATAGGTAGTGGTCATTATACGGCACAAACACAAACAGCGGCGGCGCGTCTGACCGAACGAGGGTATGGGGACTCGTTCGGCCAGATGCGCCGCCGCTGTTTGCGATCCGTTTTCCTCCGTCCCCTTCGGATCACGCGACCCCTTGGGGACGGAGGAAAACGGATCATTTCGTAGGCCCGTGGCCGCCTTGGAAACCGAATGATGGTACGAGCATCCATTCGGCTTCCAAGGCGGCCACGGATAGAACGGGGCGAACAGAAAAGAGCGACGGACGTCTACTCCCCCGCCACGCTCGCGCGCAGCTTGGCGGCGATGGGCTCGGATGCCAGCAGGAACACGAGCATGACCACGGAGCACGCCAGGCACACAATCCAAGTGCTCGCAAAGGAGCCCGTGGCATCGAACAGCACGCCCGAGACAATGGCACCCACGGTGCCGCCGACCATCTCGAGCGAGGTAATGGTGCCCGTGACCTTACCCAGGTCGGCCATGCCAAATTGCTTGGACGCGGCAATGGTAGGCGTGATGGTGCCCATGCACGTTCCGACACCAAAGCTCACGGCAGCCACGATGGGACCAAGATCGGTCGCGGGGAAGCACAGAGCAACGCAAGCGATAACGCACGCAACGGATCCCAGCACGTTGCCAAAGCGCAGCCCAAAGCGATCGTAGATGGCGCCGAGCGAAATTTTGGCGACAACGACGGTGACCATATAGGCCGAAAGCACAGTGCCCGCCCACATGGGATCGTGGCCGCCCGTGACGATCTTGGCGCCGTTGACGGTAACGCTCGTCATGTTGGTGACTTGGTTGGGCAAGATGGCGCCGTTAACGAGACCCATAAAGAGGAAGGCGACGACAAGCAGCCAAAACGCCGGGCTCTTCTTGATACGAGACCAGCCGACGCTAACCTCGGGCGCCGTGTGCTCGTCCTTGTCGCCAGCCGTCGAGACGGACGGATCGCCCGGGTTCTCGCCGAGCGGCTTAAGGCCGATCTCGGAAGGCTTGGTGCGGAAGGAATAGGCCGTGATGGGCAGTGCCGCCACCATGCAGACGGCAGCGAGTACCAGGAACGCAGAGCGCCAGCCCACACTCACGATAAGCGAGCTCACGATGGGAGACAGAATAGCACCGCCAAAGCCCGAGCCCGAAAGTGCGATGGAAATGGCAAGGCCGCGTTTGGCGGTAAACCAGTTGGCGGTCACCAGGCTAATGAGCAGACGGGTCGAGGCCACAGCAAAGCAGCCCGAAACAGCAAAGAGCACATAGACCTGCCAAAGCTCACCCACAAAGCTCATGCTGGCAAGAACGGCAGAGGTAGCGATAACGGTTAGGGAGCCCAAAACGCGACCGCTTACTTTATCGGCAACATGGCCAATGACAAGCGATCCGATAACGCTCACCACGGTAGAGATCGCATTGGAGATGTTGTACTGCGCAAGAGATATTCCCAAGTCGCTGACGATGAGCGGCTGGAACAGGCTCATGCAGTTGACGAAAATCGTGTAGCACGTGGCCATGATCACGAAGCCGGAGGCCACCACGAGCCAGCCGGGGAAGAACTTACGCTGCTGGGGCATACTGCTCCTTATTTAACAAACGAATAGCCGGCGCCGGGCGCCGGTAGTGCCCAAGATTGCCTTGAAAGACAAGGGCATAGGCCTTATGGCCATGCCCGCAGGCTTGAAAGGCAAGGTTGGATGCTACCGGTGGTCGGCGATATAGCCCAAAGCGACGGCGGTATAGGCCGCAGCACCGAGCGGCAGCTCGGCATCGTTAAAACGTGCCTTGGGATGGTGCTGGGCAAAGTGTTCGTCCGTGTCGGTTACGGCCGCGCCCACGGTAAAGTACGCACTCGGAATCTCGCTCGAGATAAGCGCGAAGTCCTCACTCGCCATGGCATGGAAAAGCGGCAAGAAAGCCGCCTTGGGCAGCACTGCGCCCACATAGCCAAGCGACGCCTGAGTCATATCGCTGTCGAGCACAAGCGGCGGAACGTCCGAAAGCGTCTCGATGGTCGCCGGCGTACGATATGTTGTGGCAACGCCGTTAACGACCTCCGCGATGCGGGTCTTGAGGTGCTCCATGAGCTCAACATCGAAGCCGCGCAGCGTTCCCTCGAGCACGCAGGTGTCGGGGATGACGTTGGCCGCCAAGCCGCCAGCAAACTTACCAACGGTAAGTGCGACTTCCTTGGCCGCCGGCACCTCGCGGGCGATAAGCTCCTGGAGCGCCAGGTGCACATGGACGCCGGCCGCGATGGGGTCGATGCAGATCTCGGGGCTCGAGCCATGGCCGCCCTTGCCCTGGAGCGTGATGCGGAAACCGCACACGCCCGAGAGCGCCGGGCTCCCATAGAGCACCAGGCCAAGCGGCGATTGGCTGTTAACATGCATGGCAAAAGCCGCCTGAGGACGCGGGTTCTGCAGCAGACCGTCGGCGATGGCAGCGCGTGCCCCCTCAAAGGTCTCCTCGCCCGGCTGGAACAGCAGTTTGACGGTGGCATTGGCGTCGACGAGCTCGGCCTCGCGGGCCTTGAGCAGGCGAGCCGCACCAAGCAGCGCCGTCGCGTGCATATCGTGACCGCAAGCGTGCATGCAGCCGTTGGTGGATGCAAAGGGCTCGCCGGATTCCTCGGCAACGGGCAGGGCGTCCATGTCGCCTCGGAGCATGACGACCGTTCCGGCCTGCTCGTCCTTGCACGTGCCATTGCCCTGAGCGGCCGCGGCCGCACCGGCACCGATCAGGCCAACGACGCAGGAACCGTCGACGAGCGTGGTATGGGGGATGTCCATCTCGTCCAGACGTGCCTGGATATAGGCAGACGTCTGCGGAAGATTGTTACCGAGCTCGGGCATCTGGTGTAGATCGTGTCGCCACGCAGCGAGCTCGTCTGCAAAAGCCTGAGCTTCTGCGACAAGACCGTCACCGATAGCGGTCTGCGCCGCTGTGGTAGCCTGAGGCGCTGGTTGCGGTTGAAAATTGGACAGAGCTGGTGCCATAGATGCCCTCCAGTAACGTTTTTGCAGCACGCACTTTGATAGCGTAAAGTGCAAGGCACAACTGTAAAGGCATGACGTAAAAAATGCCGCCCTGGGAGGGCGGCGCAACAAGTTGTTTACAATTGCGGGCGAGATTTTCGGCGCAAGAAATCGAAATGCGTCTCGCTCAAGATAATCGACAGGAAGATGAGCGCAAAGCCGGCAAGCAGACGCGAGGTGAGCGCCTCCCCCATCAGCAGCACCGAGAACAGCACACCCGAAGGCGACTCCATCGAAAGAAGCAGTGAGCCCGTCGAGGCCGGGACGTGCGCCAAGCCGACGTTTTGGATGAGCAGCGCCACGCACGTGCAGCCCACCGAGAGGAAGGCCATCACGCCGATAAAGCTCGGCGTCCACACGGACGCGGGCGCTTGGGTCTCGAATAGCAGCGACGTTGCCAAGCTCAAGACGCCATTGCCCACAAACATCCAAAACGTGATGACGTTGATGTCCATCTTGCGACCGTATTTGGCCGTCACCGCCATCTGGATGGCAAAGAAGATCGCACCGCCCAAGGTAATAGCATCGCCGGCATTGAACTCGACGCTATCGAGCGCCACCAAGCCAATGCCCGCCAGGCACAGCAACGCGGCGCCCAAGTTGTAACGGGTAAGCTTTTCGCCGCTTAGGACATAGCTCGCAAACGGAACCAAGATGCAGTACGTGCCCGTCAAAAACGCGCTTTTGCCTGCCGTGGTCTGCGCCAGGCCGATCGTCTGCAAACCGTATGCTCCCCACATGAGCGCACCCATGCCCAGCCCGACGATCAGGTTGCGGGCATTGAAATGAGCGATGATGCGTTTATGGAAAATGGCAAACATAACCAGTGATGCCGGGAGAAAGCGAACGTAAACCAGCTCGAACACCGGAATGGTGTCAAGCGCGCCCTTCATAGTGGTAAAGGAGTAGCCCCAGATGACCGCCACCGAAAATAGCAGAACTTTCCAGAACAGCGGCGAGCGAGCGCCGGCGCCCCGGGGAATACCGCCCGCGCCCAAATCCTCACGGGCTACAGGGCTATCGGGCATGTTTTCGATTTCGTTGGCAGCGTATTGGGCCATGGAACATCCTCGCACTCAATCTGGGCGTGGTGTCCGCACGCGTATGGCTGCGTGCCGCCTCATGGTCAAATAAAAACAGGGCGCACCGGACCCCCGGCACGCCCCGCTACTGTAGCAACAACCAACACGGCATCGCAATCCAGCCCGCTAAAGTATCGAACAGAAAAACCTCGATGCTCCGGCAATGTCAGCGAAAACGACCCTAAGCGAGCAAGGTGACGTGAAATGAAAGGGCGCTGACCTTCTGGTCGCGCCCTTGAAATTGAACGTCAGATTGCCGCTTGGGGTCGTTTGCAGCGTCGAGCAGTTACGCGGTTTGGTAAAACCGCGTAACTAAATAAGTTTTGTACTCTCCAGCTTTTCGATGATCCAGTCGTTGGCTTTGATGACCGGGCGGCGGAAGACGACGCCCAGTGCCAGCGACGGAATCAGATAGCTCGCCAGAATGCCTAGCTCAATCCAATACTCCATATGGTAGGCACCGGCCATAGCGGCGTGCATGGCGTTGATGCCGTGAGTAAACGGCAGGAACGGATAGATCGCCTGGAACACGGGGCCGGTCATCTCGATGGGGAACGTGCCGCCCGAACCGCCGACCTGCATGACCAACAGCACGACAGCGAGCGCCTTGCCGATATCGCCAAACGAAACCGTAAGCGTGTAGACGATATTGGAGAACACGAGACTCGCGACCCAGCCCGCCAGCACAAACTGCAGCGGGTTGTCGCACTGAATGCCAAAGAACAGGATGTCGCCCGCGCACACGAGCGTTGCCTGCAGCAGGGCCAAACCGCCAAAGAACAGGTAGCGACCCAGGTAGATCTCGTGCAGGCGCACGGGGATGAGCTCGTTGATAAGCTCATCGTCAACCGAGACCTTCATCATGGCCGCCAGTACAATCGAGCCGACCCAGAGCGACAGAATCGTGTAGAACGGCGCCATGGCTGAACCGTAGTTGCGGATCGGATAGACCGGCTTGCGGTCGAGTGCGACGGGACCGGAAAGCGACACGGCAAGGCCCTCGGGGTCGTTGCCAATCATCGTCTTGATCGTGGCAAGGTCGTCCGACATCAGGGCGCCATCGAGCTCGTCCTTAAAGGCGCTGATCTTATCGGACGCCTCGCCCAGCTGATCGGAAGCCTTGTTGACCAGCTTTGCAGCCTTGGAGAGGCCCTTTGCCAGCGAACCGGATGCGTCGGTCAGGCCGTCTACGACGCTATCCAGATCGCCCGAGATGCCATCGAGCGAGTCCAGGATGCCCGAAACCGTCTTCTTGAGCTCCTTGGCCTTAACCGAGAACGTGGAATCGTAGTCGGACTTGGCGCCCGAAATGCCCGCCTTGGCATCGGCGATGGCCTGATCGACCTCGGCACGCGTGCTGTTGACCTCTGCCATGCTGTCAGAAAGGGACTTAGCAGTTGCCGTCAGGTCCTTGGCGTTGTTGCGATACTCCACCGCGATCCTGCCCAGCGATGTTGCCACAGATTTAAGGCTCTCCTGGAGCTTTTCGTCACTGACCTGCTCGGCAAAGCCGCGGAGCTGGTCGGCCGTGGCGTCGATATCGTCGGCACGTGTATTGAGCGCCGCCGCGGCATCGTTGAGCTGAGACACCGTAAGGTCGACATGCTGATTCGCGGCATCGAATGCCTTCGCAAGCTCGGCGGACACGTTGTCGAACGAGCCCGCGCTTCCGTCAATCGCGGCGTTGATGGCGTCGTTGGCGGCCTTCAGCGCTTCTTTGGAATCGCTCATGCCGCTCTTGGTATGCTCCATCAACTGCTTGGTCGACTCATCGACCGTACCCGTCTGCTGGAGCATACCGCTCGCCGACGTCAACGAATCGGACGTAGAGCTCAAAATGCCCGCCAGCGACGAAGCATTAGCCTGAACGTCTTGCAGATCCCCAATCGAATCGCCAAGCGTCGAGGACAGGTTGGCGATAAAGTTGCTCACTTGGTCGGTGCTCATGTAATCGAGCAGGCTGGAAACCGTCTTAAGACCGATGGTCGTGATGGTCTTGGTAAAGGTCTCATTGACCTGGTTCTGAACGGCACTCGAGCCCTTTTCGGTCACGATCTGGGCGATGGCGTTGGCCTTCTGGTTCTCATAGAACTCGATATCGGCGTGTTTCACGTCGGTCGAGAAGAGCGTCATCATGTCGGAGCTAAAGCTCTTGGGGATTACGACGGCCGCATAGTAAGCGCCCGACTTAACACCATCGATAGCCTTATCGCGATTGTTGAGCACAACCCAGTCAAAGTTCTCGTTACCACGCAGAGCGGCGGTAACGTTTTCGCCCACGTTGACCTCGACGGGAATCAGGTCGCTCTCGTAACCCTCGTCGGTATTGACCACGGCGATCTTAAGGTTTCCGGTATTGCCGTACGGGTCCCAGCTGCCGGCGATGTTAAACCATGCGTAGAGGCACGGCACGATAATGAGGCCCATCACGACAACCATGCCGATCACGGAGCGAGACACGTTTTGGACGTCGCGCTTAAACAGATGCAGGATGTTCTTCATTTATGCCTCACCTCCTTTTGAGTGCTTGCCAAGCGGGGCGCCATCCTCATTCATCACAAATGTGTCGTCACCGTTCGCGGGCACATGGTGCATATTGTTGCGAATGGACTGGTCGGCAGCCTGATCCTTGAATTTAGAGCCTCGCTCGCTGGCATTCAGGCCAAACATACGACGGGCGGCAGGGATCGCCGCTGTGTGCTCGCGCATCTCGCGGCGCAGGTCCTCGTCCGAAAGCGCCGAGATACGCATCTGGGTGTTGAGGCTCGATCGGATGTACTCGATATTGATAAGCCAGCCGCAAATGGCGATGACCGAGATAATCCAGATGACCAGCAGGATGATCTTGCCGTTGTTGTCGATGTCAAGGACCGTCGAAAGCACAAAGAGCAACACCTGAACGCCCACCACGGCAGCAAAGCCGCCCTTGATGTAGTACGGATAACGGTGCTCAAAAGTCACCGCATGGTCGAGCAGCTCGCGACGGTACGAATCAGAATCGAGTATGACGCGCATTGCGGTGCGCAGCGAATAGCGCTGGCGCGGCAAGTCGTTAGATTCGCAAATCATAAGACCCGTCGTGGAAAGCTGCTTATCAAAGAGCAGGTTAAGGTTGAGCAGCAGCGGACGAAGCTGCAACCCGATAAAGAGCGCCACGATCAGAAACACGCCCAGGATGCACAGGTTAAACAGGTAGTTAAACGAGTACATGCCGCCGACCGTCTCGCGCAGCAGATTGATGCCGTAGGTAAAGGGCAGCAGCGGGTGCAGCCACTGGAAGAAGCCGGGCATCATCTCGATGGGGTACATGCCCGATGAACCCGGAATCTGCACGATAACCAGAATGACGCCGATTGCCTTGCCGATGTGCTTAAACGTAGTGGACAGCGCATAGATGATATTGACGTAGGTGAACGAGATGGCGATGCCGCCCAGCACGAACAGCAGCGGGTTGATGCACTGCACGCCAATCACCAGATCGCCTACCGTAACGATGGTGGCCTGGAGCGCGCCCAGGATCACCAGGAGCATCCAACGGCCGAAGTAGCCCTGGCGCGCCGTAAAGCTGCCAATGCCCTCGCGATCGACCTCGAGCTTGTAGATGGCGATGAGTACGTAACCGCCCACCCAAAGCGCCAGATTGGTGTAGAAGGGAGCGATGCCCGAGCCAAAGCTCTTGACCGGATAGATCGACTTGGACGTCAGCTCGACCGGAGAGGCCATGAAATCTGCCACGTCATTGACATCGACGCCCATAAGGTCGGCCAGCTCGCCCATAGACTCAGAGGTCTGCAGCGCCGCGATGTCATTGGCTGCGGTCGCAAGCTTGTCCTGGACCTTGGCAAGCGAGGAATCGGTCTGGGACAGCGTGGTCTTGGCCTGGCCGAGCGTAGCGTTAAGCTGCGAAAGCGTACCGCGCGCACTTGCAATAGTAGGCGTGAGGCCAGACACGATTCCCGTCAGATCACCCGAGACGGCGGCAAATGAATCAAGCGCGCTCGAGGCCTTCGGCAGCGCGTTTTGACCCAGGTCCGTCTGGGCCTGGCCAAGGTTGGTCGCACCGGTCTGGATTGCGTTATTGATAGCGTCGCTGGCGCCCGAGACAGCCGCGGCGTCATTCGCCATGGCGCTCGACTGCGCAGACAGACCGTCCTTGATGCTCTGAAGCTTTTCATTCTGCTCGCGGAGCAAATCGATGGTCGATACAATGCGCGCGTCAATTTCCTTGGAACCTGTCGACGTGTCATTAACGAGAATTTCCAAGTGCCCGATAACGGCCTTATTGTGGTCGATCGTCGCTTGGAGAGACTCAAGCGAGTTGTCGATGCGGGTGGTCGTAGATGTGACCGCGCCCGTCAGCTTGCCAATCGCAGCGTTCGCGGAGGCTGACGTCTTGGTGAGCGCAAGGCTGCCTTCCGAGAGTGCCTTGGAGAGCGAGGCGACAGAGTTGCCCGCCGTAGCGCGCGCCTCGCCCAGCAGGTCATTGCCCTGAGCGATTGCCTGCGTTAGAGAGGGCGTCTGACCCTGCAGGCCCGCCAACGCGGCATCAGCCGAGGCGATAGCGCCACTCGTCTTATCGATGGCGGCATTCATGTCGCCAATCGAATCGCGCACCTCACCCAAGGTACCGGATGCCTCTGATACCGAACCAGCCAACGAATTCTGAGTCTGGGTTGCCTTGTCCTTTAAATCGACCCCGGCATCCTTGGCGATGCTGGCAACGGTCTCGCCCACTGTGGAGACAAATTCCGAGTTGATCTGCTCCTCGATGGTGCTTGCACCGGTGTCGGTAACCTTGGGCGCAATAGCACTCTTCTTCTCATTGACGTAGTACGTAAGCTTGGGCTGATGGTAGTTGCCGTCGAGCATCGAGACCAGGTTATCCGAGAAGTTCTTAGGGATTACGATGGCCGCATAGTACTCCCCGCTCTCGACGCCCTCTTTGGCATCAGCCGCCGAGTCGACGAAGGTCCAGCCCAACTGATCGTTTTCCTTGAGCTGATCGACGACCTGGTCGCCCGCGTTGAGCTCGCCCACCAGGTCGTTCTGAGTGCCCTGGTCGTTGTTGGCGATAGCAATCTTGATACCCTGGGTGTTTCCATACGGATCCCAGTTTGCCACGATGTTGTACCAGGCATACAGCGAGGGGATAACGCACACGCCCAAAGTAACCACCAGGGCGACGGGGTTCACAAGCAGTCGCTTGATGTCGCGCTTAAAGATCGCAAAGGAGACCTTTGCGTTGGATAGTTTGCTGCCGAGACTCACGCTTGGACCATCCATCCTGTCGTTGAATCGAATCGTACTATCGACAACCATTGTAGTAGGCGCTTTAACGTCTCAAAGCACAATGGTGTTGAGTTTTGCGGGTAGCAATATACTACGAAGATGAGTTAACGTACAGTTGTACAGTATCTTAAATTTCAGCAGGTCACAAAACCACAACCCGCACAAATTATCAATCCGACTAGTCATTGGGGACGTTCTTAAACGACTAGTCAAACAAGAACGTCCCCAATGACTACTTAGGACCACGGCAACGTCGATGTTTTGGCAATGCCAGCGAGCGGGCGCCAGAGCGAACAAATTGGCATGAAAAGAGGACGGCATAGACCTTCTGGTCATGCCGTCCTCTTTGAATGACAAGTTGTCGCTCTGGCGCCCGCGCAGCGTCGACTGGTCCGCCGTTCGTTAGAACGGCGGAACTGAGGGCAGCGTCGAGCTGTTACGCGGTTTGGTAAAACCGCGTAACGACCCAACTACATCAAGTTGCAAACAGCCGCCGCGAAGGCAACGGGGTCCTCGGGGAGGATGCCCTCGACCAGCAGAGCCTGGTCATAGAGCAGACCAGAGTATTGCTTGATCTTGTCGGCGTCGCCTGCCTTCTGGGCAGCGACAAGCTTGTCGAAGACCGGGTGCTTGGCGTTGAGCTCGAGCACGCGCTGGCTCTTGGGCATGCCGTCGGGCGCGCCCTCGGGTCCCTTCTGGAGCACCTTCTCCATCTCGAGCGAAAGCGGGCCCTCGGTGGTGATGCACGCGGGAGCATCGGTCAGGCGCGCAGAGACGGCGACCTTCTCGACCTTGTCGCCGAGCGCCTCCTTCATGGCGCTAAAGAGGTCCTCGTTCTCCTTGGTGGCGTCCTCGGCCTCCTTCTTCTCATCCTCGGTCGCCAGGTCAAGATCACCGGTCGCGACGTTCTTGAGCTCCAAATGACGATCCTCGACCTCGGGCTCGGCACCGTCGGCCACAGCCTTCTCGGCAGCCTCGCGGGCAGCATCGTCCTCGTAGATCTTGGGCATATCGGCGGCAACGTACTCACGCATAGCCTGGAACGTGAACTCATCCACATCCTGCGTCAGCAGCAGCACGTCATAGCCGCGGTCGAGCACGCCCTTTACCACGGGCATCTTGGCCAAGCGCTCACGCGAGTCACCGGCGGCGTAGTAGATGGCCTTCTGATCCTCGGGCATGCCCTTGGCATACTCGGCCAGGGTAATCATCTTCTGCTCCTTGGCAGACCAGAACAGCAACAGGTCGGCGAGCTCATCGGCCTTCATGCCATAGCTCGAGTAGATGCCGTACTTAAGACCGCGGCCAAAGTTCTCAAAGAACTTCTCGTAGGCCTCGCGGTCGTTGTCACGCATATCCTCAAGGTCGGCGGTAATCTTCTTTTCCACACGCTTGGCGATGGCCTTGAGCTGACGGTTCTGTTGAAGCGTCTCGCGCGAGATGTTGAGCGACACGTCGGCGGAATCCACGACGCCGCGGACAAAGTTGTAGTAGTCGGGCAGCAGGTCGTCGCACTTCTCCATGATCAGGACGTTGGAGCTGTAGAGCGCCAGGCCCTTCTCGTAATCCTTGCTGTACAGATCGAACGGCGCGCGACCCGGCACAAACAGCAGCGCATCGTACTCAAGCGTACCCTCGGCATGGAAGCTGATAGTGCGCGCGGGATCGTCAAAGTCGTGGAACGTGGACTTGTAGAACTCGTCGTAGTCCTTCTGCTCGACATCGGAGCTGCGCTTCTTCCAGATCGGTGTCATGGAATTGACGGTCTCGAGCTCCTGGTAGTCCTCGTACTCGGGCTTGTAATCGTCGCCGGCGTCCTCGGGCTTGGGTTTCTGGCGGCTCTTGGACACCATCATCTGAATCGGGTAGCGCACATAGTTGCTGTACTGCTGAATCAGGCTCTTGAGACCCCACTCGGTCAGGAAGCGATCGTAGGTCTCGGCCTCGCCGTCGGCATCGAGCTTCTCGTTCTCGCGCAGCGTCAGGATGACATCGGTACCATGCTCGGCGCGCTCGCCGTCCTCGATGGTGTAGCCCTCAAGACCGTCGGATTCCCACACATGGGCGACATCCTCGCCGTAGGCGCGGCTGACGACCTTCACATGGCTGGCGACCATAAAAGCCGAGTAGAAGCCCACGCCAAACTGACCGATGATGTCGACATCGGAGCCCTGCTGCTCGGCGTTCTCGGTCTTAAACTCCTCGGAGCCGGAATGGGCGATGGTGCCCAGATTGCGCTCCAGCTCCTCGGCGGTCATGCCAATGCCGTTATCCGAGATGGTAATGGTGCGGGCGTCTTTATCAAAGGAGACGCGAATGGCCAGGTCGCCCTGGTCGATCTTGACGCTCGGGTCCTGCAGGCTCTTAAAGTTGAGCTTGTCGACGGCGTCGCTCGCGTTAGAGATAAGCTCGCGCAGGAAGATTTCCTTATTGGTGTAGATGGAGTTGATCATGAGGTCGAGCAGTTTTTTGCTCTCGGTCTTAAATTGACGCATGTGCAGTCCTTTCGCGCTACCCCTGTCCGCAAAAACGGCCCGGTCGCCCGAGCCGCATCGCAGACCTGCTATGTTCAGACTTAGATTTTATAACCCATTAACGCGCATATATACATACGGAATCGAAAAACTGTATGTCTAAGCGCCCCGATGCGCCAATTGCCAAGGAGTGTCCCCAACTGCCGGCAGGAAAGGAACGTCCCTATCTGCCATCTACGCGCTTGGCCATCCAGACATGGGGTTGGCCCTCGTCTTCGTAATCTACCGGGGCAATTTGCGTGTAGCCCGCCTTGGCATAGAGTGGCAGCACGTATTCCTGCGCATGCAGTTTTATGAGCTTGGCACCGGCATCACGCGCGGCGGCATCACTGGCCTCGACGATCTTGCTCGCCAGACCGCGACGGCGCATGCTCGGCAGCACAGCCACGCGCCCCATAATATAGGTCTCCCCCGCTGCGACGCCTTCGTCCAAGTCGCACGCCGGCGAAACCGGAGCCTCTGCGCCAGCCGCGCGCTCAAGCTCTTCGGGAAACACGCGCGAGCAACCGGCAAGCTCGCCGTCTACATAGAGCGTCACATGAATGCAGTTCGGATCCTCGTCGATAGCGTCGAACTCATTCTCGTAGCCCTGCTCGTCCATAAAAACGACGCGGCGCACCAACGCCGCGTCATCAAAGCATCCCGTCTTAAGTTGGATATCCATGGCTGCCCTTTCATTCAATGCGAACGTTAGGGACAGATATTAGCGAAAATGAGCTCCGCGCACGCTAAACTTCGCGCGAGCCTTCGCCAGGCAGTCGTAATGACCCACGTTATGGGCATCGCTCGCGATGAAGCTGTACAGGTTCTGATCGAACAGGCGTTGTGCCGGCTTTTTCTCGCGACCAAAGCGACCGCCGGCAATAAAGTCCGCCGAAGCCTGCAGCTTGCAGCCCATATCGACCAGGCGCTCCGCCACACTTACATCCTTTTGAACCGCACGATAGCGCTCAGGATGAGCGATGATCACCTGGTAGCCACGGCACTGCAAATCGTAAATCGTGTTCTCGTACTCTCTAAACGCATACGCATCGGCATGCGTCGAAAGCTCGAGCAGGAACTCATTGGTTCCATCGAAATGCAAGTGCTCCGCGGCATCGATACCAAGCTCAACGAGCTTTCGATGGTTGACCTCGAAGCCCATCTGGAGCGGAAAACCGTCAGCGTTATCACGCAGCAGCTCAAAGGCATCCCACATCTTGTCGTAATCAAAATAGGGATCACGGCAGTGAGGAGTGCAAACGATTCTGGTTACACCGGCCCGCTTGGCAGCCTCGAGCATCGCCAAGCTCTCATCGAGATCGGCGGCGCCGTCGTCTACACCCGGCAAGATATGGCAATGAATGTCACGCATAGGTCAGCCTTAATCAACTAAACGTTTGCTCGGTTGGTGAAGATGCCCTTTTTGGAAGTCCCCTGATCGTCGGAGCCCTTCTTCACCTTCTTACCGTCCTTGGTGTAGTAGGAGTAGTAGTACTCGCTGGTCTCGGTCTCGCAGTAGTTCATAACGGTACCGATGAGCTTGACCTTCTCGGACTTCTTAAGCTGACCGATGGCGTTGAGCGCCTCCTCGCGCTTGGTGAAATCCTCACGCACGACAAAAAGCGCACCGTCGGTCAGACTTGCGATCTCGGCAGCATCGATGAAGGTGCCGACCGGGGGAGCATCAAAGATGACGTACTGGAACTTGGCGGACAGTGCCTTTACCAGCTTGGCAAAGCGGTGAGAGACGATGATGTCGGCAGGATTGGGAATATGCGGCTCGGCATCGAGGAAGTAGAAGTTCTTCTGACCCGTCTCGACAATCGCCTGGTCAATAGAAACCTGCTCGGAAAGGACTGCATAGAGTCCGCCGCGGGAGCGGACACCGAGCATATCGGCAAGGGACCTGCGACGCATATCAGCCTCGACCAGCAGGACGCTCTTGCCGCTGGTGGCGATAGCCTGGGCAAGGTTGATGGAAACCGTAGACTTGCCCTCGTTGGGAATCGAGGACGTAACGGTGATGGTGCGAATGGGGTCGTCCACGCTCGCAAAGCGGATGTTGGCCAGAAGGGTCTTGGCGGCATTCTGTACAACGAGCTTATCGGTGTTCTTTGCCTTAGCCATGCCTATTTACCACCTTTCATAGCCGGAATTCGGCCAACAACGGGAATGCCCAGGAGCTCTTCTGCCTCTTCGGCACCGCGGATGCGGGTGTTGAGCATGTCTGCCAAAACGACATAGGCAACTGCGATAAAGATGCCCGCGAGGAACGCGACAGCAACGTACAGCATACGCTTGGGACCGCTGGGGACTTCGGGAGTCTTAGCCTCGTCGATAACGTTGATGCTCTGGGCAGCGCCGACGTTCTGAGCGACCGTACTCACCGAGCTGGCCATGGCCTTTGCGACCTTAGCCGTCTCCTTGGCATCGGTGCCGGTAACCGAAAGCGTAATGACACGCGTGGTGGTCTCGGAGGAAACAGACACCTTGTAGTCATCCAGATCGGTGAGGCCCAGTTCATTGGCTGCGCCGCTCTTAACGCTATCGCTATCCAGCAGCGTGGCGATATCGTTGGAAAGCATCTGACTCGCCGAGAGATCGTTGTAGCTCATCTGACCGCTATCGTCGGTCTTGGCGAGAATGTACATGCTCGTCGTCGCGGTATAGGTGTTGTCCATCGCAACGAAGGACACGATACCCATGGCGATCGCGCAGACCACCGGAAGGGTGATGACCAGCTGAAGGTGCTTCTTCAGCAGCTGGAACAGTTCGAGAAGGGTCATGCAGCTTGCCTTTCATTTCCCCAGTTCGGATTGACAAAACTGTCCGTATGTTATCGCATCTTTTTACCGAGACCAAACTCTATACATAAGAAACAGGCTCTCCTGTAAAAATGTCGGAAGCAATCGTAAAATTGCACAACAACGCCGCACCCGAAAGTCAAATGCGGCGTCTACATCAATATCTATGTTGTATCGCTATGCGAATGGCTCGTCCTGCTGTATGGGAAACGTCACCGTAATGGTGGTTCCCACGCCCAACTCGCTCGACAGATCGAGCGTGGCGTGATGATACAGGGCCGAATGCTTGACAATGGCAAGCCCCAGGCCGGTTCCGCCGCGTGCCTTGGACCTACTCTTGTCCACGCGATAGAACCGCTCAAATACCTTGCCCTGTTCTTCAGGCGCGATACCGATTCCCGTGTCGGCGACCGCGAGGAACGGATGGCCTTCGTCGTTGGTGCCGCACTGCAGCGTAACCGTACCGCCGGGTCGATTGTAGCGGATGGCGTTGCTTGCCAGATTATAGATGAGCTCGTCAATCAAGCGCGACACGCCTTCGATGACCACAGGCTTGGTCTCATGACTTATCGTCACATTCGCCTGACGGGCGACCTGTTCAAGACGCTGCTCAACCGCGTAGATGGCACGCGAGAGCTCAATAGGCTCCGTGGACCCAATGGGCACCGCCTCGCCCTCAGTTGCACGCTCGGCCTCGTCCAAGTTAGACAGCGTAAGGATATCGTTGACAAGCGCTGCCAAGCGGCCCGCCTCACGATAGATGCGACCGCCAAAGTTGCGCAGGTCGTCCTCGCCCTCGACCATGCCGTTTGCGATGAGCTCGGCATAGCCCGAAATCGCCGTAAGCGGCGTCTTGAGCTCATGAGTGATATTCGCCGTGAACTCGCGGCGCATACGGTCGTTGTCCGCTAGCACCGCCATTTGGCGCTTGAGCTCCTGGCGCTGCGACTCGATACGCTCAAGCATGGGGACCATCTCGGCATAGGCGTGCTCATAGCTACGGCGTGGGTGGTCTAAATCCACCTCTTGCAACGGCGCGATGATGGCACGGGACTCGCGGCGCGCCATAAAAAACGAGAGTACCGCACCCGCTGCTGCGATAAGTAGCATCGGCGCCACCATCGACAGCAAAATCGCCGCAACGCCAGGCTGGGCCTGCGCCAAGCGGACAACCTGGCCGTTATCAAGGGCGACGGCGCGATACAGCATAATCTCGTCGAGCGTAGAGCTTGCGCGCTCCGCGGAACCCAAACCACTCTCAAAGGCCTCGATGACCTCGGGGCGATCGCCATGGTTGGGCAGTGTGGAAGGCGACGCCTCGTTGTCGTAGGCAACCGATCCATCCTTGTTAATCAGCGTGATGCGCAAGTCCTCGCGATCGAGGCTACACAAGAACGGGATGGGCTCCTGCTGCTCGTCGAGGGCGGCAGCAATGAGCTCGGTTTCCTGCGCCAGATTGGCACTCGTGGCATCCGCCAAGGTGTTTTGCACAAAGAACGCACCCAGCACCGTAAACGCCACGATAACCGCCATGGCGCAGACAAAGATCGTCACAAAAACGCGGTGCGACAGCGTATGTTTTCCCTGGGGGGCGAAGACCACGGGTTACTCCTCCGATGCGGTGGCCGCGGTGTCGTCACCTTCGGCACCATCACCGGCAGAAGGCTCGGCCAAGCGGTAGCCCACGCCGCGCACGGTCTCGATGGCGCCGGCATGCTCGCCCAGTTTTTGGCGAAGCGTCTGCACATGCACGTCGACGGTGCGCGAACCGCCGTCGAAGTCCCAGCCCCACACGCTCTGCAGCAACGACTCGCGGGTAAAGACCACGCCGGGCTTGCGCATGAGGTACTCGAGCAGGTCGAACTCGCGCAGGGTGAGCTTAAGCGGCTCGCCGGCAACGGTCACCTCGCGATGGCTGGGCGAGAGCACGATGTCGCCCACGCTGAGCACATCGCTCGCCTGCTTGACCATGCCGCCGCGACGCAGCAGTGCGCGGCAGCGGCTCGCAAGCTCCATGAGCGAAAACGGCTTAGTCAGGTAATCGTCGGCACCGCCATCGAGCGCCATCACCTTGTCGAGTTCGGTGTCCTTGGCGGTAAGCATCATGATGGGCACCGTCGCCGTCAGGCGATCGGCACGCAGGCGACGCATAATCGCCAAGCCATCGGTGTCGGGCAGCATGATATCGAGCAGCACGGCATCGGGCACCCGTCGCGCCACGGCAGCTTTAAACTCGCCATCACACGAAAAGCCCTCGGCCTCGATTCCCTGCTTGCGCAGCGCGTAGACTGTCAAATCCCTGATGTTGTCATCGTCCTCGACGTAATAGATCATGTTGAACCCCTTTGCGGCCGATATGACCGCATCTTAACCCTAAAGGCACCTGTAAAAGACAGCGTCAGCCAAAACGTCCCGTCAAATAATCCGCGGTGCGCGGATCGGACGGATTCTTGAAGAGTTGCGCGGTGGGCGCGTGCTCCACCAGCTCACCCAGCAAAAAGAACGCAACCGAATCGGAAATACGCGCGGCCTGCTGCATGTTGTGCGTCACGACCACCAGCGTGCAGGTCTCCTTGAGCTCGCAGGCCAGCTGCTCCACCACCAACGTCGACACAGGGTCGAGTGCCGAGGTCGGCTCGTCCATCAGCAGAATGTCGGGCTGCACGGCAAGTGCGCGGGCGATGCACAGGCGCTGCTGCTGTCCACCCGAAAGACCCAGGCCTGACTCTTTGAGCTTGTCCTTGACCTCGTCCCACAGGGCAGCGCGACGCAGGGAGTCCTCGACCAGCTCATCGAGCACGGCGCGGTCGCGCACACCCATACCGCGAGGACCGTAGGCGACGTTGTCGTAGATGCTCATGGGAAATGGGTTGGGGCGTTGGAACACCATGCCCACGCGCTGGCGCAAACGGCAGATGTCGCAATCGCCCAGGATATCTTGACCATCGAGCGCAATCTTGCCCTCGATGCGGCAATCCTTGATGCCGTCGTTCATGCGGTTAAAGCAGCGCAGCAACGTGGACTTTCCGCAGCCCGAAGGCCCGATGAACGAAGTGATCTGCTTGTCGCGGATCTTGATATTCACGTCCTTGAGCGCATGGTGATCGCCATAGAACAGGTCGAGGCCCTCGACGTCGATGCGCGTCGGCGAGGCGGCAAGATCCTCTGCCGTGGGGCGAGTCGCATCCCCAACCTCGCGCTCATGCGCGGCCTCGGCCTGCGCTTCCATGAGTTCTTCAAGCTCCGTGGGCTCCACAGCCGCAGCAGCCGTCATACCGCACACCTCCATATCGATATCAATTCAGCAGTATCGATAGTAGGAATCGCGGCTCATACGCACGTGAGCACATTGTCAAGTGTTTGTAAGGGCACACTGGCTATGCGGCGGGCAGCTCGATGGTGAATATCGTGTGTTCGGGCGTCGATTCACATGCAACGGTACCGCCGTGTGCCGCGATGATCTCCTTGGCAATAGCAAGGCCCAGGCCGGCACCACCGCGATTGGTCGCACGCGCCGCATCCAGGCGATAGAACTTCTCAAAGATCACCTTGAGCTTAGCCGCAGGAATAGGATCGCCCTGATTGATAAAGCGCACGCGCACGCCGCCATCGTCTTGGCGCCTGGCCTCAATCGTGATAGTCGAGCCCTCATAGCTATAGGCGACGGCGTTTTTCATGATGTTGTTGAACACGCGGGCCATCTTGTCGCCATCCACGAGCACCGTCAGGTCCTCGCGAATATCAACCTGGGCTTCCTTATGCTGCTCGTTGAGGATGGGATAGAACTCGTCAGCCACCTGAGCCAGCAGCAACCCCAGATCAACATAGCCGCGCGTGAGCACGATATCGTGGAAGTCAAAGCGCGTGATATCGAAGAACTCCTCGATGAGTGCATCGAGCCGGTGCGCCTTGTCGAGCGCCACGCCCGTAAAGTGCGCACGTTGCTCAACCGGCAGCTCAGGAGCCTCTTGAAGCAGCGAAAGATAGCCCACCACACTGGCAAGCGGGGTGCGTAGGTCATGTGCCAAGTACGTGACCAGATCGTCCTTGCGATGAGACTCGTCACGCAAGGCCTGCTGCACCTTGCGCTCGCGATCGCGCACACGGTTGAGTGCGCCCTCGACCTCCAGGAAGTCGCCGTCGATGTTGTCCCAGGTGTCGGGGTGATCGATCAGGCGATCTTGAATACGAGCGGCCAGCACACAATCGGCATGCTGCTCGCCCTGCTCAAAGCC
The DNA here is from genome assembly GCA_902497025.1 of uncultured Collinsella sp. GTDB lineage: Bacteria > Actinomycetota > Coriobacteriia > Coriobacteriales > Coriobacteriaceae > Collinsella. The sequence goes on along the minus strand of CABVDJ010000001.1, from coordinate 25,606 downwards.
CTGGTAGTACAGGGCGCGGCCGCAAAAGAACAGCACGCACACGGCAAGCGCCAGCACAAAGCCAAGCATGTTGAATACAAAGCCGGCATCGAACAGCACCGGCCCTTCGATGCCGCCGAGTGCCATGGCGCCAATCGCCAACGTCATGGCCCACGCGGCACCGCCAATCACCACGCAGCGGCGTACGATTTCAAATCGATCGATCAGCAAAAAGCCGACAAGCAGCACCGCCAAGATTCCAGCGATGTTATCGATGCCAATCAGCAGCAGGCTCAGCAAAAAGAGCAGCACCGTTGCAAGCGCGCGGTTGTCGACGACCGACCTCACGTATTCAAAGAGTCGATCGGGCACCTCGAATGCCTGCCTATCGTCTTTTGTCATATCCACTTCCCCACCATCAAAGGCGTTATTCGATTATGTAGCCGACGCCCCAGACGTTTTTGATAAAGCGCGGCTTTTGAGCGTCGTCACCGATCTTTTCGCGCAGGTGGCGAATGTGCACCATCACCGTATTGTTGGAGCCGGGCATAAAATCCTCGTTCCACACCGCGCGGAACAGATCCTCCACGGCCACCACACTGCCGCGATGCTCGACCAGATACAGCAAGATGGAATACTCGATGGGCGTGAGGCGCACCGGCGCACCGTCCACCATTACGGAACGAGCATCGCGGTTGATCTCCAGGCCGTCGAGCTGGATGATCGGCGACTCGGCCACCTGCGCGCGGCTACCGTAGCTGGTGTAGCGGCGAAGCTGAGCATGCACGCGCGCGATGAGCTCAAGCGGACGGAACGGCTTAACCACGTAATCGTCCGCGCCAAGCGAAAGGCCCTCGATCTTGTCTTGCTGGGCATCGCGCGCCGTCAGCATGATCACGGGATAGGTATGGCTGGAACGGATCGTACGCAGCAACTCAAGCCCATCGATATCGGGCAGCATGACATCCAGCAGCGCAAGATCGAACTCCTGCTCCAAGATTGCCTTGGCAGCATCGGCCCCGCTATAGGCGACCTGTACGTCAAAGCCTTCTTTTGTAAGGTAGATACCAACCAAGTCGGCGATGGCCTTTTCGTCATCAACTACCAAAATGCGCTCGTTCATGCGTGCTCCTCTCGCGCTCCATTATGCCCGAGGGGGCACATGCCACACACAACAAGCGTGGGTGATTAAGTCGGCCTTAAGCACCCTTGTGCCCGTTCGGGTGCGGATGTGGGCCACGCGCGCACGCGATGATCGCCGACGCCGGCAAACGATATACTCTAGTTCCAGAAGAGACCATCCCGTCGAAAGCGAAATCTGTGAAGTCCCTCACCTCTTTTGCAAAGCGCTCAGCCCAGCTTGCCGCCGGCTTTGTCTGCGCTATCGCCCTTGCCGCTGGCGCGCCCACCGTCGCCGGCGCCCAAGTGCTCACGACCGACAATGTTTGCGGCAAAACCGCCGATGCGCGCGGCATCACGGCCGAAAACCTGCCCGATATCGATGCGACCAATGCCCTCGTCATGGGCAAAGACGGCACCGTCTACTATGGGCGCGGCGCCGATGAGCAGGTCAAGATTGCCTCGATCACCAAGGTCATGACCGCAATCCTAACCGTCGAGAATTGCAAGATGGACGAGAAGGTCACGGTAAGCAACACCGCGGCCACCGTGGGTAATTCGACCGCCGGCTTGCTCGAAGGCGACGAGCTTACCGTAGAGCAGGCACTGCGCGGCCTGATGATTCCCTCTGGCAACGACGCCGCCATCGTGCTCGCCGAATATGTGGGCAAGAAGATCGACCCTAAGACCAAAGACGCCGAGGCCACATTTGTGAAGGCCATGAACGAGCGCGCTAAGAAGCTCGGCTGCACCGGTACGCTTTTTGAAAACCCGCATGGTCTGGACTTTGATGAGTGGGCTGGCAATATGCACTCAACCGCACACGACGTAGCGCTGATGATGCAGGAGGCCATGAAAAACGACACGATCCGCGAGGTCGTAGCGAGCGAGGATTCCTGGATCGAGGTCACGGGCGCCGACGGCGCCGACCATTCGCATTCCATGGACACGCATAACTATTTGCTGGGCCAAGATGGCAACATCGGCGGCAAGACCGGCACCACCGACGACGCGGGCTATTGCTTTACGAGCGCCTACAACCGCGACGGCGACGAGATCTACACCGTTATTTTGAACTCCACCACCACCGATCAGCGCTTTACCGATACCGCCACCCTTGCCAACTGGTACTACGACCACAAGGTGACGGTCGCAATCGCCAACACGCAGGAAAAGACCGCCAACGGCAACCCGCTTATGGCGCGCATTAGTCAAACCGACTGGACGGATAAGACGATCGACGCCACGCTCGCCGATCCCACGGCGCAAGCGACCGTGTTTTCCCTTGCCGGCGAGGTGACCGAAAAGGTTAGCTACGATGACCTTTCGGGCACGGTGCATGTTGGCGACAAGGTAGGCAGCGTCACGCTCAAGCAGGACGGCACCAAGGTCGCCGTCATGGACCTGGTCGCCGACGAGGAAGGCGCAGGGCCCAATCCCATCGAGTGGCTGCTCGTGAAGCTCGACCGCCTGGGCCGCCGCATCGACAACCGCCCACTTGCGGCAGAGAGCGAGACCGTAGCCAAGGCTCCTGAGATGTAGAGCGCAAGAATAATCAGCCCACTGAAAGGAGGCGTCCGAAAGGATGCCTCCTTTTTTGAGGGTTCGAATCCCCAGCCGCCATTCTTGATAATAAAAAAGGGCCCCAAATGGGACCCTTCTTCAAATTCGTACTGGCGGAGAGCTGGGGATTCGAACCCCAGATGCCCTTTTGGGGCATACTCGCTTAGCAGGCGAGCACCTTCGGCCTCTCGGTCAGCTCTCCGTAACAGCCGTTCTATAGTAACCAAACAGCCAAGGATGGGCAAGAGGAAATTTTCTAATTGCCTAGCATCCTTTCCTCCTTGGAAGCTTCGCCTACCCCAGCGAGCGGTTGAGGGAGCCGAGCTCGTCGTTGCCCATAGTGCGCCACATTTGGTAGATGCAACCGCGTGCCAGGAAAAAGAAGCCGTTGTCGACCAGTTGAACAGCGGCATCTGCCAGCTGATTCGTCACGGCGGACACTGGCGGCAGCTCGAGTCCAGCCTTGTGGATGGTCTCAACCGCTTCTTCGAACGTCGGAGGCTCGCTGACGCCCATCTCGTTCATAAGGCCCTGCATTTCTTCCAGCGCGCTGCTGCCCGACTCCTCGCCGCGCGGCACTAGACGGTAACAAGCCAGCGCCAGGTCGAGCTGATCGCAATTCCAATAGGCAAACGCCAAGCGATAGAACAGGTAGCCAATTGCAGAACGATCGCTGGCAATACGTAGGCCGTGGCGCGCCACCTCGATAATCTCGTCAAAGCGCTCCAGACGCGCAAGCACGTTGATGAGTGCAAAGTGCGATTGCATGGACGAGCGCGCCAGATCGTAAAGATGGCGCACCTCGGGCAGTGCTCGTTCAAAGTCCTCTTGCTCGGCGTAAAAGCTGCAGATCTCGTGCTGGGCAAAGTACAGCGCATCGGGCGCACGAAGGATTCGCACAGAGTCGTCTTCTTCCAACACCGGTAGCACCATGCGCACCAGCTGGTTATCGCAAAACTGCGTTTGAACCGGACCTGTCGCTAAAAGCTCGGCGACGGCGCACTTAGCCTCCAACTCCTCGACAAGACGAGAAAAGCCTTCAAAAGCACCTGTACGGTCGACTTTTGCCTGCTCGCGCAATTCAACAACACGGGCCACGTATGGGTCGTCGTCCTCTTCCATGACCTCCAGCTCGTCAGCCGTATCGGCAAGCAGCAGATCGCGCAGCGCCGGCGGCAGCGTGCGATGGTCATCACGCGGACGAGCATGAACCTCCGCAGGCTCAATCGCCTCTGGAGCGGTTGACTCATACGCCTCAAGCACACACTTGCACGGCATATCGTCCATGTCCATGCTCTCAAGATCCTTGGCGGAAGGCACGCAATCGGCCAGATAGGCCGCGCGCCCAAAGAAATACGTTGCGACAACGCGCTCGCCCTGCTCACTGTCGGGAGCAGCAATCTGCACATAGCAGCGCGTGATGCAGGTGCCCGCGGCAAAACACGCTGCTGCAAGCGTGAGCGCCACGCGCGCATCGTGCTCCGCGGCCCAGATCGCACGCGCGTCCTCGTCCAACTCGCGCCAGGCGTCATCTTGAGCGTCGTATTCACGTTGCGGCATGGCATCAACGACAGACTGACCAAACCGAACGAGCATGATCCCCTCGGCAACGTTTGCCCGATAGGTATAGTCGAGCCGCGTGACCACGTTAAGTGCCTCGACAATACGCGCGAAGCGGGTACGCACATCCCACTCACCGCCCGGCTGGCAAGCCACCGTACCCGGTTTGCCCCACGGGTTATCGCTCGAGGACGTATCAAGCAGTCGGGGAACATCGTTGGTCGTCTTGGCGATATGCCACGCATCAAAGAGCGCGCAGCCCTCAAGGCTCGGCGAGGATGCCGCAGGGACCAATCCGGCCCCGATGTGCTCAAGGATGCCGGAGAGACGGTTAAGACGGCACTCGATGGCAAGCAGCATGTCAATCTCGTCCTGGTCCAGCAGGCTGCGATCAAAATTGAGATAGAAAAGCTTTGAGCGATCGATGCGAGCCAGGCTCATCTCGGACTTAGCGGCGATGGTGCGCAAGCGAGGCAAGTCAATTTCACTCATAAGGGCGGCGGCATAGCGCTCGATACCGCTCGGATTCTCGGCATGGTCAACGCGGTAGAGCAGCGTCTCGATAGCGTCAGGTAGCGGTGTCGTGTTAAAGCCCAAAAACACCTCGACCGGCTCGGGCAACTTTACGAGCTTGATCTTGTCGACAACGTTTTGCATACCCTCGTCGAGTCCGTCGGCGTCCGCCGTGCTCGCAATGGTATTTTCGGAGTCAGCGAATATCACGTAGCGCAGGAACATCGATGCCATGAACTCACCGTAAGGAAGGGAGCGGGTCGAATTCCATGTCTCGTGATCGGACTGTTCGCGCATGGGACCTTCGGGAGAGCCTACGGTTCGCGCGCACGCGCGCATCGTGCCGTTTGCTCCCCTCACCATAATCTCACCAATACCGGAGTCCGACTCGTCAAGGACCAGTTCCATGTCGGGATCGTTGGGCAGCGGAGCCTCGCTGACGGGGCGGTCCACCTTGTACACCTCACCCGAAACGCTTACGTAGCCCAAAAGCGACACATGGCTTTTGCCAACGAATTCGACGACATAACAAGATTCATGCTGATCCTCGCCAAAGAGTTTCCAGACCACGCCATATGAGCGTCCCGCAGGCTGCTCGGGCATCGCCGGAAAGCGCTTCTTGGGATCGAGAAACCTGAGCTTGTATGTCGGACGCTCTGCCACGGAATATCACCCTGATCGGTCGCTTGAAGAAGGAGTGGTCGCGAATAAGTCGCGACATCTACTCGGAATCTTACACGAGTCGACAGGAAATCGTCCCTTTGGACGAAAGCACTCAAGCTGGCGCAAAAGAAAAGCCCCCGTTGCCGGGAGCTTTAATCTCAAATGGTGCGGCGTATAGGATTCGAACCTATGACGTTCTGATTCGTAGTCAGACCCTCTATCCAGCTGAGGTAACGCCGCGACTTGTTGATTATTATGCACAGGGACTGAATAATGGTCAAGCATTTTTTCAAAAAAAGTTATCGAATTTGATTTTTACTCATTTGATGCAGTCGATCGACTCGATACTTTCAAACACGGCGAAAGCAACTCCTCAAGTATGTCGACATATAAGAAAAGCCTCCGTTACCGGAGGCTTTAAAGTACAGTTGGTGCGGCGTATAGGATTCGAACCTATGACGTTCTGATTCGTAGTCAGACCCTCTATCCAGCTGAGGTAACGCCGCAACGCACGGATTATTATGCACGCGAGCCCCCGATGGGTCAAGCGACAATTAGAAAAAATTTTACGGAGTGATAATTAAGTTGTTCGTGCCTCGACCGAGGTTCGAATCCATGCGGCGTCCGCCTAAAAGAAAAGCCCCCGTTGCCGGAGGCTTTCAATTTCAATTGGTGCGGCGTATAGGATTCGAACCTATGACGTTCTGATTCGTAGTCAGACCCTCTATCCAGCTGAGGTAACGCCGCAGCGCAAGACATATAAAACCACTTTAGCTTATTGGAGTCAAGCACAATTTCAAACTTTTTTGTGGAACGCAGTCTTGTCATGCTGCTCCGCATATACCGCCATTCCCCGTACGATCGATTGGCTTTTCGATCACGTCAAACTTAGCATCAAGTTCCCTCAGGAGCGATCTCACCCGCTGGGCACAATCATAATCGGCAAACGAGATGCTCAACATGCGAGCAACCTGATTAGATGTCTGGACCCCATAGAAATGCTCTAGGGCCACAAGCCCCTCGTGCGCCACAAACGTCTCAACCACATGAGGCGACTCCTCGTAGCACCATTGCGTCAACGGCCCCTCGCTCGTCTGTCGAACCACCAGGCCACCCATGCCAGACGGCTCACACGTCACAAGCAGGTACTCCCCGCCCTCGTCGCTCTCAAACAAAACCACCCGATCATCAAACAGCTCCATCGCGTCCCCTTTCTCTCGCTCTTATTTAGCAAAAGCATAGCAGGTAGATGGCTGTATACAGAACAGTTGTTCGTGTGTTTTCTATTGAGCTGTCCGCACAGCATGGTATGGCCGCACACAAAAAGGGCACCCCAAAAAGGAGTGCCCTAGCAAATCGCTTATGCAGCCAATCTACGCGACCGGCTCGATCTTCTCGAGGCCGCCCATGTAGGGACGCAGAACCTCGGGGATCGTGATGGTGCCGTCGGCGTTCTGGTAGTTCTCCAGAATGGCTGCCATGGTACGGCCAGCCGGCAGACCGGAACCGTTGAGGGTGTGCAGATAGCGCGAACCCTTGAAGTTCTCGGGGTCGCGATACTTGATGTTGGCGCGACGGGCCTGGAAGTCACCGCAGTTGGAGCAGGAGCTGATCTCCTTGTAGGCGTTGTAGCTCGGCAGCCAGACCTCGACGTCGTAGGTCTGACGGGCGGAGAAGCCCAGGTCGCCGGTGCACAGGCTAATCACGCGATACGGAAGACCCAGCTGCTGCAGCAGGAACTCGGCCTCGGCGGTCATGCTCTCGAGCTCCTCGTCGGACTCCTCCGGCTTGGCAAACTTTACCATCTCGACCTTGTCGAACTCGTGCTGGCGAATGATGCCGCGGGTATCGCGACCAGCGGAGCCGGCCTCCTCGCGGAAGCAGGGGGTGAAGGCGGTGTAGCGGCGCGGCAGGGTATCGGCGTCGAGGACCTCACCGGCGTGCAGGTTGGTGAGCACGACCTCGGCGGTGGGGATCAGGAAGTTGTCGCCCGAGACGTGATAGGCGTCGTCCTCGAACTTGGGCAGCTGGCCCGTGCCGAACATGGTCTGACGCTTGACGACGATGGGCGGCCACCACTCCTTAAAACCACGGCTGGTGTGCGTATCGAGGAAGAAGTTGATGAGGGCGCGCTCAAGACGGGCGCCGGCGCCACCGAGAACGGTGAAGCGGCTGCCGGAGAGCTTGTTGCCACGCTCGAAGTCAAGGATGTCGAGGTCGGTGCCCAGATCCCAGTGCGGCTTAAAGTCGAAGTCGAACTCGCGCGGGGTGCCCCAACGACGGCGCTCGATGTTCTCATCCTCGTCCTTGCCGTACGGGGTAGCCTCGCACGGAATGTTGGGCAAGTGAGCCATGAAGTCGTACTGCTCCTGCTCGAGGGCGGTACGGCGCTCGGCCAGACCGTCAATCTTCTCGTTGACGGCGCGCACGGCCTCCTTGGCGGCCTCGGCCTCGTCCTTCTTGCCCTCCTTCATCAGGGCGCCGATCTTCTTAGACTCGGCATTGCGCGTGGCTTGAAGTTCCTCAACCTCGGTGATGACGGCACGACGCTCGTCGTCGAGCTCAAAGAACTTCTCGCGATCCCAAGACGTCTGGCGGTTAGCCATGGCGACATCGATGGCATCGGGGTTCTCGCGAACAAACTTGATATCAAGCATTAGATCCTCCGGCGATATACATTCCATTTAGGTTGCAACCTTGTACATGTATGGGCAAGTATATACTTATGAGCGTTTACGACCCAACTCAACTACGCAAGAAGGCACCCAATGGACGCAGTTTTTTCCTTTTTGTTTGGCACCCGCACCGGTTTTGCCATCCTTTTCGCCGGCGGCATCCTGCTGTTTGCGATTATTGCCTTTGTAATGGAGAAGCGCACCCATAAGATGTATGTCGACCGCGGCCCCAAATCCGAGGACGAAGAAGACAGCTTCTGGGACTAACCCGCCAAAAAGGGACAGGTTTATTTTGGTCGGTTTTATCCGAGCAAACGCAAGCGCCCCGCAACTGGAATTGAGCCAGTTGCGGGGCGCTTTTCGCTAAAAGGACAAAACCGCAGGAAAAACCTGCCAACATAAACCTGTCCCTAAATAGCAGGTTTTACTGGAGGGTTGCGTCGATTGCCTTGACCAGGGCGCTGCGCATGCCGGCGTCCTCGAGCGCGACGACGCCCTTGATGGTGGCACCGCCGGGCGAGCACACGGCATCCTTCATCGCTGCGGGATGCTGACCGGTTGCGAGCTGCAGCTTTGCCGTACCCAGCACCATCTGGCTCACAATGCGATAGGCATCAGCACGCGGGATACCGTGCTTGACCGCTGCATCGCCCAGGGCCTCGATTGCCATAGCGACAAATGCCGGAGCGCAACCACCCACCGTGCCGCCCACGAACAGCAGGCTCGTATCGAGCTCGACGACAGCGCCAAGCTTACCGAGCAGGTCGAGCACCACAGCACGCTGCTCGTCGTTAAGCGTCGAAGCCTTCTCGCAGGCGATGACGCCCTCGCCCACCGAAACCGGCGTGTTGGGCACCGTCGAGATATGCGCGACGCCCGGCAGGACCTGCTCCCACTTGGCACTGTCCCAGGTCCAGGCAACCGACAGAACGACCTTTTTGGCAAGAGCATCCTTAAGCGGGGCGAATACCTTCTCGATCATGTACGGTTTGACCGCAGCGACCACGATATCGGATGCGGCGACAACCTCGGCGGCATCGTGGCAGGCGACCATGCCGCGCGCCTCGCAGCGCTCAACCAGTGCGTCGTAGCGACCCGCGCAGGCGCACATGTCGCTCGCAGCTACACCGGCAGCGATCCAGCCATCGGCCATAGCGCTCGCCATATTGCCAAAACCGACAAATCCAATCTTCATATCGCATAGTCCTTTCAGACACATTCCTCAAAACGAAAGGTATTGTCCCACGCCATTGTTTCGTATTGCCGACCTATTTGTGATACGGCTCGCCACGACTGATCTTGCAGGCACGGTAAATCTGCTCCAGCAGCACCACACGCGCCAGGTTATGCGGCAAGGTAATGCGTCCAAAGCTGAGCATCTCGTCGGCTCGTGCGCGCACGTCATCACTCACGCCGTCCGAACCGCCGATTACAAAGGCAATGTCGCTGCTGCCTCGCAGCATAAGATCGTCGAGCCTCGCCGAAAACTCCTCGCTCGAGCGCTCCTTGCCCTCGATAGCCAGCAGGATCACATGCGCTCGAGATGGCAAGGCGGCAAGAATCGCCGCCCCCTCCTTGTCGCGCGCGGCATCCACGCCGCCCGCCTTAGCCGGGTCGATATCGGCCACCTCGCGGATATCCACCTTGGCATAGGCACCTAGGCGCTTGGTGTACTCAGCGCACGCGTCCTTCCAAAAGCGCTCCTTGAGCTTACCGACGCAAACGACGGTGTATTTCACGCGCGTCTACTCCTTCGAATCGTTTTGAACTTTGCCGGCGGCCAGCATCTGCTCGAACATCGAGGCCGACTGCGAAAAGTCGCTCGGCAGCACGACCGTCGAGGTTTTACCCGTGCGAGCGAACTCCGTCATCATCTCGGACCACTGCGTAAACATGAACAGTTGGTTGGCCTCGTCATTGCCGACACCCGTCTCCTGGATGATCTCGAGCGAATCTTTGATACCCAGCGCGATGGCCTTGCGCTGGTTGGCGATGCCCTCGCCCGCCTTTTCCATAGCCTCGGCCTCGGCGGTCGCCTCGGTGACGCGCTTGATGCGGTCGGCCTCGGCGAGCTCCTGCGCGGCAGCGCGCTTGCGCTGGGCAGCGTTGATGTCGTTCATGGAGTTCTCAACCTCGGTCGGCAGTGCGATTTTGGTGATGAGCGTCGACACGAGGGTGAAGCCGTAGGCGGCCATCTGCTCGGAAACGGTAGCGTTGACATCCTTGGCGATGTCATCCTTCTTGGCAAAGACCTCATCGAGTGTGTAGACGGGAATCGAAGAGCGCAGGGCGTCGGTGATGAAGTCACGCATCTGGTCGACGGGCTCCTGCAGCATATAGTAGCTCTTGTAGATGCCCGAATCTGCCGGGCCGGCGCCCATGTCATAGCTCACGTGGTACTGAGCAGAGACCTCAAGGCCGATGGTCACGTTGTCCTGGGTCTTAACGTCGATGCCAAAACCGTTTTTCATGGTTCGCAGACTCACCGTGGCGGCCTTGCGGTCGATCACGGGCACCTTCATGTGGAAGCCCGCGTTGACGATGCGGTTAAACTTGCCCAGACGCTCGATGATCACGGCATGCTGCTGTTCAACGACGTAGCAGGCGTTGGGAAGCAGCAGCAACAGAATGATGATGGGAATCAAAAGGCTGGTAAGGGCAGCGATGATACCGGACAACAGCATGGTCTCTCCTCTGATAGGCACACGTTGGCATTAGGATACCCGCACGAAGCAGCTGTGTGACACCAACAAGAGGACCCGTGGTCAAAAAAGGCCAAATATGAGTACTGTTACCAGTTTAGTAACAGCGTATTTGGGTCAAAATCGCCTCGTTGAACCCGAGGTCTATCGAAATTACTTCATTTTGTCTCAAGGTTGAGCCAAATTAGCGTACATCTGTTGCGCAAAATGAGCAAAAATAGCTTCATGAAATGTCTCTATTTTCATGTCAGTACTCATATTTGCCACTTTTTGACCACAGGGACATCTACCGCGCGAAATCGATATGTCAAATCTGCCAAAACGGCCCATAACAAAAAAGCTCCCATTGCTGGGAGCTCTTTCAATCAATGGTGCGGGCGAAAGGACTTGAACCTTCATGGGGTTGCCCCCATACGGACCTGAACCGTACGCGTCTGCCAATTCCGCCACGCCCGCGTGCAGGAATTAGAATAACGGAGCGCCACCACGAACGCAAGAACTATTTTTGAAAAAGTTTGCAGGCATTCTCCCAAGCGGCTTGCGCGATTGTTTCGGCGTCCTCACCAGTGCGATCGACACGGTCGTTAACCAGCGCGTTTGCCGTAATGGAGATCATTGCGGGCTCGCATTCAAGACCGCGGATGGGCTCCGGAGCCATATACGGGCAATCCGTCTCGAACAAAATTCGATCGAGTGGGGTTGCCGCAAATGCCTCGCGCACGTCGTCGTTGCGCTTAAAGGTGGCCGCACCACCATAGGCGATATAGCAGCCCAGCTCCACAAAGCGCTCCATCGTGGCGCGGTCCTCGCCAAAGCAGTGCAGCACACAACCGGCCTGGGGCACGCCCACCTCACGAAGCACGTTGTACGCATCAACGTGCGAGGTGCGCTCATGGTCCGTGTCCTCGTGGCGCAGATGCAGCTCCACCGGCACGTTACGGCACACGGCAAGCTCGAGCTGACGCGCCATGCAGTCAATCTGCACGTTATGGGGTGCCGGCGCGATATCGTCGTCATAGTCCATGTGGTAGTCCAGGCCGATTTCGCCAATACCGGCGCATAAGGAATCATCGAGCGCGGCAACGACCTGTGCGTGAACGTCGTCGGTATAGTCCGGTGCGCCATACGGATGCACGCCGGCAAGATACTTGATCTGCGGGATATCCTGCATCGGCAGAATTTCGCGCACGAGCCAGTCGCTATAGTCCGTCACGCTGCGTTTGTCAGCGATGGGGTCGAGCATCGTCACCAACAGGTCGACGCCTGCCGCCTTGGCACGCACGAGCGTCTCAGGCACATCCTTGCCCCAGAACGAAAGTAGATGCGCATGCGTGTCGGCAAGCGGTGCCAAGGGCACGGGACAAGCAACCGTCTTCTTTTTCTTGGTAAACGTCACACGTTCGGCATTAGGCATCATGGATTAGCTCCTGGGCCAGACGGACAAAGTCAGCAACATCAAGCGTCTCGGCGCGCGTGGTGGGTGCAATACCGCAAGCCTCAAAGGCAGCATCGAGCACGTCCTTGGCAAAGCCGTTGGCGCTCATGGAATTGCGGATGGTCTTGCGACGCTGAGCAAATGCAGCATCAATCACGCGGGCCACAAATTCGCGATCGAGCCCCTCGGGCACCACGCCGTCAACACGGTCGATACGCGCGACGGCCGAGTCCACGTGCGGCGCCGGCATAAAGCAACGCGGCGGCACCTCAAAGCGACCCGTCACCTGCGCGTACAGGCCGAGTTTTGCCGTGTAGCCGCCATAGGTCTTGTTACCGGGCGTTGCGGCAATGCGATCGGCAACCTCCTTTTGAACCATGACGACAGCGCGCTTAAGCGCGGGCATCGTCTGGAAGAACTGAAGGATGATCGTCGCCGCCACGTTGTAGGGCAGATTCGCGACAAACACCGTCGGCGTACCGCCCGCAACCTGCTCAATCTGCTCCGGGCCCACCTTGAGCGCATCGCCCATGATAAAGCGGAAGTTGGCATAGTCGGCGGCGTGGGCGTCAAGCACCGGCTCAAGCTCGGGATCGGCCTCGATCGACGTAACGCACGCCGCCTCCTGCAGCAACGCAAGTGTCAACGTGCCGCAACCCGGACCCACCTCGAGTACGCGCTCGTCACCTGCAAGCTCGGCAAGCTCGCAGATACGCTCGATCACATGATTGTCGATTAGAAAGTTCTGGCCCAGGCGATGCTTAGTCGCAAGGCCAAACTCCTCTAGCAGCTCCCTGGTGGCCGTGGGGTTTGCCAAAGGCGAAGTTGTCATGGTTGCCTCCTTAGCATGATGGCGGCGTCTTGAAACAAAAGGGCATGGACCGTGGTGGCCATGCCCTTACAGCTAAACAGCAAATTGCCGATATGGCGCTCGCGCGGTCACTACGCCAGACGCGGGAACAGCGGATCGCCCTTCTCGACGGGCTGACCACCAGCAAGCAGGCCCCAAGCGCAAATGCCCTTGAGGTCGTCGCTCGCGGCCTCGTCCTCGCAGGACAGGCGGCGCAGAGCCTCGGCAGAAGTCTGGGGCATGAGCGGCATCAGCAGGTGAGCGGCAATGCGGATGGCCTCGAGCAGGTTGTAGATCACAAACGCCAGCTCGTCAGCCTTGGCCTCGTCCTTGGCAAGTGCCCAAGGCTCGGAGTCCTCGATGTAGTGGTTGGCGGCGTGGATGAGCTCCATGACCTCGTCCTTGGCTCCACCGTAATCGAGCACGTCCATCTTGGCCATGTAGCGCTCGACCAGACCATCGGCGATCTTTGCCAGCGGGTTGTCGAACGCATCGAACGATGCGGGCTTGGCGGGCGCGCAACCGTCAAAATACTTGCCGCTCATGTTGAGCGAGCGCGAAATGAGGTTGCCCCAGCTGTTGGCCAAATCGGCGTTGTAGACCTGCTCCATGCGGTCGAAGCTGATGGCGCCGTCGGTACCGGGGACCACATCGGTCATAAAGTAATAACGATAGCCCTCGACGCCCAGCATATCGATGACATCCTGCGGGGCGATGGCGTTGCCACGGCTCTTGGACATCTTCTCGGCCTTACCGGTCTCGGCATTGCGCACGGTCAGGAAGCCATGGGCAAAGACGTGCTCGGGCAGGGCCTCGCCAATGGCCATGAGCATGGCCGGCCAAATGACGCAGTGGAAACGGATGATGTCCTTGCCCACGATGTGGAACTGCGCGGGCCAGCGATAGGCCAGCTCGGCACGGGCCTCGTCGGTATCGACACCGTAGCCGACAGCCGTCATATAGTTGAGCAGCGCGTCGAACCACACATAGGTCACGTGGCCCTCGTCAAACGGAACCTGAATGCCCCAATCAAAGCTCGTACGGCTCACGGAAAGGTCGTTGAGGCCGCCCTCGACAAAGCTGCGCACCTCGTTCATACGGAACGCGGGCTCGACAAAGTCGGGGTGCTCGTCATAGAGCTTGAGCAGCTTGTCCTGGAAAGCGGAAAGCTTAAAGAAGTAGGACTCCTCCTGCACGCGCTCGAGCGGACGGTGGCAGTCGGGGCACAGGTGCTGGCCGACGCTGCCGTACTCCTCGTCACCCTTCTGGACCTGCGTGTCGGTGAAGTAGGTCTCGTCAGGCACGCAATACCAACCGTCGTAGCTGCCCTTATACAGGTAGCCGGACTCCTCCATGCGCTCCCACAGGTACTGCACGGCATGATGCTGGCGCGGCTCGGTGGTGCGGATGAAGTCGTCGTTGGAGATCTCGAGTTTGTTCCAAAGCTCCTTGAAGTGCGGGGCCTGGCTGTCGGTCCACTCCTGCGGCGTCATGTTGTGCTTGGCTGCGGCCTCGGCGACCTTCTCGCCGTGCTCGTCCATGCCGGTCAGGAACTTGACGTTATAGCCGGCGGAGCGGCGATAGCGAGCCTGAACGTCGGCGATGATGGTGGAATAAGCCGTGCCCAGGTGCGGATCGGCGTTGACGTAGTAGATGGGCGTCGTGATAAAGAACGAAGGCTTGCTTTGATCCATGGGGTTTGTCCTCCAGAAAAACGTTGCATACAGAGGATGATTCTAGCGCAAGGGCTGGATATCCTCCATCTATTGCATATCGAGCACCATGGCATAGACATCGCGCTTGCGGCGCGAATACTTCTGAGACAGGCGCTTGGCCACCGCAGAGGCGGGCTCCCCCTCCTCGAGCGCGGCGCGGATATCCGCGCGCAGGGCCTCATCGGGATCTACTGCCGCTGCGCCAACCGGCGCGATACCGGCCTCTTCGTCCTCGCTCGGCGGCGCGATGACCAGCGCAATCTCGCCCTTTACCTCGCCGCGAGCACGCAGCTCCTCGGCAAGCTGGGCAGCGGGCCCGCGCAAGACCTCCTCGTGCAGCTTGGTGAGTTCGCGGCAGACGGCAACCTCACGCTGGGGAAAGACCTCCGCCACGGCCTCGAGCGTCGCCACGATGCGATGTGGAGACTCGTAGAAGATGAGCGCGCCGGGCACCACGGCAAGGCGCTGCAAACGGCGCACACGGTCGCCGTGCTTTCGGCCCAAAAAACCCTCGAAGAAAAAATGCTCGCAGGGAATGCCGGACGAAACGAGTGCCGTGACGCAAGCAGAGGGCCCGGGAATAACTTCGACGGGCACATCGGCCTCACGCGCCGCCTCGACCAGCGCCTGGCCGGGATCGGACACGCTCGGCATGCCGGCATCCGAGGCAAAGGCGAGGGTCTCCCCCGCCAGCAGACGGTCGACCAGGCCGGCGGCGCGGCTGGCGATCACATTCTCGTCGCAACGGACAAGTGGCTTGGAAATGCCCAGGTGCATCAGCAGCTTTGACGTCACACGCGTGTCTTCGCAGCAGATGGCATCGGCGGCGGCAAACGCCTCGCCAACGCGCGGAGACAGGTCGCCCAGGTTGCCGATGGGCGTGCCGACCACATAGAGTTTGCCCGTATGGGCGCTGTTTTGCGTCATATCAACCTATTCAATCATGCCGCGCTCGAGCGTACCGAGCGCCGCGCGGGCGTCCCATGCTGCAATGCGCTTCTCGGTCTTCCACGTTTGGAAGAACCAGCCGGCAGCCGGCGCAAACGAAGCCAGCTGGTTGGCGATAAACACGCGCTCGTAGGCATTGCGGCCCTCGGGCGTAACCGACGAGTTGGCAAAGATCGCCGCGCCCGACCATTCGCCCACCAGCACGGGGAACCCAGTCGAAATCGCCTCTTTAAGCTCGCGCTTGTTGCGCGAAATCGCCGTCGTCAGCCCGCGGGGGCTCGTGATGTCGAGCGCATGTTCGTCGCGGTAATGGTACAGGTGAAGGTCCATGTAGACGTTCTTGTACTTAGCGCCGCGCATAAAATGCTTCCACTCGCTGGGATGCCCCGAAGACGAGAAGACGACGATCTTATCCTCGGGCATATACGAACGGACGAGCTCGTAGGCATCGCGATAGAAATTGCGCAGGTAGTGAGCCGGAATGCCATCCGTCATGGCAAAGAGACTCTTGCGGACACTCATCTGCGGCGTATCCAGCAGCTCAATGCCCAGCAGGCTCTCGGCCTCGCCGTAACGCTCGGCCAAGCGCTCGAGCACGTCGAGTGCGACATGGCGGCCGTTAGTGGACGAATGCCACTCGGCGACAGCCTCCGGCGTGGTGGGCGAATCGTTGGAATCGCCCTGGCCACCGGGCACAGTTGCCAGATCGAGCAGCACGCGGATGTTGTACTTGGCAGCCCACTCAATTGCACGGTCGATGTAGTCGACAACCGAGATGTAGGACGCATCGGACTCCTGCGAGCCAAAGGCATACCAAGGCACCGGCAGGCGCACGGCGTTGAGGCCGATCTGCGCCATGCGACGGAAATCATCCTCGCTCACAAACGTCTCGTAATGACGGCGCGTGCGCTCGTTATAGGCGGCGGTGCCCATGGCCTCCTGCAGCTCGGCCGCATTGGATGCACCGGTCGCCGCGTATAGCGACGGGGTCACCCAAGGCTCGGGAATAAACCAGCCAGAGAGATTAACGCCGAGTATCCTCTCCATCACTGCCCCCTTTTGAATCATACGGGCTAAGCCCGCATCGCTCTTGCATGACATATCTATCGATTTGAGTATACCCGCGCATGCAGACAGGCGACCGAACGGTCTACAAAGTGGCGCAAAAGTGGGAGGAATGTCTAGGCGGGCGGGTCCGAGATGGCGCGCGAGATGTGCACGTGTGCCGGAGGCAGGCACCGGAAAATGCATCCCGTTCTGAGCGCGGGATCTGGGACGCAGTTTCCGCCAAAGGCCGCAAAAGGAAAGCGCGTCCCATTCTGGCGCCGGATTCCGGGCCGTGCTTTCCCAAGCGGCCTTAAAGCGGAAAACGCATCCCGCTCTGAATCCAAATTCCGGGACGCAGTTTCCGCAGAGCCCTCGGTAAAAGAAAAGGACCCCTTTGCAGAGGTCCTAGTCAATTCAAGGTGGCGGGGAAGGGAATCGAACCCCTGACACGAGGATTTTCAGTCCTCTGCTCTACCAACTGAGCTACCCAGCCATTTGAGGTGTGCCTTGTTTCAAGGCTTGATTAGTATAACCAAGGACGCGTTCCGGTCAACCGAGAATTTTAAAAAAGTTTTTGAGCACAGCCTCGGTTCTATAAATCGGCACGTCAGAGGCATCAACCGGCAGCAAGAAGTTTTTCGCTCAGTCCCTTAAGCCGGCACGCGTTGGAGAGCAGGGGTCGAAACAATGATTGAAGGGCGCTCTAGTACGGCCCAGGCGCCGGGGCAGGAGCACATACGCCAGGGACGTACGTTTTCGTAGCATACGAGGACATAGCCGCGCGCATCGATGAAGGCGATGTCGATGGGATAGGCCATAAAACACGTGTGGACCGAGGAACAGTGCGGAAACGCCATGACAAGCGGCAGGCCGTTGGCGGCAACCGGACGCCGTCCCAGCATGCCGCGCAGGCGCACGGCAAACGACTCCGCCACCACAAACTCGGCCGGCGTCCAACCCAGCCTGTTGAGTGCCCGCGCGTAGGCGATGTAAGACGAGACCGCGGTCACATGACCACCCCCGGACGCCATGGATCGACCGTCACCGCGCGCTCGTGCGACAACGTTGTCGGCGCCCCCAGCGAAACGCCAGCGATGCTGAGAGAAGTCGGCCACGGCTCATAGTGCATGGTGCAGGTGTAGGTCCTAAACGTACCGGATAGGGAGAGCAGGCCACCATCCAATGCCTCCGCGCCTTGCTCGCTCGACACTTCGATCCGCAAGTCATAGCCTTCCATGGCATTCAGAATTTGAGTCTGAACCGTCGCCGAGGCATCGGCAGAGCTTTCGTCGCCCTCCCCCTCCGACGCCACGGCATGCGCCAACACGATGTCGGGCACCACGCGGTCGAAGCGCGCGACAGCGCTGGCAAAGATCATGACGTTGTACACGATGAGTGCCAGCACCAGCAAAACGGGCGTAACCGCTGCCATCTCCACCGTCGCCTGGGCGCGCTCCTCGCGCAGACGCATGCGAATACTCATTACGACCCACCGCCCAGAGCGCCAACCAGCGTGGCGACATCGACGGTGAGTGGGATGGAGCCGCCGCCGGGCAGAGGAATCTCCGCAAGCGTGAACACCGTACCGCTAATGGTGCGTTCGACTTGATATTCCAACGCCTCGCAAAGCGCCTTGGGATCGGTCACGCCCAACGGAATACCTCGCAGTTTGTCTTGTGCTTGAGAGAGACCCGCAATGTCAGACCCCGGGCTCTTAATGACGTTGGCGGAATCGGTCAGCACCGGCTTTCGCAGGCGCAAGTCGCACGGTTCCAGACCCAACGCCGCCACGGACGCCGAAACGGTATCGCCGAGCCACGATGCGATGGAGCCCAACGCGCCGCTGCCCCCTCCTAGGTCTTTAATCATCTCGTCCATAAGTTCGTCGGCCGAACCTTGGATGTCTCCGTATCCCACAAGCAGCCGTCCCCAAACATCCATGACGCCATCGAGTACGCCGGCAACGCCGCCCGAGCGTTCCTTCAATGTCGAGAAAAATCGCGAAAGCACGTTGTTTTGCGCCGTCGTCTCATCGGGCGCCAGCACCGCGGCAGAGATGGCACCGCGACTGCCAAGCTCAACCGCCGTGTTAAACGAGGAGTTAAGTTGATCGGGGCTGGTCATATCGCCCGAAACCGCAAGGGCGACCACGCCGTTGCGACCGGGCGGCGCGATACGCGGACGCTCACCCGAAAGCGCTTTAATGGCCTGGTCAAACGCATTGCCCGCACGGTCGGCCTCATCCTCGGTCTGACGCTCAAGTTCGAGTTCTTTGTTGCGGCAGTCGACGTAGTCTTCCAGAGCCTCTTTGAACTTGTCAAAGTGGTACTCGAAGCCGTTTTCGATGAACGATGGCGGCATGAGGGCGCTTCCAAGCGTAACCACGCCGAAGCCGCACGCTTCGCATGTATCACGACCATCATAATCAGCAACAGATGCCAGCCCACTCGGAGTCCCTTTCTGATAGACGGGGCATTCGACTCCATAATGCAGGTATGTTCTGCCGTCGTTGTTGCTTACAGGCCATGCGGCATCGGTGTAAAGTTCGGTCGGCCGCACCTCGTTTGGGACACGCGGCAATAGTGGGATATAGGCAGAAAACCGTTCGCCATCATCTTTTATGTATGCTCGATCGACCTCTTCAATCGCATAGGCATAGAACGCTTTTCGAGCGGCTGACTGCGCTTTCATCTCGACGCTCGATCCCTGAGGTTTTTCATTCGCCAAGCGCTGTCGGTAATAGGTTTTCGCGCGATCGAGCGCTATTTGCGGCTCCCATGTGATGCTCGACTTTTCATGACGGTTCTGGCTGTCAGATAGTTCTGCTAGTTTTTTCGCACGCTCCCACATACACGAGTACTTGCCAATCGAACTCTCGTCCGACCCGCCACAATCCGCCAGCCAAGCGCGCTCTTTAGCCTTCGCCGTCTCCTCCGAGGCCTTCCGCAGCTCCTCGGCCGCACGCTCTAAATCATCTGATGTGTCTTTAATGGTATCGGTCGAGATCTCGGACCCTTTGAGCGCAGCGAAGTCCGACTCGGATGTCCTGGGCACGGCAAGCGCCGTGCCGGTATAGGTCACACTATCGGTATCCTGCGCCGACACCGCCTGCGTGGCACGCGCGGCGATCAGATACGGCAGAGCCGTCTCAATTTTCTGTAAGCCTTCCGATGCGCTTTTGGCAAACTTGTTGCGCGTTTTAATGATCTCAATCCCGGTATCGACCATATTGCCGGCAACTGATTCGGCACCTGGGATGAGGATGGCGACCAGGCCCGTCCCGATTGTGGCAAACCCCGCCAGCCCCAGACTCAAGATGCTCGCATCAACCACCGTGGCAGCCGTGTGATAGGACGACACTACGTTGGCACCCGCCAGCGCGCCGCTATCGGCCGCCACCTGGGTATCCCCGGCACGCGACATGCTCCATATCGCCGCGGTCGACGAAAACAACAACGTGAGCACCACTAGGATGACCACGGCAGAAGAAAGCGTGGTGTAGGCACCGTCTTCGATAAACAGATCGACACCGGCGCGGCCCATAAAGCCGCCTCGTTTGCGATGGCAGCTCGGACGGCGCGTCAAAACGCATCTAGACCAGAAACGCTTAATCCCATGCAGCAATCCACGAATCATAATCTCCCTCCAGCCATTCGGGACGCGATTGATACGAGACATCGACCTTGAGCTCAACGTAGCCGCCCTCGGCGGTACCACCCATAGCCTGCGCAAACGCACCGATCACAGGCAACGGCTTGACCTCGCCGGAAACGGACACGGACGAGACGCCACCCGCACCGGCCCGGCCAAGCTCGATATCCCACGACAACGGCCCGCCGGCATGAAAGATCGAAACGTTGGGCACTGCGGCAAGCCGGCGGCGGGTGAACTCCTTAAGATCGTCGTCCTCCGCCGTCGTCGTGGTCATGAGCCGCGCGGTCTCGGCGGCGGCAGACTCCATGACCGCGCGCGCATAAAGCAGGCACACCGGTTGCAGTGCGAGAAGGATGAGCGTCAGAAACGTCGGCAGCAAAAAAGCGGCCTCGACCGTAGACTGCGCCCGGTCCTCGCGCGCGATATCAATACAACGCGATGTCCTTAGCGCCCGCAGCGGCGTCGATAACCGACGTCGAGGCAACGCCATGGGATGCCGCCCGCTCAACCAGCGCCGCCAAGCGTCCATCGGTGCCAGCACGCCAAAGTCCCGCAATCGCCAGCACGATCGATAGCAGCGCCACCGTGACGATGGCGTATTCCACAGTCGCTTGGGCAACCTCTTCACGCAGAACGCCATGCATTTCACGATCCCTCCTTTGAGCTTATTGTTTGCGGGACCAGGCGCACCGCGCGCAGACGACACGAAGCATCGCCGGTATCCGCGGCAACCGTCACCATATCGACCCAGCCGCGCCCATCGCGCACGATGGCGCCCCATACGTTGCCCTTAATATCGAGATAGCCGCTCAGGGCGAGCTGGGCCGTTGGCACCTCGCGGTAGGCGCGTAACATATCCGCCGCTGCCTCGGTCATCGGTCGGTCCTCGGACCATGCAAGCCGAACCGCAATCGCGTTGTCCTCAGGCAAATCCGTCGCAGTGCCAGACCGCTTGTCGAGCGTCCGCAGAAAGGTTTGCGCCGTGACAGCGACATCCGAATCGTCCGCATCTCGCATCTCATCTTTTTGAGACGCCACCGCCGAATCTGAGCCCGAATCGAAGGCGGCCCCAGGACGCTGCTGCCGCGCGGCGTTAAGCCCCCAAAGCACCGCCGCTATCGCCACGGTCAGGCAAGCAAACACCAGCAGCACCCCGATGGGGCGCTCGCCCTCTACAGGCTGTTGATGCCCTCGCTGATCGCATCCCATAGCTCTTTAACCTTGCCCTTAAATGCGACGATGGCGATAATCGCGATCACCACGAGCACGCCGACCAAGATGGCATACTCGGTGGTACCCTGTGCACTCTCCTCCTGCAGTAGCTCCTTGGCGCGTTGACGAACATGTGCCGCCCGGCAAAACGCCCAGCCCTGGACCTTGCCAGCAGCGTCAGTCATCGTGTTCATGTATTCCTCCCTACATCATCCCGCCTGCTCCCAGCAGCGGGCCCAATATGGACAGAAGCAACGCCGGCAAGATGAGCGTGCCGGTGGGAATCAGCAGCTTGACGGGCGCACGCTCGATCTCGCGCTCGACCGCAGCGCGATGAGCCGCACGGATCTCGCGACTTTGAGCGGCCAGCGTCTCGGCAAGTGGGGCACCCAGGGCGAGCGCCTGCCCCACCGTGATGGCAAAGGTCTCGAGCGCTCGCACGTCCAGGTCGCGCGCGGCGGCCAACAACTCGTCCTCACGCGTGTCCACGCCCACCTGCCACGCCATGCAGGCCCGCTCAAGGCGAAGAGCCAGCACTGACCGGCGGTTGGCGCAGAAAATCTCAAGCGCCGCATCAAACGAAAGACCGGCCGAAAGACCCAAGCGCACAACATCGATCATCTCGGACACTTCGCCGAGCGGCACTCGCGCCGGGCCGCCCACTCCAACCGCGCCCTTCACTCGCGCGGTCAGGGCATCGACCACTGAGCGACCCGCGGCAGCGACCAGCACCGCCTCGCGCTTGCAGGCCCCTGCGATCTTGCGTGCATCCGCCCGATCCAAACCCGTCGCGACAAATACACTCAGGGCACACAGGCAAGCCACAACTGTAACCAGGGCGCTCATAGCTCCACCCGCATAATGCGCCGGATAACCACCAGGGCAACGACGTTGAGGGCTAGACCCAGCACCACAGCGCCCGCACCGGCAGGCGTCGCAAGACCGCGACGAAAATCTGCCGAAAGCAGCGCCAACACCGCGCACATGCCCGCCGGCATCGCCGCGACCATGTGTGCCGACATACGCGCCTGTGACGTCTTAACATCCAGGCGGCGCTTGAGCTCAATGCGCTCCCCCACCATGCTCGACGCCTCGGACAGTAAGTCGGCAAGCGGAGCGCCAGTGCGCTGTGACACCTTAAGCGCCAAGGTCACAAGCGAAAGACCGGGGGCGTCGATGCGCACGAGCAAGTCATCGAGCGCGTCGGTCGCCGAGATGCCGCAATCGATCGCCGCCGCTACCCGCAAAAACTCGGTATGTACCGGCTCTTGCGCATGAGCGCCCACAAAGCGCATGCCCTGGGCCAGCGAATGTCCCGAGGCAAGCGACATGGAAAGTGCGGTAAACGCCTCGGGCATGGCCTCTTCTGCATCGTGTTGCTCGCGCCGGCTCTCAAAGCCATCCCGAGCGGCGCCAACGGCAATCGGAGCAACAAGTCCCAAGGCAAATCCGAGGGGCGATAACGACACCATCGTTAGTAAAACGCAGCAGACACCGCTCGATAGCAGCAGAAACGCCAAACGCCCCGAAGCATCTTCAATCACGAGGCCAAGGCGATGCGCCGGAGCCAGCGATGCCCACGAACGGGCAATCTTTTTCAGCAGATCGTTTTCCACCAGCTCACGCGGCAGCTTCTCTGCCACCGTCTCGAGCGCCTGACGCGCCAGCTCCGCCGGCGGCACCTGCGGCACACGAGGTTCCGCCCCGCACGCCGTCGCAACAGAAAACCCTGCCAAACCCCCTACGACGAGGGGCACAGCGACCTCCATTCGTCCACCTCCTCTTGTGTGAGCGTCCCCGACCGCAGGCCTTCTGCGATAAACGGCGGCTCGCGGTCAAGCGTCCAGGTGCGCTCGGCGGCATCGAAAGTCACATAGCGCTCGAGCTCTACGCCGCCCGACGTGGCGCGACGCACCCCCGAATACGAGGAGACAAAACGCCTGCCATCGGCGTGGCGCTCGGACATCACGATGCCGTCGAGCGCCATGGCAATCTGCTCCTCGATGAGCTCGCTCGGCAGATCGATGCCATAACGTGCAAGCAACGTCAGACGCACCACGGTCTCCTGTTCTGAGCCCGCATGAAGCGTGGTGAGCGACCCGTCGTGGCCCGTGTTCATGGCCTGCAACATGTCGCAGCACTCGGCACCGCGCACCTCGCCCACCACGATGCGGTCGGGGCGCATGCGCAGGGCATTGGTCACCAGGTCGCGGATCGTCACCGCGCCCTCGCCCTCAATTGAAGCCTCGCGCGCCTCTAGGCGCACCACGTGCGGATGATGCGCAAACTTGAGCTCGGCAGAGTCCTCGATCGTCACGATGCGCTCGCCGGTGGAGATCTCGCATGACAACGCGTTGAGCAGAGTGGTCTTACCAGATCCCGTGCCTCCCGCAACCGCCAGGTCCTGTCGCAGCGACACCGCGCACGACAGCAGCTGCGCATACCAAAGCGGCAGCGACCCCAGCCCCACAAGCTCGTCCAGCGAGCAGATACGGTCCGAGAACTTTCGGATGGTGAGAATCGGTCCGTCAATCGCCACAGGCGGAATCACCGCGTTGACGCGATAGCCCGTTTTGAGGCGGGCGTTGACGATGGGGCTGCGCTCGTCGATACGGCGGCCAAGTGGCGAGATGATGCGGTCGATAAGCACCCGGATCTGCTCATCATCCTCAAACGCATGCTCGATGGGATACAAGACG
Source organism: uncultured Collinsella sp. (assembly GCA_902497025.1). GTDB lineage: Bacteria > Actinomycetota > Coriobacteriia > Coriobacteriales > Coriobacteriaceae > Collinsella. The sequence continues at coordinate 1,272 of CABVDJ010000001.1, read as the reverse complement.
CCGCCGCGTTCAAAGAAAGCCGAGCGGCAGCCGTTGATCATGATTTCGGTAACGGTGTCGTCCTCGATGAGCGGCTGCAACGGTCCCAAGCCCACCACGTCATCCAAAATCTCGTCGATGATGGTCTCGCGCTCGGGCGTCGCGAGATCGGTCGGTTCCTCAACATTGAGCGCCGCCTCCACCGCGGGACGCAATTCCGAGCGGGCAAGTGCCGGGTCGATATAGGCGCTGATACGCGCCACTTCGTCGTAACCCATGCGGTCCATCACGGCGCGCTTGGTGCGTCGTTTCACCGCGCGGCGACGCCCCGCATCTACAGGCGCTGCCGCCGCTGCAGCGCCGGCAGCCTTAATCCTCGTTTGCAGACTCATCGCTGATCACCCTCGCGCGACCAGGGAAGGCGGATACGCGGGCGCTCGGTACGCGTTGCACGGTCGGCGACCATATCGCTCCAAGGGCCGACGGCGCACCCCAGTTCCACGAGCATCTCGCGCGTAGCCTCGCGCACGCTGGTCGCAAAAGCGCTGGTCTGCCCCACTGCCTCGTCAGCGCGCCCAAACGCCATGAGCGCGGCGAGATCCTGCCCGCCATCGGCGATGCGAATCTTGGAGCTCAACGCACAGGCAATCTCAAAGCGCATGGCGACGTCCTCGTCTGCCCCGCGCGCACCGAACCGGTTGAACACGGCGCTCATGCGCGTGCGCGGCACACCTACTCGACTCGCCAGTTCAATGACGCGCGACGCCGATGTCGCGGACGACACCGCCGCATCGCCAACGACCAGGCAACGGTCGCTCGCCGCCACCGCAGCCGCCACGGCGTCGCCCCAAAAGACCGAGGTATCGATAAAGACCACGTCGGATTCGCGACGCAGAACATCAAGTAGTAGCTCCACCGGACGTGCCATGAGCTCGGCTTGCTCGGGCGCCGCGACGGGACCCCAGAGCGTAACGCCTGGCGCCACGCGCATCGATGCGGCCACGATATCCGGCTCGGCAAGCGCGCCCGCCACCGACGGCTCGATAAGTGCCGCCATATCGCGCGGAGCATCGACGCCTAACAAGTCGTAAAGGTTTCCAAACATCAGGTCCAGGTCGAGCACGGCGGCACGCAAGCCCAACAGCGACGATGTGTGTGCCATGGTGGCAATGATCGTCGACTTGCCGCAACCGCCCGAACCCGAAATGGCGCAGATGACCGGAGCTCGATGCTGCGGAGCGGCAGCGTCTGCCGGCGGCATCGGAGGCGGCGGGGCGGGCGTCGGTGACAGCG